>JBAPYK010000318.1:0-2956 GCA_049284695.1 Rhodoplanes sp. | reverse complement strand
AACTCAGCGTTAACGATAAGTGCTACGACCTCTCAACTTCTTCCGTGATTGTTCCGGCAATGACAGGCGCCCGGGTCCTTTTTCGTTCGTCAAACGCGAAAACCGCATGACACCCGCGCACCATCGCCGTCGCCGGTGTAGATGCGAAAGTGGAGGCTCAAGCGCGAGCACGGTCGTCGTCGAAATCCTTCAGTACGCAACGAGGCTGACGCTTCTGCGCTTGCGCAATCGCCACGTCCCGTAGGCGAGGATACTCGTGGTGCAGACCGACCATGCGCAGCCGTGGCTCCGAATGGGGCGGTCTACAACAACCGCGGCATGTGTTGTCGTTTGGACACAGTCTCACCCGTGATTGTGTGTTAGGTTTTTCCCTCATTTGACTGGGATGGGGAAATGATCACTGCAGCAGCCGTGGCAATCGGTGGAGCTGCATCGAACAAGGTCGCAAGTGAACCCTGAAGTGCTCGTCGCATTTTTCAAAGGTGTTAGCGTCCCGATTACGTGGATCAGGCTCGAAACGGGTCCGTTGCCTCAGTTTCACGGCGGCGAGTCGGAGGGCCGCTACGATTTCTCGCAGTGACGGGGTCATCAGAGGAATTCCGGCGAGTATGCCTGCGATCTTACGCACCGCCGCCTTCTTTTGCTGTTGCATGTTGTCCTCCGGGATCGCGTTTGCCGGCGACGAGCCGCGCGCCTGTAATGCGCAACACGACCTGACCCGTCTCGCCTACGCCCTGCCGCATACCGCGAAGCGATTGAGCGATCGCGCGCCGCTGACTATCGTCGCGCTCGGGTCCTCCTCGACGGCGGGCGCCGGCGCGAGCTCGCCCGCCGCCTCGTATCCGAGCCGTCTGGCCGCCGTCCTGCAACAAGCCTTTCCTTCCAGCGTCATTAATGTTCTCAACCGCGGGGTAAACGGCGAGGAGGCGCGCGACATGCTGGATCGCTTCGAGAGGAACATCGCGGCCGAGCAACCCGACCTCGTTCTCTGGCAGGTAGGCACCAATGCCGTGCTGCGCGACAATCCGGTGAACGTGGTGGCGTCAGCTATTCACGAAGGCGTGGTGCGCATGAAGACGCTGGGCGCCGACGTAATCCTGATCGACGCCCAGTTCGCCCCGAGCGTGCTTGCAAAGCCCGAAAACGGGCACATGCTGAGCCTGCTTGCGAGCACGGCAAAGGAGACGAGGGTCGGCCTGTTCCCGCGCTTCGCCGTGATGCGGCGCTGGCGCGAGATCCAGAACATCCCGTTTGAAGCCTTTCTTGCGCCCGACCAGTTGCATATGAACGACTGGAGCTACGATTGCCTTGCGCGGTTGCTCGCTGATGCGATCATCGAGGCGGTGATCAGGCCACAACTTACGGCGGGTGCGAACCTACAGTCTCAGATGCCAGGCGGTGCGGAACACGAGCTTCGCCGGCCTGAGTGAGCGCACTAACCGAGAGCGAGTTCTCGACCATGCTCTGCTCTGTACGAGCAAGGTCTTAGGACCGCCGCGTCAGTGTTCCTCCGTATATACTCGGCATTCTGGCGTCTTTAAGCGAGCAAGGCCGATCCGTCGTTCGGCCTCTGTGAAGTCTTGGCAAGCTAGAGGGGAACTTGCCTGACCCAATGAAAATCGTTGTAGCCTAGCCTGCGTGTCGGGGGTTGTATCGCACGCGGGTGTTCATGCTGTGTTAAAAAAGGAGCATGTTCATGAACCCGACCACAGCCCAGGATGTCGATGACGTCGCGACTACTTTCGAAGGAGAAATCCGGGAGTTCGTCCGGCGCGATTTCGCGTCGCTGAAGCAACCGGAGTCGCTGAAGCGGCCCGACATCGGCAGCGGCGAGTTCGCCGCCAGCAATATCCGATCATTGGTGCAACGCGTCGCCGGCACGTCCTTGCAGGAAATCGACAATCTGATCGGCGAACTGCAAAATCTGCGCGACCATATTGCGAACGAGGGCGAACGCGTGCAGCGCGAAATTACCGGCTACGCGCAGCTCAATCACGCTGCTCTAACGTCGACGCGAATCATTTCCGACAGCATGTCGAAATGGAAGGATGCGCTCGACGAGGCAAAGTCCGCGTGAGCGCGGCCCACCTGCGCGCCTCATCGCGCATCGCAGGGCCAGCACACACGCGCGGCTGATCGAAGGCGGTCTGCCGACCGAAGCGACGGAAATCGGTGCCGCTTGGAAGCGAACCTCGAAGGAGAACACGGTGTATCTCTATATCTCTCGGTGAAGCTCGACGAATCCCTCCTCCCGACACCGATCTACGCCAACCTCGTCGAGGCCGAAGGCGGTCACGCGCTCGTCTGGTCGCGCCGATCTGAGCCGCACCCGGGGCCGCGACGCCGCAGGCGCCGCGGCCCCGCTCGGAATTATGCGGCGCGCGCCAGAAGGGGCAGGTCGGCGCGGAGAGCCGCCCTCGGCGGTCCACTGGAGCCTCGTCGTTGCCGATGGGTCGAGCCAGTGCAACGCGCGCCGGTGATGTTGCCGGCGAGGTCGGTAGGCCAGGCCTCGGTCGGCGCTGCGGCGTCGGGTCGGTAGTAGCAGCGAACATGGAAACGCAATGCGCCGCCGAGCTGACGCTGTTGCATGCCTTGTTCTCCAAGATCGTAGGCCGGAGCTGGTCATCGTGCAGATAGATTTTGTGGCACGACGGCCAAGGCCCGATCCGCTACCACGGCGGATATCCGTGTCAGAAAGCGTCGGCGGCGGCATATTGGCCGACGCGAGGGCCCTCGGGCTTGGCCTGGCCTCAGCCTCCCTAATCTCCGGGCTACCGTGGGCATCGTCCGCTTGTTGTGGGCCTCCGCGCCGTGCTGGGTTGCTTGGAAGGCTGGAACGAGGGTGGCGTATAAGTCAGCTTCGGTGCGGTTCTCGACGGTGGAGTCGGGTTCTGCCGCCGCGAATGCAACAATCTGAATAGCAGCAGCGAGCGCCCAGTCACATTATAGACGTGCC
>JBAPYK010000317.1:0-2449 GCA_049284695.1 Rhodoplanes sp. | reverse complement strand
TTACTTCTGCGCCTTCGGCACCATGAGGTGAAACAGCTTCATCTCCGCACCTTGATTGGCCTTGATGGTGGCCGTCTCCGCCGGCCCGAGGTAGATCCCGGCGCCTCTCGCGACGTCGTAGGCCTTGCCATCCAGCGTGATCGTGCCCTTGCCGGCCATCAGGTAGACGAGCTGGTGGCGGTCGCCTGCCTCGGGTGAGAATGCTTCGCCAGGCTTTAGCCAGCGCAACACGCCGCGCCCATTCTTGGCGCCGCAGAGAGCCTCGTTCAGAATTTCCGTCACCTCGCCCTGCCCGGTCGATGGCTTGCGCGGCAGTTTTGCCGTTTCAATGAAAGTCAGCGGCATGGTCTTTGCTCCCGTTCCCCGGCGACGCGCTCAGGTCTGCACCCAGACGCGCCCATCACGCCGTTCCCAACGCAGATCGTCGGGCGTGCCGTCCAGAATTGTCGTCTTGAACCGATTTGGCGCCTGCCATTCGAAATAGAACAGGGGCTCGGTCGCGCGCAGGCGATGCTTTTCTTCCGCCGGAATGAACACGAGATCGCCCGGCCCGATCGCCCGCACTCCGTCTTCCGATTCCACCGTCGCCTTGCCGTCGATGATGAAATAGAAGTGCTCGCAATTGGCATGGTAGTGGTAGGGCGATGCCGCGCCCTGCTTATAGTGCATCACCCCCGCCAGCATATCGTCGATGTGGGCGAGCTCCTGATTGACGAAAAAGGTGCGTTCGCGTCCGGGGACGACCGACACCAGCGACGGCAATTCGTCCTCCTTGAAGATATAGGCCATGGCTTTTCCTTGCTCCCTATGCAGCGATTGCTATTGAAGCCGACGCCGAGCGCTCTCTCGGCGCGGTCGCGTAACGCGCGACATCGTCAATCCGCCGGCATTTTGCATTCCTTGTAATAAGCGTCGTGATGGTCCTTGGTGATCACGCCGCGATTGGCCATGATCGGGCGGCCTTTCTCGTCCTTGACGATTTCGGTCAGGTAGTAATTTTGAATGGGGAAATGGTTGGTGTTGAAGTGGAAGCCGGGCCGCACGGTGTCGAACTTGACGGTTTCCAGCGCCTTGCGGAACGCCTTCTTATCCTCGATCTTGCCGCCAATCGAATCGAGCGCTGCAGCGATCAGGCGCGCGCCGTCATAGGCCTGGGCGGCGTTCTCCGACGGCAGGCGGCCGTATTCGGCCTCGAAATCGGCGACGAACTTCTTGCTTTCCGGATCGGTCAACGTCTCCGCCCAGTAGACTGATGCAAACGCGCCGAGCGCCGCATCGCCGATCCCGGGCAGCACCGTCTGGTCGAGCGACGGCCCGGGGCCGTAAAGCGGAATCTCATCTTTCAGCCCGGCCTGCGCATATTGCCGCACGAAATTGATCCCCATGCCGCCCGGATAGAAAAAGAAAACGCCGTCCGGTTTTTTGGCGCGCAGCTGCGCGATTTCGGCGGCATAGTCGAGCTGCCCGAAGCTCGTATAGATCTCGTCGACGATCTCGCCCTTGTAGTAGCGCTTGAACCCGCCGATGAAGTCCTTCTCCGCGGGGTAGTTGGGCGCCATCAGATACATGCGTTTGACGCCCTTGTTCTGCACATGGATGCCCATCGCCTCGGCGGTCGAATCGTTCTGGTGCGAGGTCGAGAAGAAATGCGGATGGCACTGGCGGCCGGCGAGCAGCGACGGCCCCGCATTCACATTAACGAGAAAGGTGCCGGAATCGAGCACCGGCTTGGCGAGCGCGAGCAATACATTGGAGAAATTGATCCCGGTGACGATGTGCACGCGGTCGCGCTCGACCATCTTGTCAGCGAGCTGACGCCCGACATCGGGCTTGGCCTGATCGTCGCCTTGAATCAGTTCGACCGGACGCCCGCCAAGCTTGTTGCCGACGCTCTTGAGGCCGAGCTTGAAGCCGTCGAACAGTTCCTGTCCCAAGCCGCCGGTGGGGCCGGAAAAGGTCGAAATGAACCCGATCTTGATCGGCTCCTGCGCGCCCGCCGATGCCGGGAAAACTGCCGCGAGAGCAACCGCTGCGGCGAAAGCAATCCTCTGTATCCTCACTTTGCGCTCCTCATGCGTCGCCCTGCCCTCGATTGTCGATGCTTAGGATTCGCCAGGGCCACCCCATTTTGCGACTGGTGCGATCGCCCCGGCGTGAAATGCGCTGCATCGTCCTGCAAAAAAATGCCGCATGGATCGGAATGTCAATTGCACCTTGCGGCGCGCGTGCCGCGACTTGAAGCTCGGTACGCGCGTAAATCCTCATCTTTGAGAAAACGTATGCGCGGGCTTGCATGAATTCTCATAAAACAACGGCCGCCACTGCGCCGCAGCGCTTCATTTTATACGACATCGATCAGGTTCGCCGCGCTGACCTGCGCCTGGAGACGGATCAGGAAGCCGAGCAGTGTCTTGCGCTCGCTCGCCGAGAACCCTTCCAGAAGTTTTTG
>JBAPYK010000316.1:0-5660 GCA_049284695.1 Rhodoplanes sp. | reverse complement strand
TATTTTATAAAATGGTAGATACCGTTGAGCCCGACCAAGCCTACCACGATGAGATAGATGGCGACGATGAAGTTCAACAGCCTCGGCATGATCAAGATCAAAATGCCGGCGCCAAGGGCGACGAGCGGCGTGATGTGACCGGCGGTGAAGGCCATTTCAAAACTCCTAGAATGGTGTGAATGATCGGGCTTGCAACAATCGACAGGCCGCATAAATGCACGGCCATTCAATGTGACGCAACAGCCTTCCTCCAGCCCGCTCTCTGCAGAGGTTACCAACAATTGCCCAGCGTTCTTTCTCTATCAGCCAATAGACGCCCGGGTGCAAGTATTGAGAAACAAGTGAGGGCTCAAAGACGGGAACAGATCGATGGAAAGCGCAACATTTCGAAAATGGCTGGCCGAATGGGGGTGCCGATTCGACCATCACGAGGAAAAGCGCGGCGACGGTCAGGTGATCGTGACCGTTCACCGCGAAGGGCGGAAGGTGGAGATTCCTCTCGGCGGGTCACGCCAGACCATTAACGACCTCGAACGGTTTGCCGTCTTTCGCGTTCCAGGGTAAGAGAGGCGTCATCGCCCTTCTCTCCGGCGGTCCTGGGGTGCCGCAGGGCGCACCGACTTTGGGGGTCGCCGTCCTCAATCGAAGTGCCAGATGCAGAAATATTGGGAGGCGGTCATGGCATGGGTAGGTCGCACGAATTTTTCCAAGATCGGCGTTGGAACATCCCTCCGCTTAGTAGAGACTCCGACGATCCCTGGACGCTCGCCCAGTCCAGTCCAAGCGGGATCCGAAATAGAAATCGAGATGGCGGCCGGTGTCCGAACCAAAGTTACAATTGTCAGTGTAGCTGACAACGGAATTCAAATGGAGCTGCCCGACGGCACTGTCTGGCAAATGACACACCTCACCCCCAATGACTTTCCAGTCAGGATCGACTCACCTGGCCTCAACGCACAGGATTGGGTAATTCGCTTCCAGATTCAATCATAGGCGCGCCCATTCGAGCCTCGTACGCGGATTTTGGAGCAACAAAAGGCTTAGCCTGGATTTCTCACACTCGCGAAAAGATATCGCCACTCGTCGGAATATCTGAGTCTGATCAGACAATTGGCGGCGAGAAACCGTAAAAGCTCAAAAAGTCCGAAATACAGACTGTTTTTTGCTGGTTGCGAGCCAATACCTCGTAATGCATTGATCTAGGATTCAAAATTGGATTTTAGCTCGCCGTCTGGGTGGGACAGGTGAGAAATACGGGTTAGCCACTGGATGAGGCGGCGGAAGTTGTAGTCGGCGGCGGCGAGCACAGCGTTGATTGGCGTCGCCGGTCGCATGGGCGAGGTTAGTGTTAGTTGCGGCGCATGCGGTGGTCGTCCTTGACCCAACTCCGAGGGTGGACGTTTGATAGTGTTGGAAAACGCTGCAAATGCTGGGTTTCTGCGCTCGCGTTCGAAGTTGTGGTGCTAAATAATCTATTATAATGAGAAGCGGACCCATCTTTCATTGAACAAGGATGTTCCCCTCGGTCGAGCCGTCCAACGGCACGGGGCTGTTGTCGCTGCGCCGGTTCTGTCAGGGCTGCATCATTGCTATGCGCGGATATGATTTTCGGGAAGGACAGCTGGCGAAGGTGGAGCGAGGAACAGGACCGCGGAGAGGACAAAAGATGTCAGTCAGCCTGACATCTTTTCGTGACTTCATAGCCAACCTTAAACTCAACGGACAGATTGCGCTGGAGCGGCAGCAGATCGGTGCAATGCCGGCGGGTGCTGGTTGTAGTCGGCTACAAGGGCCTCGATCTGGCCTGCCGAGTTGATGGATTCTATCAATCCGCGCCAGCGTTTGGCGCGTCCTCGTCGGTGCTGATCGCATCGGTCGTTCGCGGCCCGCCGTCGATCTGGGCATCGGCCCTCTCGATCCAAATCTTGATCGGGCCAGGATTTATCTGGCCGAAGGGGGTCGCGAACGCGACCTCGGCGGCGTCACGCCCTATTCCGATACGCACCAAGCCATCTAGAGCCGCCTGCCGCGTGCCGTCGAACAGCCACCAACGCCCACCCAGATAGGCCTCGAACACGGCATGGAAGTCGGACGGCGAGAGGCCGAACGCATAACAGGTTACAAAGCGGGCCGGTATGCCGAGAGCGCGACAGAAGGTAATGCCGAGGTGCGCAAAGTCTCGACAGACGCCGGCGCGTTGGACAAGGATTTCGATTGCGGTCGTCTGAGCGTCGCTGCTGCCGCGGCGGTACTCGATGTTTTGATAGATCCAACCGCAGATCATACTGACGCGAAGGTGACCTCTAGGGAACCCGGCGAACTCGCGCATCGCGAAGTTCGCGAGCCTGTCTGACGGCACAAATCGGCTCGGAAGAAGATAAGGCAGAATGTCGAGCGGAAGGTCCCGAACGTCCATCTCGTGGACCGTTGCAGAATCGGCTCGAAAAATGTCGAGGTCGACCTCGGCGGTATAAGACAGTGAAAGGTCGCCGACCGGAGCCACCACCTGCGTGTAGCGGTTTCCCAAGTCCGGCACCGTGTAGAAGCGGCGTGGGAGATTCGGGTTGAAATTCAGCTGATCAACGAGATTGATATATAGCGTCCGCTGGAACTGCGGCGGCAGCTCCTTTTTCTGGCTGGCTTCGGGCCGCACCTCGGGCGGCAGTGCAGCTATGTGGTACGGATTGCGGCCAATCGCTCCGGTCACGCTCGGATCGCCTTGGCTGGGCACGATCGGTGGCGGTAGTCGCGTCGTGCCGCGCGACAATCATGGTGAGAAGGGAACGACAATCAGGATGAGAATGGCGACGGGGTTGACTGACGCAGGAAGGGCGTAGCCCGACCGCAGTCAGGCGGCCCCGGCGGCGCGTTTTCCCCAGAGGGGACTGGCGCGTTCTGGCGTTCGGAGTGGTCAGGCGCAGCATCTGATTCTTCGTCACGAGAAGGATCAGCGCTTGCCTGGCCGACACATCACCGACTGCCAGACGAGGTTGTACATGAAGTCCCGTCAGAACCATGGTCCGGCCATCGCTGCGGCGAAGGCTGGGTTCAGCACCGCCACCGCCTACCGGATTGAAAGCGATCCGCGGCTACCGTCGCAGAAGAAGAAGCCGCGCGGACGCCGCCGCCCCGACCCGCTTGCCGGAGTATGGGACAGCGAGATCGTACCGATGCTGGAGGCCGCGCCGGGCGTCCGCCCGGTGGCGATTTTCGAGGAGCTTTGCCGCCGGCATCCTGGCATCGACCCGGGCGTGCGGCGGACCTTGGAGCGCCGCATCGCCGGCTGGCGCGCGCTCAACGGTCCCAACCGCGACGTGATCTTTCGCCAGGAGCATCCGCCGGGACGGTTGGGCCTGTCGGACTTCACCGACATGAGCGGGCTCGGCGTCACCATCGCAGGCGAGCCGTTCGATCATCGGCTCTACCACTTCCGGCTGGCGTTCTCCGGCTTCGAACATGCCCATGTGGTGCTCGGCGGCGAGAGCTTTGTGGCGCTCGCGGAGGGCCTGCAGAATGCGCTGTGGGCGTTGGGCGGCGCGCCGGAACAACACCGCAGCGACAGCCTGTCGGCGGCGTTCCGCAATCTCGATCGGGTCGCCCAGGACGACCTCACCCGACGTTACGAGGAGCTGTGCGCCCATTACGGCATGACGCCGTCGCGCAACAATCGCGGCGTCGCGCACGAGAACGGCGCGATCGAGAGCGCGCATGGGCATCTTAAGAAGGCGCTTCGCGACGAGCTCCTGCTGCGCGGCTCGCGCGACTTCGCGGATCTGGCCGCCTACCGCCGCTTCGTGGACGAGACCGTCGGACGCCGCAACGCCCGCAACCGCAAGCGCATCGAGATCGAGCGTCCGGCGCTCAAGCCGCTTCCGGAAAGCCGCACCACCGACTACGAGGAGGCGCGCGTGCTGGTCACGTCGAGCGGCGGCTTCATGCTGCGGCGCGTGTTCTACAGCGTTCCTTCGCGTCTGATCGGCCATCGTCTCAACGTTCGCCTCTACGACGACCGGCTCGAGTGCTTCCTCGGCTCCACGCAACTTCTGACCTTGCGGCGCGGCCGACCGCCGCAAGGAAGCGGCAAGCATGGCCACGTCGTCGACTATCGTCACGTCATCCATGCGCTGCGCAAGAAGCCGATGGCGCTCCTCAATCTGATCTATCGCGATCAGCTGTTCCCGCATCGCGCCTATGCCCGCGCCTTCGAGGCGCTGCTGGCGGCCGAGAGCGAGAAGCAGGCCTGCCGCATCATGGTCGGCTTGCTTGCGCTCGCGCATGACCGCGCCTGCGAACGTGAGCTCGCACAGGCGATCGACGCCGATCTTGACGCCGGCGTTCTGCCCGACCTCGACCGGCTGCGCGAGCGCTTCAAGCCCGATCGGGCCGCGATCCCAGACGTTGTCGTCGAACTCGTCCCGCTCTCCGCCTATGACGAGTTGGCCGCTGTCTGTGCGTCAAACATCGAGCTCGAGCTTGACGGAGGCGCAGCATGAAAACGACCAATCCCGTCGACGCCGCGCGCATCGAGCTCATGCTCTCCGACTTGCGCCTGCCCGCCATCAAATCGATGTGGGCGAAGCTCGCCGAGCAATCCGACAAGGAAGGCTGGCCGGCCGCCCGCTTCCTGGCCGCGCTCGCCGAGCATGAGATCGCCGATCGCGGTCGTCGCCGCATCGAGCGGCATCTGTCCGAGGCCCGATTGCCTGTCGGCAAGACGCTCGCAAGCTTCGACTTCGCCGCCGTTCCCATGGTGAGCAAGGCGCAGGTGATGGCGATCGCCGCCGGCGATAGCTGGCTCGAAAAGGGCGCCAATCTCCTGTTGTTCGGCCCGCCCGGCGCCGGCAAGAGCCATCTCGCGGCAGCGATCGGGCTCGCGCTCGTCGAGAACGGATGGCGCGTCTTGTTCATGCGAACCAGCGACCTCGTCCAACGTCTGCAAATCGCTCGCCGTGAACTCGCCCTCGAAAGTGCGCTCGCCAAGCTCGACAAGTATCATCTGCTGATCCTCGACGACATCGTCTACGTCAGCAAGGATCAAGCCGAAACCAGCGTGCTGTTCGAGTTGATCGGGTGCCGCTACGAGCGCAGATCAATGCTGATCACCGCCAATCAGCCCTTCGGCGAATGGGGAAAGGTGTTCCCAGACCAAGCGATGACGCTCGCCGCCATCGATCGCCTCGTCCATCACGCCACCATCTTCGAGATGAATGTCGAAAGCTATCGACGTCGCGCCGCGCTCGATCGCAAGCACGGTCCAGGTCGCCCGCCCGCCCACGCGACAATCAAGGGAAAGCGCTGACGACGCTCAGCGTCAATCAGACACAGCGTGACGGCGTTCAGCGACAATCTAACAGCGGCGGCGAAAAAAACTTGCAAAGCTGCAGATCAGCGACAATCATAACTCCGCTACCGGCCGCCGCTTCACAATCCGGATCGCCGCCGCCGTCCTCATCCAGATCGTCGCGCAACAGGCGGATGGAGCTCCACCACGTTCGGCGTGTCCATGATGATTTGCTCGATCAGATTGGCCAGCCGGCCCAGCGCGTCGGCCTTCTCCTCATCGTAGCGGTGACGATCGTAGACGCCCTCCACACCAGCAATCACGTGCCCCAAAACACGCTCGCTGATGTCGGGCCGAATACCGGCGCGACTCATTAAAG
>JBAPYK010000315.1:0-25739 GCA_049284695.1 Rhodoplanes sp. | reverse complement strand
TAGCGGGCCATCAGCTCGACCTCTTCCGGCTTGAGATCGCCCGCAGTGCCCCAGTTCGGCATGCCGCCGGGCGAGCCGTAGGTGATGAAGTCGCGGAGATAGTCGAAGCCGAGCTTCTTGGTGAGGTCAGGCGTGAGCGCCTTGCCGGTCGCGCCTTTGCGCAGCACGCCATGGCAGCCGGCGCAGCGCTCGAAATAAATGCGGCTTGCCTGCTGGAACTCTTCCTTGCTGAGCACCGGGTCGCCGGGCTTCGTTCCCGGCTGCTCGAGCTGCTTCTCGCCTAAGACGTCGAGGCTCGGCTGGTATTGCCCGCCTGGGGTCGTCTCGTGCTGCTTAATGTCGGACTGCGCCGGCTTTGCCGCCGGCGGCTGCTGGGTCTGCGCGTGGCTTACGGCCGTCATGCCGAAAAGCACGGCGCTGAGGAATGCGGCGCCCCCGAGCAATCTGATAGCTGACTTGTGCTGCATAAATGCGCTCCCTGAAATCAGAGAGCCTAGTCTTTCTGCGCTGCACACCGAACTTTCCTTGACTTTTGTTAAGGTATATCCGGGCGTTGCTGGCATTGACCACAGCAGGGGCGGCGCAGTGGATGGACAGTGTGCTACTTATTGTGCAGCGCGTACTCGATGCCTTCGGATTGGGCAGTCGATACGGGTTATGGCGTGTGCTCGTTCTGAGCGTCGCCGTCCTTACCATTGCCGTGAGCCATTCGGCCGCCGCAGACCTTGGCGTGGCGAAAAACTTCTTTGCGGCTGACCTCGCTGCGGTGGTGGAAGAAGCGGGCGGCATGCCGCCATCCGCGGCGGTGCGCGCCGGGGATGGTCGCGTGCTCGGCTACGCGTTCTCGACGCACGAGGTGTCAGGCTCCGTCGGCTACTCCGGGCGGCCGCTCGATATCGTGGCGGCGGTGACGCCGGAAGGCATAATTGCGGGAGCGACGATCGCCGCCCATGAGGAGCCGATCCTCGTGATCGGCATTCCGCGCGAGGCGCTCGCCGCTTATGTCGCGAATTTTCGCGGCTTCGACGTAAACGCGTCCGCGGCGGCGCGGGCAACGGGGGGTTCTGCGGGGCCGCCTATCGTCGCCGGAGCGAGCGTCACGAGCACCGTGATTCGCGACGCGATCCTGCGTTCGGCGCGCGCGGTCCTGCGCGTGCGATCGGCACAAGCCGATCCAAGCGCGAAGCCGCGCCTGGATCGCGAGACGCTGCGCCGCCTGTCCTGGCCGATGCTGGTCGCGGAGGGTGCGGTTCGGCGGCTCGTGCTCACGCGCGGCGAAGCCGCGCGCCTGACCGGCGTTCCCGATAGCGAGCCGGACAAGACCTTCATCGAATTGTGGCTTGCTTTGGCGACTCCGCCCGCGATCGGCGAAAGTCTGGTCGATCAGCGGGTGTTCGAGCGTGAACTTGCGCGATTGGGCCCCGACGACAACCTCGTTCTGATCGGCGGGACCGGGCTCTATTCCTTCATGGGCACGGAGTGGCGCCGCTCCGGCGTGTTCGACCGCATCGAAATCGTGCAGGGCGCCACGACCGTTCGATTTGCGGCCGCCGACTACACCCACGTCAATGCGCTGCGCGCGCCGGGCGCGCCGGAACTGCGCGAGATCGGCCTGTTCCGCGTCGCGCATTCGACCGGCTTCGATCCGACCGAGCCATTCCGACTCGACCTGACGCTCGTACGCGACCCGCCGGGGCTGGACCCTCCGCCGATCGTCTCGCTCGAGTATCGCGTGCCGGAGCGTTATCTCATCCGCTCCGCCGATCAGACGGCTGCCGGCGCAGCGCCAAAGCTTTCGCCGGCAGCCGGCAGCGCCGAGGCGCGCGCGCCTGAGCTTGCGCCAATGCAGGCGCCGCTGTGGCAGGACATCTGGTGGGCGCGGCGATTCGAGATCGCGTTGCTGTGCCTTATGCTGGCGGCGCTCGGCGCCATTCTCGTTTTCCAGAAGGCCGTCGCTTCGCGCGTCAAGTTTTATCATCGGCTGCGCACCGTCTACCTCGCGATCACCTTCGTCTTTCTTGGCCTCGTCGCCAATGCGCAGTTGTCGGTCGTCAACGTCGTTACCTTCATCCAAGCTTTCCTGTCGGGATTTCGCTGGGAGCTGTTTCTGCTCGATCCGATGGTGTTCATTTTGTGGAGCTTCGTCGCGGTGAGCATGTTGTTCTGGGGACGCGGCGTGTTCTGCGGCTGGCTGTGCCCGTTCGGAGCCATTCAAGAATTGCTCAACATATTCGTGCGCCGTTTCGGCGTGCCCCAGTTCAATATCCCCTTCGGGCTGCATGAACGGCTGTGGATGGTCAAATACGTGATCTTCCTCGTCATCCTCGCCGTTTCGCTCAACTCGATCATGGCGGCCTTCGGCTTTGCTGAAGTCGAGCCGTTCAAGACCGCGATCACGCTGAAATTCATGCGCGACTGGCCGTTTGTCGTCTATGCCGTGGGATTGCTCGTGGTCGGATTGGTCGTCGAGCGCTTTTTCTGCCGCTATCTCTGCCCGCTTGGCGCGGCGATCGCCATCCCGGCGCGGCTGCGCATGTTCGATTGGCTGCGGCGCTACCGCGAGTGCGGGTTCGAATGCCAAGTCTGCGCCCGGCACTGCACCGTGCAGGCGATTCATCCGCTCGGGCAGATCAATCCGAACGAATGCATCCACTGCCTGCAATGCCAGGCGATCTACTTCGACAAGCGGATCTGCCTGCACCTGCTGCGCGGGGCCGAGCGCCGCGCGCGGCAAAAGTCCTCGCGCGCCGCCAAGCAGGCTGCCGGACTGTTGCGGTCCTGAGGACGACCCCATGCGCGAGCATTTCAGCCGACGTCGGGTTTTCACTGTTCTCGCCGCGACCGCCGCCGGGCTTGCGCTCGGCGTCACGCGTGGACTTGCGACGGCGATCGACCACGAATGGCGCGGAACGGCCTTGGGAACCGATGCGCGTCTGTTGTTCTGCGGCGGAGAACCCCATGCCGTCCGCGCGGCGATTCGCATGGCGGTTGCCGAGATCGATCGACTTGAAGATGCCCTCAGCCTTTTCCGCGACCGCTCGGCGATAGCGTGCCTCAATCGCGACGGCGCGTTGGCCAGCCCATCCGGTGATCTGCGGCGCGCGCTTGCGCTCGCGATTTCCGTCGCCCGGGCGAGCGGCGGCCTGTACGACCCTACCGTGCAGGCGCTGTGGGAGGCACATGTCAACTGGTTCGCAGGACGATCGACGGCCGCGCTTCCGCCTGAGGCGCTGATCGCTGACGCTCGCGCGCGGGTGGATTGGCGCAGGATCAGGTTCGCTGTAGATGCGATCCAGTTGGGCGACGGCCAACGCATCACGCTCAACGGTCTCGGCCAGGGCTACGTAACCGACCGCATCGCCGACCTGCTGCGCGAGCGCGGGTTCGTCCATGTGCTGGTCGACCTCGGCGAGCAGCATGCGCTCGGACCGCGCGCGGATGGCGCGCCGTGGCAGGTTTTTCGCGAGAACGCGGAGCCTATCGCGCTGTCCGCAGGCGCGCTTGCGACCTCGGAGGGCGCCGGCTGCGTGCTCGGGGCGGGCGGGCTTGCCCATCACCTGTTCGATCCGCGCACCGGCCGCAGCGCGCAGCATTGGCGGCGATTGACCGTCTCGCACCGCTCGGCGGCGGTGGCGGACGCCCTGTCAACGGCGCTCTCCGCCGCCTCGCGCGAGGAGATCGAAATGGTGCTGCCGCGTTTTGCCGGCGCACGCGCATGGGTGACTGACCGAGACGGGCGCGAGTGGCGGTTCAGCGCGCCGAGCGAATCGTGACGCTCCGATCCGCCTTACACTTTCGCATCAGAGCAGGATGAATGGATCGATGCCAGCAATACCGGAAGAGTCCGCGTCCGAAGCCGCGTTTGCGGTGATTGTCGCAGATCGTGAAGGCGTCATTCGCGAGTGGAACGAGATGGCCGAGCGCATATTCGGCTATTCGGCCGCAGAGGCGATCGGCAAGACCATCGACCTCCTCATGCCCGAGGCGGAGCGCGCCGACCACTGGCGCAACTATCGGCGCGTGATGACCACGAACATCATGAACTACACGCCCGATCATATCCTCGATATTGAGGGCGTGCGGCACGACGGCTCCCGCGTGCCGCTCGACGCTATGCTTACGGCGATACGCGATCCCTCCGGGCGTATCCTTGCCGTCACAGCGACCATGCGCGAGGTCGGCGAAAGTTCCTCGTCATGACACGGTCCCGGCTGACCGCGCGGCAGTTGTAGCCGACGCCCTATCCACGGTGCTCTACGCCGCCTCGCGCAACGAGATCGCCGAGGCGCTCAGATCGTTCGCGGGCGTCCGTGTCTGGGCGACAGATCGCGAGGGGCGGGAGTGGCGTTTCCGCAGCGCAGGGGCGTCCTGACTAATAAAGCATGCGCAATCCGGCAGGATTTACGACGTTTCGGGCCGCCGCGTCAGCGCCGCAAGCCCGCGCTCGAGGAGAGCGTGCACATGCGCCGGCAGATCGAGCGCAAGCGCGTGTCGGTGGCCGTTCTCCGACATTTTTCGCCAAGTCTTGGCGAGAATACGCGCGAGCTTGTCTTCCTCGGTCTTCGCCATGAAGTCGCGGAGGCCGCAGGCGAGGAAAACGAGACACGAAGCATCCTCGATCAGTTGCGTCTCCGGATCGGAGCCAAGTCCCTCCTTGCGCACGAGGGCGCCGACCCGCTCGATCTCGTCGGAGGAATAGCCGAGCGGCTGCATGATGGCGGCGAGTCGTTGCGCGTGAAACACGCTCAGGTCTTTTCGCCATTTGAGGTAGCCGATGCGGCCGGCCGGATAGGTTTGCCGCGGCGAGGTCCAGCGCTCGATATGATGACCGCGGGCCGCGATCCGCACGAGTTCGGATGCGTCGGGGGAAATCCGCGCCAGCGTTTCGCTCATGCGCCAGCCATCCACGACGGCGGCCGGCTCGCGCCGGCCGTCAACCGTGATGTGCTCGGGATCGCCGGCATTGGCCGCGTCGATTGCCGCAAATACCTTGGCAAGTCGCGGCGAAATCTCCTGCATGTTACCGCAGCTCGGCTGTCGAAAACCGCAAGCCAGCCGGTCGCGGCGGTCGGCGCGACCGAATTACGACTTCTTCTTTCCGTCCGGCCCGTATTGCTGGAGGAAGCTCCATAAGTCGTCGGCCTCCTTTTCGTTCTTGATGCCGGGGAAGATCATCTTCGTTCCCGGAATCTTCGCTTTGGGATCCTTGATGTATTCCTTGAAGGTTGCCTCGCTCCAAATAATCCCCGAACCCTTGTTGGCGGCAGAGTAGTTGTAGCCCGGCGTTTGACCAGAGTGGCGTCCGTCGAGCCCGTTCAGTTCGGGGCCGACCTTGTTCTTGGCGGTCTCGCCGAGGTCGTGGCATGGGGCGCATTTCTTGAACACGGTTTGGCCAGCCGCCACGTCGCCGGCAAAGGCGATCCCGCTCGAGGCGGCCAAGGAAAGGACCGAGACCATCAGTTTTTTCAACATCCTATGACGTCCTTCTATTTGCAACATGCTTTATTTTGCAGCGCCCCCGATCGGCACGCGGACGCAGGCGGAAGGTCAATGCGGATGTGCGCCTAACTTGTGGTGCAGGCGCGCGTCGTGCGTCTCGAAATGGCGGGAAAACCAGGCTTCGAGCCGGCCGGAGAGGGCGCTCGCGGTTTGCTCCTCGTCGACGAAATCGTCCATGATGTCGCGGATTTCGTCGAGCAACCGCTCGTGATCGTTCTTGTGCGCGGTGAGTTGATCGTAGCCGCGCTCCCGCATGAACCGCTCCTCCAGCGCGAAATGAGCGGAAATGCCTTTGTAGAGGTCGCCGAAGAAGCCCTCAACCGAACCGCGCGGCCCGCCTTTCACCCACTGGTCGTATAGTCGATTGATGAGATCGATCAGCTCTTTGTGCTCGTGATCCACCGCCGCAATGCCGACGCTGTAGCGATCCTTCCATTCCAGCAGCGCCATGGTTCGCTCCGTCCTGATTGACCCTATATATCCTCAACGAAAGACGAACTCGCCGGTTTCCGCGCGAAAGTCGATCACGAGCAGCTGCGCTGGGGCGAGCGCGACGTGTTTGGTGCTCTCGTGGTCGAATCCTTCGCTGCGCCCGGTGTCCCGCATCCGAACGGCGAGATCGTAGTCGCTCGCCGGCAGCACGAAACGCTCGTAGACCCGCGCCGGACCGTCGCCGGCGATCCCGCTCGGCGGCAGGCTTGCGCGAAAGATGGGCCGGCCGTCGATGTCGAGTTCGACATAGACGGGTCGACGGCCGCGCGGGCAATCCTGCACTCGCCGCATGTTCGGCGGAAGCTTGGCGATCTCCTGCGCCGACAGGCGCCGGCATTCCGCGACCCGCTCGGCGCCGTGGACGAAAGTCAGCATGACGACGCCATATCCCGGCGGGATTTGCCGGTAGGTCGGCCAGTCGGCAAGCGCCGCTACGCCTGCGAACAACAGGAGGATCACCGCGAACTGCCCGGCGAGACGGAGGTAACTCATCCCTTGCTCCTGCCGGCGACCACGACCTGCTTCGCCATTTTGACGGGACCCAACGACGGGGGGAGCGGCGAGCGAAGCCGCGCCGGGGCGAGTTGCGCGATCTCGGCCGCAAACGCTTTGAGCTCCGCCTCGAAGCGCCGCGTCTCCAGCGCCGAGGTCCAGATCATCCGGACGCGTTCACGCGGCACGCGCGCCCGCAGATAGGGATCGCGCTCGCCTGCGACCCGCGCCTTGGTCCAGGCGCCGCCGAGGCGGTGGAAGCAGGCACTCTCGGCGCAGCCGGCGATGACGACCCCATCAGCGAAGTCTTTGCTCAGCGCATAATCGATCAACGAGGGCGGCGCCATCGCGACGCAGGGCAGCGAAACCCGGCCGCCGACATGCCGCGCTCCGCCGCCATGATCGCAGGCGAGAATTAGAATCCGGCCGGGCCGCTGCAGGCCGTTGCACACCTCGACCACGCGTTCGCGCAATTCCTTCAGCCGATAATCGGGAAGATCGATGCCGGTCTTGAGGTCCTCGGTGCGCCGGAACGGGGTCGACGAGGGACAAGCGCCGACGCAGATGCCGCATGAGACGCAATGCGCCGCATTGACTTGCGCCTCAGTCGGGAACGGGAGCCCGTCAGACCGCGGCACGAGCCGGATCGCCTCGTAGGGGCAGTCTTCGGCGCAGCGCGCGCAGCCATTGCAGTGGGCGAGATCGACCTCTGCCGGCTTGGCGCGGCGGAACGGCGGCAGCCACGGCATCAAGGCGATGAGCAGCGAGAAGACCCCGAGCAATGCCCAGACTTCGCCTCGCCCCCACATGTCGACCAGCGGATAGAGCGGCAGAAAGAACCAGTCGAGCCCAATCTCGAGCGGCGCTTTGGCAAGATCGACCGGGCCCTGCGACAGCGCCGGCCGCCACAGCGACACGGCGAACAGCGCGACCAACATCAGGATCGCGAGCCGTCGCGGCGGGTTCACTTTGGGCCGCGAGATGCGCAGGATATGCACCCACATGATGAACAAGAGGAACAGCGGCAGCGCGATGTGCATGAACACCATCAGGGTGAAGAACCGGCTGGTGAGCGTGCCTGTCGCAATGAAATTGCGCGCGATCGGCTCGCCGAAGATCGGCAGGTAATCGAGCAGTTCCGACGAGGTGATCGCGACGTAAAGGGCGAGCCTGTCCCACACCAGCCAGTAACCGGTGATGCCGGACGAGTAGAGCAGCCAAATGATCGGCAACCCGGTGAACCAGGAATACCACCGCACCCCGCGATAATGGTCGTAGGCGAATTCGCGCAGGAGATGGACGATCAGCATCACGACCATCAGGTCGGAGGCGTAGCGATGCAAGCTGCGCATCACGCCGGCATGATACCAATGGTCGTAGGTCAGATACTCGACGGACTCGTAGGCCCGCTCGATGCCGGTATCGAAGAAGATGAAAAGATAAATGCCGCTAACGGCGACGACCCAGTAGAAGAAAAAGCCGAGTGCGCCGAGCTGGGCGAGCGGATTGAGCGCCGGGCCGAACAGCCGCTCGAACGGCCGCTCGATCAGTTCAAAGCCGTACCTTAGCGCTGTGCGCACCGCGCCGATCACCGGCGATCTCCTTTATTGTTTTTATTGGACTACCGGCTCGCCTGTTCGCTCGGGATGGGCGCTTTGCGCGCGCGCCGCCATTCGCGCAGCAGAATGGCGCCGAACACGAGCAGGGAAAGCGCGCCGATCACGCTCCCGAACATCAGCCCGTAATCGATGCGATAGCGCCCGGCGCCCGGGTCGAATGTGGTGCAGATGAACTTGATACGGTCGATCATGCCCTTGAACGTGAACGACGTCGTCGTGCCGTAGATCAGGTCCTTCAGCGGCTCGACGAACATCGTCAACGGAAAGTCGTCGCCGTAAACATGCCGGTAGATCTTGCCGTCCGAGTCAATCAGCGTGGTCTGGGTCACGTGATCGAAGCCGCCGGCGATGGTCGCGTAGCTGAAGCCGAGATCGCGCAACAACGCCTCGATCGTCGCCGCATCCGCGCTCGCGAGCCTCCATCCGGGGCCGGCTATTCCCTGCGCCGAAGCGAATTGGGTCAGCCGCGCCGGGGTGTCGTTGCGCGCATCGAAGCCGACGGTCAGCACGTTGAACCGGTCGGCCCCGATGACGCGCCGGGCGTCGGTGACCGCCGATATCAGGTGCTGGGTCGAGGTCGGGCAGACCGAACTGCAGGCGGTGTAGACGAGGCTGATCACGAGCGGCTTGCCGCGAAGGGCACGCAGGGCGAGCGGGGCGCCAGCCGAGTCCGTCAGGGTGTAGGCGCCGAGCGTGCGCCCGACCGCCGCCTCGCTGCGCTGCAGAGCTTTGCTGGGATCGAGCCGCTCGGCCGCAGCTTCGCTCTGGGGGGTGAGAACCAAGGCGCTCGTCAGCGCGCATGCCGCAAGCGCGAAGGCTTTCGCGTGCGCCCGTCCGGTCATGGGAAGCTTCCCGCTGCGGCGTCGAGCAGCGCGCCAGCGACCAGCAGCGATAGCTGCACGAGCGAGGCAAAGAAATTCTTCATCGCCGCGTCCTTGGTCGGCCTGCGATAAAGCGCGACGCTCTTGGCGATGAAATACGCGCCACCAATGCCGGCGCCGAGGCCGTAGAACAGGCCTTTGCCGAACCAAAGCGGGACCAGCGACAAGCCCACCAACGCGACGGTGTGGGTGAGGATCGCAAGCGTCCACGCATAGGCGGGCGCGACGACCGGCAGCATCGGCACGCCGGCGCGGGCATAGTCTTCGCCCTTGGCGGCGGCGAGGCTCCAGAAATGCGGGGGCGTCCACAGGAACAGCACGGTCGCCAGCACGACGGGGACGACCTGCGGCGTGGGATCGACCGCAGCAGCGCCGGCGAGCACCGCGAAGCTGCCGGCAAGGCCGCCGATCACGATGTTCCACGTGCTGCGCCGCTTCAGCCAGACCGTATAAACGATGCCGTAGGTGAAGGCGCCGAGAAACACGAACAGCGCCGACATGGTTCCGGCCGTAATATATGCGAGCGCAAGCGAGGCTAGGAGCAAGGCGAGAAAGCTTGCCGGCCACCATAGGCTTTCGCTGAACGCTCCGCGCGCGAACGGCCGTCCGCGCGTGCGTCGCATCAGCCGGTCGAGATCGCGCTCGTAATAATGGTTGAATGCGCCCGCCGCGCCGGAGGCGCCGAGCACGGCGAGCGCTAGGCCCGCCGCTTGCGAGAGCGAGGGGGCGGGGCCGTTGGCGACGGCAATGCCTGCAAGCGCGCTGGCCGCGATCGCAACGCCGATCCTGAGCTTCAGGAGCGAGCAGGTCATGCGGATCGCGGCGAGCATAGTTTACATCTCCATCAACGACGCCTGGCTCAGCGGAACAGCCACAGCTCGGACAGATATTTCCAGTTGATGAAGTAGTAGAGCACGAAGGCGGCGAAGAAGATCGACACCAGCACCGCCGTTCCCGGCAGTCTGAGCGTGCCGGCGCTGCCGTAGTGCGACACCACCGCGCCGCCGGTGGGGAACAGCGGGAACTTCAGCTTGTGCCCGCTGGTCACTTTCTCGCCGAACAGCACGGTGCCCACCACCACCAGCACGAAGATGATGCCGCCGACCGCGGCGATCACCGCGAACACGCCGTTCAGACCAAGCATCAGAAATGCGCCGGCCGAATGGGCGAAGGGCAGTTCGGCGTCGGTAAACGTCATGTCCCAGTGGCGCCGGGACACGCCGAGCGTGCCGGCGCCCATCATGAACAGGGAAATGCCGGCGGCGCCGATGCCGAATAGATAGGGCTGCCACTGGGCGAGCTTCGGCCAGATGATGTCGCGCTGGAAGATGAGCGGCAGCACGACGTAGGTGGCCGCCATGAAAGCGAGCGTGGTGCCGGCGACCACGGTGCCGTGAAAGTGCCCCGGCACATACAGCGTGTTGTGCATCAGCACGTTCAGCTGCTCGGTGCCGAGCACGACGCCGGAAATGCCGCCGATGAAGCCGAAGAAGACCAGCGACAGGAACATCCCGGAGAACGCCGGGTTGCCCCACGGCGCCTTGCGCAGCCACTCGAACAAGCCCTTGTCGTAGCCGTTGCGACGCTGCGCGGCTTCGATCGATCCGGGCACCGTGAGCCCGTGGATCATCGAGCCCATCACCGCGAGATACATCATGTAGCTCGTATTGACGATCTTCCAGCTCGACGACAGGCCGGGTTCGGCCAGCAGATGGTGCGCCGAGGCGAGTTGCAGAAACAGGATGTACATGAGAAAGGCGGTGCGGCTGACCTTCTCGGACAGCGGCTTCGCGCCCACCAGCAGAGCGGCGATCATGTACCAGATGGCGACTTGCGCCGATACGTTGATCTGCTGGGAGGAATGGCCCATTCCCCACCACACCACTTTGTACATCAGCGGGTCGATGTGGTCGATCAGGCCGATCGACCACAGGAAGGTCGGGATCAGGATGATCGCGCCCGACGCGATGGTGAAGACCGCGATGATCGCCGCGGTGAGCGCGCCGAAGGTGACGAGCGGGATCGAACCCTCATAGGTCTGCTCGTCCTTGGCGACCACCAGCGTTCCGAAGAACACGCCGACGCCGAGCAACGCGCCGACCGCGAACAGGATCAGCGCGAGATAAAAGTGCGGCGCCGCCTGCATCGGCGGATAGGAGGTGAACATCACGCTCGAATCGCCCTGCAGCACCGCGACGTTCGCCAACGCGGCCCCGGCCACCATCAGGACGAAGCCGAGCCAAGCGATCTTGGGCGCGGCGAGGCGCGAGTTGAGCAGGATCGCGGAAGCGAAATAGAGCACCGCGATTTCGAAGAAGATGATCCAGAACAGCAGCACGTTCGCGCCGTGGCCGGTGAGGATCAGATAGAACCAGTCGGCCGGGAGAAGGTGCACCGCCGGCCAGCGCGTCAGCGCGACGAGCAGGCCCATGAGCCCGCCGAGCGCGAGAAAGATCACGGCGGCGACCGCGTTCGCCTTGATCAGGGCTTGCGCGGCGGCGTCGACCTTGAGGCCGGTATAAGGACAAGTGCGGTAAGGCGCTTCACGGCCGGCGACGCCGACGCCAGTAATGGTTTCAGCAGTCATGACTTACTTCCCCTGCGCGCCGAGGCCCGCATCGGCCTGTTTCGCGGTCTTTTCGGTGACGTAGATCTTGCCGGTCATGGTGTGATGGCCGATCCCGCAAAACTCGTTGCAGATGATGCCGAACTCACCGGCGCCGGTGGGCGTCAGCGTGATCACGTGCTCGTAGCCGGGATGGACCTGGATATTGATGTTAGTCGGCTGCAACGAGAATCCGTGCTGCCAATCGACGGAAGAAATATGCAGGCGATAACTCTGCCCCTTCTCCAATTCGAGGATCGGCCACCATTGCCACAGCCGTCCGAGCAGGTAGACGTCGGAGCCGGGCGGCGGCTTGACTACCGGCACGCCTTTTTCTTCGCGGACCTTGTGCAGGTTGGCGAATTGCTCGACCTTCGCCTCGTAGGCGGACGGCGCGATCCGGTAGGCTTCCTTGTTCAGGTTTTGCTGACCGATGAAGTGCCAGGCGATCATGAAGCCGAACATGAAGACGCCCCAGAGAAAGGCGACGACGACCCAAATCAGTTCGACTCGCGAAATCGGCTCATTCCACCAGATGCGCTCTGAGGGCGGGGTGACGGCCATGGCGTCCTCTTTATTCGAATATCATTTTGCGAGCGGGACCGAGGCCACTTCCATGATGCCCCACAGCGTGTAGAGCACCGCGGGCACGGTGACGCCGAGAAAGAGAAGAAGGAACGGGTTGTCGAGCAGCCGCTGCATGAACGGAATGCGTTCAACCTCCCGAGCGGGTGCAGGCGCGCCATCTGTCGCCATGGCAATGACCTCCATGATCGGATGGTCAGAGTCTTAATGCGGTTCCGGTGTTGTTCCACTTAACCAAAGTCAAGGCCGCCACGGCTTGGTCAGAAAAAATCGTTCTAAAGTGCGGCTCAGGAAGTCGGCCGAGGCGGGAAGTCATGACGCGGCGGTCCAGCGCGATGATTCTGGCGAGCTTCGTCGCGCTCGCCGTGGCGGCGGCGCTTGCGTTCGTCGCTGGTCGAGGCGTTTCTCCGCTAGCGAACCTGCTGGCGAAAAAACCGGAACGGCTGATGCTGGTCTATGTCGGCGCCGATGACTGCGCCCCATGCCGGATTTGGCAGCGCGATCATGCGCCAACTCTCCGAGAGCCGTCCTTTGCTCGCCTTATTTATCGCGAGGTCAAAGCGCCCCGTCTCCTCGATGTCATGAACGATGATTATTGGCCAGACGATTTGCGCCGTTGGCAGACGCAGCTCGGGCCCGGCGCCGGCGTTCCGCTCTGGCTGGTCGTCGCCGATGGGGCGATCGTCGGCCGCGGTCATGGCGCGAGCGAATGGAGCAGGACAGTCCTCCCAATCCTGAAATCCCTCGTTCGCTAACCTGCAAGCGTGTCCGACCGCGCTTTCACATCATCGTTCAATTGCCGCACAATCTCGGTAGTCTTGCGGATATTCGCTTCGCTGAGAGCAACGCCCATGGTCGAGGCGATCACTAGTAGCCGGGCGTTCAGCTTGCGGTAGCACGCGAGGCCTTCGGGCGTTGCTGCAAGGCAATATTGAGTTGATCTTAAGCCGCCGCCGCGACTTGAATGGATTGGCAACAAGCGCTGCAGGAATGTAAGCAATAGCAATGAACGATCGGTTTTCCCGGTTTGGTACGCGCCTCGCCTATGCGGCGAGCCAACTGCCACGGCTTGCCTGGTATGCGGGCCATGAAGCCATGCTCCGGCGGCTCGCGGCAAGGGCACGTCGCCACCCCGGCGGGGGCGCGCGTCCGCCCGTTCAGTCAAATACGCCGGCGCCAGATCAGCGGCGCATCTACGCCGACATGTTCGCTTTGCTGCGGCAGGACGTTGCGAACGTCGAGGCCGGCATCTATCCGCTCCCCAACGATCATGACGGATCGTTGCTGACGCGGCTTTATCGGTCGCAGCTGTTCTTCGCCGATCTCCCGGCGGTCCATCGGCGTCGCGAACGTAACGAATTCCGTGAGGTTCTAACCGAAAAGACGCGCGGTCGATTGCCCGACTACTACCTGCAGAACTTCCATTTCCAATCGGGAGGCTGGATGACCAATGATTCGGCTAACCGCTACGATACGCAGGTTGAGGTGTTGTTCACGGGCACCGCCAATGCGATGCGGCGCCAGGCGCTGCCGCAGCTTTTCGAACGCTTCGCCGGACTCGATCAACGTAGCTTGCGGCTGTTGGATATCGGCTGCGGCACCGGTCGCTTCCTCGATGCGGTCAAGCAGGCCTGGCCGCGGCTGTCGTTGGTCGGCCTCGATCTGTCGGAAGCTTATATCCGCCATGCGCGGCGTCATCTCAGGCGGTGGACGCGGATCGATCTGTTCGTCGCCAATGCGGAAGCCATCCCGGCGCCGGATAGCAGCGTGGACGCGGTCACGAGCATCTTCATGCTCCACGAACTGCCGCCGGAGATACGCCGTATCGTCGTCAAGGAATGCGCGCGTGTGCTCAAGCCTGGCGGACGGCTGGTCCTGCTCGACTCGCTACAACGCGGCGACGAGCCTGCCTATGACGGGTTGCTCAAACGCTTTCCGCAGAGGTATCACGAGCCGTATTATCGCAGCTATGTGGATGAGGACTTCCCGGCGATTGCAAAGCAGTGCGGGCTCACGCACCGGCGTAACGTGAAGGCATTCGTCTCCAAGGTGATGGTCTTCGACAAACCCGCGACCCCGCACTTCTGACCATGCCACCGGAGGCATCGAAGCAGAGCCGCTGACCTAGGTGAGGCGGATTTTAGTGGCTGTCGCGCGGGATGCTCTGCTGCGCGACGCGTTGATATTTAACCGCCGGCTTGAGGACCATGCCGTCCGCGAGCTGATCGACCATGCCGCGCTGAATCTCCTGCCACGGCGTTTGGCTGGCCGGATAGCGGTAGCCGCCTCGCTTTTCCAGCGCTAGGCGGCGTTGCGCGAGCTCGGCATCGGAGATCAGAATATTGGCGGCGCCCTTGTTGAGATCGATGCGGACGCGATCGCCAGTCTCGAGCAAGGCAAGCCCGCCGCCGGCTGCCGCCTCCGGCGAGGCATTGAGGATCGAGGGCGAGCCCGACGTCCCGGATTGGCGCCCGTCGCCGACGCAGGGCAACGATGTAATGCCCCGTTTGATCAGTGCCGCCGGCGGCTGCATGTTCACGACCTCCGCGGAACCTGGATATCCGATCGGCCCGACACCGCGGATGATCAGAATCGTGTGCTCGTCGATCTGCAGAGACGGATCGTCGATCCGCTGGTGATAGTCTTCGGGGCCGTCGAACACCACGGCGGGCCCTTCGAAGGCGTTGGGGTCCTCAGGGTTCGACAGGTAGCGTTGCCGGAACTCTTCGGAGATCACGCTTGTCTTCATGATCGCGGAATCGAACAGGTTGCCGGACAGCACCTTGAATCCCGCCTGCTGTTTGAGCGGCATTTCGTAGGGGCGGATCACGTCGTTGTCCTGGCTTCTGGCGCTCGCGGCATTCTCGCCGATCGTCTTGCCGTTGATGGTGGGCGCGTCGGAGTGAAGGCGGCCGGCGCCGAGCAGCTCGTGCATCACTGCGGGCAGTCCACCGGCCCGGTAGTATTCCTCGCCGAGATAGCAGCCGGCCGGTTGCATGTTGACGAGCAGCGGCACGTCGTAGCCGATCGACTCCCAGTCGTCGATTGCGAGCGGAACCCCGATGTGGCGGGCGATGGCGTTGATGTGGATCGGCGCATTGGTGGAGCCGCCGATTGCGGAGCAGGCGACAATAGCGTTCTCGAAAGCGGCGCGGGTGAGAATATCGGACGGCTTCAGATCCTCGCGCACGATTTCGACCGCGCGACGGCCGGTGTCATAGGCAATCTGCGCGCGCTCGCGATAGGGCGCGGGAATGGCGGCACAACCCGGCAGCGAAAGTCCGAGCGCTTCGGCGAGCGCATTCATGGTCGAGGCGGTGCCCATCGTGTTGCAGTGACCGATGGATGGCGCGGATGAGCAGACGAGATCGAGATATTCTTTGTAGTCAATGCGGCCGGCGGCGTGTTCCTCGCGCGCCCACCACACGACCGTGCCGGAGCCCGCACGCTCGCCCCTCCACCACCCATTGAGCATCGGTCCGCCCGACAGCACGATTGCCGGGATGTTCACTGTAGCTGCCGCCATGATCGCAGCGGGCGTGGTCTTGTCGCAACCGGTCGTGAGCACGACGCCGTCGAGCGGATAGCCGTACAATACCTCGACAAGGCCGAGATAGGCGAGATTGCGGTCGAGCGCCGCAGTCGGACGCCTGCCAGTTTCCTGAATGGGATGCATGGGGAACTCGAACGCAATGCCGCCGGCGTCGCGAATGCCGTCGCGCACGCGTTTGGCGAGGTCGAGGTGGTGGCGATTGCAAGGCGAGAGATCGGAGCCGGTCTGAGCGATGCCGACGATCGGCCTGCCCGCCGTCAGCTCCTCGCGGCTCAGGCCGTAATTGAGGTAGCGCTCGAGATAAAGCGCAGTCATGCCCGGATTGTCGGGGTTGTCGAACCACAGTTGCGAGCGTAAGCGCCGGTCTGCTCCATTCATGGCCATAGGATCGCGCTGGTGCCGATAGGGTATTTCTCGGGCTCATCGGATTGATATTCCCGGAGGAACCTCTGCTTCGGTCGCCCTCGAACGAAGCGGAATTCAGGTTCATCCGTCGCAATCGTCTCGTCTTGGCCTCATCGGGCGCGGCACAAAGGCAGAGCACAATTCGCGAACGCCGAGCACGATCACAGCGAAGAATAGCGGTACCACGAAATAGAGAAAACGAAAGATTAGAAGTGAAGCCAAGAGCTGCTCTTTCTCAAACAGCGGTAGGCCGATCAGCATCGCTGCATCGAACACGCCGATGCTCCCCGGCGTGTGGCTGGCGAACCCGAGAAGCGTCGCCATCACGATTGTCACGACAAGCGGTAAAAACGCGAGGGGCGGCTGCGCCGGCAGCAGCGCGTTCATCGCGAGCGCGACGAAGGTCAGATCGCAAACCCCGATTGCGATCTGCACCACCGTCAGCGGGGCGCTCGGCAGCGTTACCTGCCAATGATCTCGGCCGATGATTCGCGGGCGCGGCACGAGCCAGAGCAGATAGCCGACAATGGCGGCAAGCCCTGCCAATCCGATCACCCGGTTGAAGACGCCCGGCACGTGATTGATTGCGCTCGCCGCCGCGGGCTTGAGCGCCATGCCGAGGCCGAGAACGAATGCATTGCCGAGCCAGAAAGTGAGCCCGGTGATGAACGCGATCTTGGCGACATCGACGAGGCTCAGGCCGTGCGCCGAATAAATCCGATAACGCACCATCCCCGCGGTGACGGCAGTCGCGCCGAGACTATGGCCGATCGCATAGCCCGTGAAGCTTGCGAGCGCTGCGATGCGGTAAGGCACGTCGTCCCGCCCGATCGTGCGCAGGGCGAAGAAGTCGTAACCGGTTAACGTGAGGTAGGCGCAGGCGACGAACCCGGCCGCGGTCAGAATCGTCTGCGGCGCGGTCGACCGGATCGCCGCGATGACTTTTTCGATCTCAATATCCCGCAGCAGGACAAACAGCGCAATCGACGCCGCGATGATGATAAGTGTGCTCAGAGCGATGCCGATCCGGTTAGCGGCGGCAAATTCGCGTAGCGTCCGCGCAACGATCCCCGCCCCGTTCGACATCGGATCCCGATTAAGCGCAGACCATCTGGTCGTCTGCGTCAGCAACTGATTCGCGTCGAAGCCTCCCATCTCCTCGCAATACATTTGTTACAATGCGCCGCGTTCACCGCTGGAGCGCCGAAAAAAACAATCATTGTCGTGGATATCGGTCTCGCCACGAAAATCCTTATGTCGGGTTGTCATATTCCTGAGATGAAACTGCGCAATTCCGGTCGTATGACGTTCATCAACGGCTCCCAAAATTCACCGCTGAGTTTGCGCCCGGCTCAAGCCCGGTTCTTACCGCATTTTCGCGGCTCTCACCCGTATCCAGCGGCGTATTGCGCGGCGAAAGCACGCGAGCGAGGTCGGACGTCGTGCGCGTGCTCATAGCGACGGATGCTTGGCATCCCCAGGTCAATGGGGTGGTACGTACCCTGACTTCGCTTGCGCAAGCGGCCCAGGCGCTCGATGTCGCCATCGAGTTTCTGACGCCGGAAGGCTTTCTCTCCCTGCAACTGCCGACCTATCCCGGCCTGCGGGTCGCGCTGTGCGGTCCCGGCGAGATTGCTCGGCGGATCGAAAAGGCAGCGCCCGACGCCGTCCACATCGCCACGGAAGGGCCGATCGGGTACAGCGTACGCGCCTATTGCCAGCGGCGCCGGCGACCGTTCACCACGAGCTTCACGACGCGATTCCCGGAATATGTTGAGGCGCGTGCGCCGATTCCGAAATCGTGGACTTATGCGTTGCTGCAGCACTTTCACGCCGCTGCGGCGGTGACCATGGTATCGACGCCGTCGCTGATGTCCGCGCTCGCCCAGCGCGGATTTCGCAACCTCGGCATGTGGACCCGCGGCGTCGACACCGACGTCTTCCATCCGGAATGCGCGGTCGACCTTGCCTTTTCCCGCCCGATCTTTATGACCGCGGGACGAATCGCGGTGGAGAAAAATCTCAAAGCATTCCTCTCCCTCGACCTGCCAGGCACCAAGGTGGTCATCGGCGAAGGTCCGCACGAAGCGGAATTGCGCCAGCGCTATCCGGAAGCGAAATTTCTCGGTTTGCAGAGCGCCGGGGTCTTGGCCAGGCATCTGGCGGCGGCTGACGTGTTCGTCTTCCCGAGCCTCACCGACACATTCGGGGTCGTCCAGCTCGAGGCGCTGGCCTGCGGCACGCCGGTCGCGGCGTTTCCGGTGATGGGCCCCAAGGACGTGATCGGCGATAGCCCCGTCGGAGTGCTCCACCGTGATCTGCGCACCGCATGCCTTGCCGCGCTCGGCCTCTCGCGCAAAGCCTGCCGCGATTTCGCGCTTGCCCACGGCTGGCAGAGGAGCGCGCGCCAGTTCATTGGCCATGTCGAGCGCGCGGCGGTGGCCGGTTCGCGCACGGTCCGCTCGGGCGCGCGGATCGACGCGGCCGCGCACGACGGCGCCGCGCCTAATCCCGGCCGACGGATCATCGTCGCCGACGGCGCCGCGGACGGCGCACCGCGATGACTCAGGTCTGTGATCTGCAGCTCGATAAGGATGCCATCGCTAGGGCCTATAGCCGCTGGGCCCCAGTCTATGATCTCGTATTCGGTCCGGTGTTCGAGAGCGGCCGACGGGCGGCGGTAGCGGCGGCCGAGCGCATTGGCGGGCTCATTCTCGAGGCCGGCGTCGGCACCGGCCTGTCGCTGCCGGACTACGCGCCCATCAGCCGCGTTATCGGTGTCGATATTTCCGAGCCGATGCTGCGCAAGGCGCAAGAGCGCGTGGGCGCGCTCGGGCTTCTTCAGGTCGCGGGGCTCGCCGTGATGGATATCGAGCGCCTTTCCTTCGCCGACGCGTCGGTCGATGTGGTCGTCGCGCAATATGTTATCACCGCGGTGCCGAACCCGGAGGCGACGCTCGACGAGTTCGCGCGCGTGCTCAAGCCGGGCGGCGAAATCGTGCTGCTGAGCCGGATCAGTGCCGAGGCGGGGCTGCGCCGCGCCTTGGAGCAGTGGTTTGCCCCGGCGGCGCGACGCCTCGGTTGGCGCACCGATTTTGCCTGGCAGCGCTACGCGCGCTGGGCCGAACGCGCGCCGGGCATTCGCCTGGTGGAACGCCGCGCGATGCCGCCGCTCGGCCACTTCTCGCTCATTCGCTTTGCCAAGGATAGCGCGCCGGCAAGCGATGCCATTTGCTCCGCAGCGCGCGCGGAAATTTAGCAGGTTATAGATTGGACTCTTGAGTGCAAGAAGGGGACCGTCGATGAAAGGCTTTTTCCAGACGCTTGAAGAGCAGCGATGGGACGATCATCGCTACTATCATCACAGTCGCATTAATCAGGCCCTGCATCTCGTCAGCGCGATCAGCTTTCTGATCGCCTATGTGCTGGTGTTCTTCGATCCCGCTGTGTCGGCCCTCATCGGCTGGCTGGTCGCGATGACGACGCGACAGGCCGGCCATTTCTTTTTCGAGCCCAAAGGCTATGACGAGGTCAACCAGGCGACTCACGAACACAAGGAAGAGATCAAGGTCGGCTACAATCTGCGACGCAAGACGGTGCTGCTGATCATCTGGGCCATCTCCCCGCTCGTGCTGCTGGTCGATCCGACGCTGTTCGGGCTTGTCGCGCCGGCGACCACGCCCGCCGAGTTCATCCGCCACGTCGCAAAAATCTGGCTGTTCCTCGGGCTCGCCGGCCTCGTGTTCCGCACCGTGCAGCTGTTCATCATCAGAGATGTGCGCACCGGGCTTGTTTGGGCGACCAAGATTCTCACCGACCCGTTCCACGACATCAAGCTCTATCACAAGGCGCCGCTCTATCTGCTGCGCGGCGAAATGTTCGACCAGGGGCCAAAGGAACAGCATGGGTAAGGAGAAGCCCTGGAACGGCTTTTCCGGTTGCGGCCGGGCTTGTCCCAGTCATCCGCGCTCATCGCCTCGGCCGCGCTCAACACGCATATGCCCGCGACAAGCGTGGGCATGAAGAGCCGGCGCGCAAGACGTGTGCCTCACCCTTCAGCGTCGCGCCTGCAGGAGAGGAAACCGGTGCGCAATCGTCTCCCGCAACACGCGACGCCTGATCGACTGGTTGGTCGTCGCGCCATCGTTCCACCACCAGCCATCGCGCTGCATGGCGCTCGCGGCGGCGACGAAACGGTCCGCCACCGCATCGAAGTCAGCTTGCGTGTAGTTGAGGCTGAAAATAAGCCGTCCGGTCCCGACCCAACTCAGCGCCAGCCCTTCGGCGCGCAGGTAATACTGAAGCATCCAGTTGTAGCGCGAGGGCGTCGCGTAGGAGACCGTCCAGATCGTGGACAGATTGGCGACGTGCAGCGGCAGTCGGGCTTCTTCAAGGCGCCGATTGAGGGCGGCGGCGCGCGCGTTCCAGGTCTCGTCCAGGCCGTCGTAGAGCGCGCTGATCGCGGGCGATTCCAGTTGCGTCAGGAACGCATCCATCGCCGCCATCACGTAGGGATGCGAATTAAAGGTGCCACGAGCGAAGCAGATGTCGAGCGGACGGTCGTCGCGGAAGCGCCGCATCAAGTCCTTCCGCCCGCAGATCACTCCGACCGGCAGGCCGCCGCCCAGAGTCTTGCCGTAGATCACCATGTCGGCTTCGACGCCGAAATACTCCTGCGCGCCGCCGCGGGCGATGCGGAAACCGACAAAGACCTCATCGAAGATCAGTACAATGCCGCGCTCGCTGCATACGGAGCGCAGCCGTTTGAGCCACTCCGTATAGGCGGCGCGATCGAAGTGGGCGCCGCGGGCGCTGTCGATGAGCGCGGAATCGCCCGGCGCATTCGCATTGGGATGCAGCGCCTGCAGCGGATTGACCAGCACGCAGGCGATATCGCGTCGATGGCGCAGCACGCGCAGCGAACGCTCCGACATATCCGCGAGCGTATAGGTCTCACGCGCCGGCACCGGATTGCCGACCCCGGGCTGCACATCGCCCCACCAGCCGTGGTAAGCGCCGCAGAATCGCACCAGATGGGATCGGCGGGTATGATAGCGCGCAAGGCGGACCGCCTGCATCACCGCCTCGGTGCCCGACATGTGAAACGACACGGCATCGAAGCCGGAGAGCGCGCACAGGCGCTGCACATTCGCGGCGACCACCGGATGGTAGGCGCCGAGCACCGGACCGAGCTTGGCGACGCGCTTGCGGCTCTCCTCCAGGCACGCCTTGTAGAAGTCGGTGCCTAGAACGTTGACGCCATAGGAGCCCGCCAGATCATAGAAGCGATTGCCATCGAGATCGGTCAGCATCACGCCGGACGAGGTCTCCATGAAGGCGCCGATCGGCAAATGCTGATTGACGAAGCGGCTGAACTGGAACGGCACGCGATAGGCCGACGTGAACTGCAGGTCCGGCAATGATTCGCGCGCTTGGGCGGTCAGACGCAGGCTCTGGGGAAAGCGCTCACGGAAGAGCTGCGACAGGCGGAAGAACCCCTCCCGGCGCGCCGCGGCAATCTCGGCAGGCGCATCATCGGCACAGAAAAAGCGGGCCTCGTCATAGCTGTAGGCCGGCACCAGCGCCGCGAACCGCCGCGCCAGACGTGCATGGCCGATTAACGACGGATGCTTGGCGCGCGACAGTTCGATCCGGCCTTTCAGCTTCACCAGCACGATGGCGAGAGCGGCAGCGCCGAGCACGTAGCCCGCAAGAGATGCGAATCGCCAATCCATCCGTCCCGCTTAACCGGCGAGATTAACCGATCCGTGACAGTGCGCTCCGTCATCAACCGATTGACGCAGCAGGAGGATTTAAACTTCCTCCTGACCAACCGCATTCCCCGGCGTCTTGCAACCCGGTTCATGGGCTGGTTCACCCATATCGAACAGCCCTTGGTGCGCGATCTCTCGATCGCGATTTGGCGATTTTTCGCCGAGGTCGACCTCAGCGACGCCGAGAAAAAGCAGTTCGCGAGCCTGCATGACTGCTTCACCCGCGCCCTGCGCGATGGCGCCCGGCCGATCGATTCCGATCCGAACATTCTCGTCAGCCCCTGCGACGCCATCGTCGGCGCCTGCGGCGTCATCGCCGGAACCGAGCTGCTGCAGGTGAAGGGTCGGCCTTATGACTTGCAGGACCTGTTCGGTGACTCCGACTTGGTCCGCATGTACCAGGGCGGCTGCTATGCGACGCTGCGGCTGACCGCCGGCATGTATCATCGCTTCCACGCACCGCACGACTGCCTCCTCGAAACCGTCGTCTACCATCCCGGCGAACTGTGGAACGTCAATCCAGTAGCGCTGCGGCGGATCGACAAGCTGTTCTGCCGCAACGAACGTGCGGTGCTGCGCATGCGCCTCGCGGCGAGCGGCCATCCCATCACCTTGGTTCCGGTCGCGGCGATTCTCGTGGCCGGCATCCGCCTGCGCTGCCTTGACCGCGTGCTCGACTCGCGAGAGCGCCAGCCGGCGGCGTTTGCCTGTGACGCAACGTTTCGGAAGGGCGAGGAGGTGGGCTGGTTCCAGCACGGCTCGACCATCCTCGTGTTCGCGCCGGACGGGTTTTCGCTAAACCCGGCGGTCGAGGCTGGCGCTGTCATCCGCATGGGGCAGCCCTTGATGCGCCTGCCTTGAGCAGCACCACCGCGGATGGCGAGCGAGCATTACCGATCTTCGTCGGCCGTGGGGTGTTTCAATAATTTATGAAAAGTCGCTTGCAGAATCCCGAGTCCCCGAAGGGACTGCGTGTATTAGCCCCGCGAAAAAGCCCCGCCACCCTCTCAGGCAGCGGGGCTAAGTCCAGGGAGGAAAATGCCCCAGGAGGGGCAATAACTCAATGCACGGATCGTGCCAGGGCTACCGGGGTACCGGTCGCGCGGTCCAACCGCCGGCCCAGCGGTAAATCAGTACGCCGCAAAAAGCACCGCTTCCCCGCACAATAATACAATTTGTAATTTGCCTCCCGCTCTGGCGGTGGCGGTCAAGTTAGGTTTAATCTGATCGAGACAATAGGTGACGCCGGCTTTGCCCGGTGCTGCGGCGAGGGCAACATGGCGAACAGCAAAGTCTCAGCAACCCCGGCAGCCCTCAAGCTCATTGCCGAAATCGTATCCGAACATGGTCCGATACTCTTTCATCAGTCTGGCGGCTGTTGTGACGGGTCTTCGCCCATGTGTTTTCCACGGGACGAATTCATTGTTGGCGATCAGGACGTGCTGCTCGGTCACATCGACGGAACGCCGGTCTATATTAGCGCCCCTCAGTACGAAGCGTGGAAGCACACCGACCTGATCATCGACGTGGTGCCGGGACGCGGTGGCATGTTCTCGCTCGACAATGGTCGGGAGCTTCGCTTCTTGACACGGTCGACAGTATGTCCCGCGCCCCAATCCCAACCGGCCAAAGTTGGCTAAATCATTCCTCGGGCGCTGACGAGCGTGGCGCAGCGCAGCGGCGACCGCCTGCGCGGCCAGCACCTTTTCTCACATCGAGATCCCATCGAGCTCGGGACGGCGACTGCGCCGCGTTCGCGTCTCGCGCATCAGCGTCTTGCCTAGCTTATCCGCGAGCGCGCTTCTCCTTGAGCAGGCGACGATAGTACGTGCTTCTGTCGATGCCGAGCCTGCGGGCGGCTTGCGAGACGTTGCCGCCGCTGGCTTCGAGCGCCGTTCGCATCGCGGAGAGCACCTGCGCATCAAGTGATTCTGTACGCGGCTGAGCAGCGAAATTATCGGGTTCAAGGGGCATGGCCGTGCGAATCTCGGGCGGCAGCGCCGATGGCGGCACCGGCGCTCCACCCTCGCTCAATACCAAAAGTGCGCGCAAAGTGCCGACGAGCTGGCGAAAATTGCCCGGCCATTCGTAGGCCGCCAGCAGACGCTCCGTCCCGGGCGACAGCATCACGCCCGCCGCCTCTGCGCCGAGTTGCCTCCATAGCAATTGCACCAACGCAAGCCGGTTCGGGTGATGGCGCACCGGCGGCTGCTCGACGATATATTGTGCGATCCGGAAATAGAGATCCTGGCGGAAGCCTCCCGCCGCCAAAAGGGCGCTCAACGGCTGATGCGTTGCGCAGATCAGCGCAAAATCCACGGGAACCGGCCGGCCGCCGCCGAGCGGTGAGATTTCCTTATCCTGCAAGACCCTTAGCAGCCGGCTCTGCAACGACAACGGCATGTCGCCGATCTCATCGAGGAAGAGAATGCCGCCGTCAGCCTCGCGCAGGAGGCCCTTGGCCCCCTGCCGCCGCGCGCCCGTAAAGGCGCCGGGCTCGTAGCCGAACAGCTCGGATTCGATCAGTCCTTCCGGAAGGGCTGCGCAGTTTACCGCCACGAAGGGCTTATTGCGGCGCGTGCTCTCGTTATGGACGCGCCGCGCGAACACTTCCTTGCCCGTGCCAGTCTTGCCGAGAACGAGCACGGGAATGCCCGCCTCCACGAGCCGCACCGTGCGCGACAGCGCCGCCTGCATTTCGGCGCCGAGGATGGGCTCGATCTCCGCGACCCGCATTGCCGCAACTGGCGTCTTCGGCGCGCGCTGCCGCGGCTCGGCCAGGCGGCCGATAAAGCGTTCGCCGCCGGCGCCGCGCAGCTGCTGCGCCGTGTCCGACGGCGTGGCGCCCGGCATGAGTTCGTCGAGAACGGCCCGATCAAGTGCCGACCAATCAAGTCTCAAAAGCTGCAGTCCCCACCGGTTGGCGGCAACAAGTTTTCCATCGCTAAAGACCAGGACGCCCTCGCGTGCCGTGCCGACAAGCGCGCCGTCGTGGTGGAAACGCACCACTGTGCAGTGTTCGTAGCCTTGCTCGAAAAAGCGATGCTCGATCTGCTCGGCAGCAAGCTGCACAAGCCCAAGGGCGTGAACGTGGCGGACCGCGGAATGGCCGGACATGTCAAGCGCGCCCGCGAGCGCACCGCGTGGATCAATTAAGGGTGCTGCGGCGCACGCAAGAATGCTGTGGCGTTCGAAGAAATGTTCGGCCCCGTGCACGACGATCGGACGCCGCTCAAAGAGCGCGGTGCCTATCGCGTTGGTTCCGGTTACGCCTTCATTCCATGGCACCCCCGGCCGCAGAGCAACCTGTGAGGCCCGCCCGGCGAAAGTGCTGTCGCCAACCATGTCAAGCACCAGGCCCGCGGCGTCCGTAAGAATGACCACGCTGCCGGTAAGCCGCGCGTCGGCGCGAAGCGCATCCATCTCCGGCTTGACCAATTGCCACAGTCGCTCATGGCGCTCCTTCAGCTCACGCAGCTCGCTCGCGCTTGGCGGATCAATAAACGGCAAACGGCCGGTTTCCAGCCCACGGCTGGCGCAGCGCTGCCACGAGCGGAGGATCGGCGCATCAAGCATCCCCTCCGGCAGGCGTCCCTCGTCGAAGAAACGTCGGCGTGCCGCAACAACAGCATCGGGGTTTGATGCGTGTGGCATGGGCCGTCTCCCAAAGTGTTGCTTTTTGCAACACCTGTTGCGTCCACTTTTTTTGAATTATCGCACGCACCCCCATGTTTTGTCCATTGAAGCGACGGCCTGGTTTTGCGCGCTCGCTGTAAGCCTTTGGCTTTTTTCGCCAGCCAAACCCCACGGCGCGCCACGTGGGCGGTGCAGGCG
>JBAPYK010000314.1:0-2511 GCA_049284695.1 Rhodoplanes sp. | reverse complement strand
ATGGTGTCCAAGGGCATCATCGACCCGACGAAGGTCGTGCGGGTCGCCTTGCAGGGCGCCGCATCGGTCGCCGGACTTCTCATCACCACCGAGGCGATGGTCGCCGAACTGCCGAAGAAAGAGTCGGCGCCTCCGATGCCCGGCGGCGGTGGCATGGGCGGTATGGGCGGCATGGATTTCTAGGCCACTCCGCGGCATTGTCAGCGAAATGAAAGCCCGGGTGAATCACCCGGGGCTTATCTTGCGCGAGATTAGCTCCTGCTGTTGATGCAACCGGTCACCAAGAAGCTTGTATCCTGTTATCGAGAACACCGTCCGCTTTCCGCCGGATGTTTCAAATTCGAATAAGCGGGCAAAATTGCCTCGTCGGCGACCGCGGAGTCGTCCATCGTCAGCGTGCCGGGTAAAAACCTGTTTCCGGCAATACCATGCGCATGGACCGAATGGCATGAGGCCGAGAGTGAGCAGCGCGATGGCAACAAAGCGCCTCATAACCTTTTTCCTTCACCGTCCTGCCCGCGTGACGCCGGCAGGGTGACCGGAACAATCTCGGCGTCGGTCAGGCCCTCGGCCTGTGTCCAGCCTGGGAAATTACGGGTTCGAGAAATGGAGTTCCGGCCCATTCTCGCCCTGGTGCATTTCGACCCTTTGCATCTTTTTCTCCTCAGATAGCAGCTGAGATGATTATAAACAGGAAACCTTGGATCGATCGGCACATCGTCGAGGGCAGGGAAAAAAGCGCGCCGGCGCGCGCGCCGCCGCTTAAAGGAGACGACATGAAAACCTTCGTCGGCATCGATCTCGGCTCGACCACCACCAAGGCGATTCTCCTCGACGAGAACAGCCACGTGATTGGGCGCGGCATCACCAATTCGCGCTCGAACTATGCGACCGCGGCGCGCGTCGCGAGCGAGGAGGCGCACGTCGACGGCCGCTTCACGCTGTTCCGCCGGGCGCTCAACGCGGGCGGCGGCCAGAGCGGCGAACTCGACAAGTTCCTCGGCGCGCTCGAACGGGCCTTCCGCCTGGAGCAATTCCTTGAGCAACTCGACGATCTCGAAGCCACCTGTCGCGGCCAGGTGAAAGGCGAGCGCTTCGCCAATATGGAGAATGGCGTGCGGGAGGCGCTCGGCGAGGTGTTCAAGCGCCTGCGCGAGGAGGCGCCCGAGCTGTACGCGCCGGGGGCGAAGCGCAAGTCGGACTTCTTCCGCGACATCGCCGGCTCGCGCTACCACAACCAGGCCGAGGACGTCGCGCGCGAAGCCAGCCTTCCCTACGATCTCCTGCTCAATGTCTACGACAAGTCGATCATCGACGTGGAGAACCGTCCGCCGGCCGGCGAGCTCAGCGAAAAATTTCACCGCGCGCTCGCCCGCGTGCTGGCCGCCGACAGCGTGGTTAGGACCGGGTCGACCGACGTGCCGCAGACGATCGTCGACACGCTCGCGATCGAGCTCGAGGAAACCTATCTGGTCGGCACCGGCTACGGACGTGTCACACTGCCCTTCTCCAAGGATCACATCCGCTCCGAGATCCTGTGCCACGGCCTCGGCGCCCACATGATGTATCCGAAGACGCGCACGGTGCTCGACATCGGCGGCCAGGACACCAAGGGCATCCAGGTCGACGAGAACGGCATCGTTACGAACTTCCAGATGAACGACCGCTGCGCCGCCGGCTGCGGGCGTTATCTCGGCTATATCGCCGACGAGATGAATATGGGCCTGCACGAATTGGGCCCGCTCGCGATGAAGTCGGATCGGCCGGCGCGCATCAATTCGACCTGCACGGTGTTCGCCGGGGCCGAGCTGCGCGACCGGCTCTCGCTCGGCGAGAAGCGCGAGGACATCCTCGCGGGTCTGCATCGCGCCATCATCTTGCGCGCAATCTCGATCATCTCGCGCTCCGGCGGCGTGACCAACGAGTTCACCTTCACCGGTGGCGTCGCCAAGAACGAAGCGGCGGTGCGCGAACTGCGCAAGCTCATCAAGGAGAACTACGGCGACGTCACCATCAACATCAACCCGGAATCGATCTACACCGGCGCGCTGGGCGCCTCCGAGTTCGCTCGCCGCACCTATGAAGGTGGCGCCGCGATGGAAACTGCAGCATGACGATGGCGGCGGGAATCGATGTCGGCACGGCCGCCGTCAAGGCGGTGCTGTTTCGGCCGAGCGAGACAAGACGGAGTGACGGTGGAGTTTCGGTCCACCGAAAGGGGCAGCTTATTGAGGCACATATCACGTGCAACGCCTTGAACCAAGTAGCGACTATACCGAACCTGGGGAGGTGAGTGATTTGGCCGATGAGGCACAGAAGTTGTCCAACGAGATGTGATTTTGGTGCCAAGAACATTGGAAATTGCCACAATCAAAATAGCCCACGCAAAAGGCCGCCCGGCGGCGGCCCTTGCTTGGTGTGTGGCCGACCGAGGGCATTCACCGCGATCTGGCCCTAGAAGAGCATTTTTGCGAAAGTGTAGTGCCACGTTTTCTACATTCTTTGCTTGAT
>JBAPYK010000313.1:0-3817 GCA_049284695.1 Rhodoplanes sp. | reverse complement strand
TTTCCAACACGCGCGCCATGGCCTTCGCATCGCTGATGGTGTTCGTCAGCCCGGAGGCGTTCTGATAGGCGGCATTGCCGACCACGAGCGCAACGCGCCGTTCGGCCACGGCGTTCGTCGCCGAAATGGCGACAAACACCAAGCCAGCCAGCGCGGCTGCTATGGAGAGAAGGCGTCGTCGCATCCTTGCCTCCAAATGCGCTCCGGTCGTCACCGATGCGCGTGCACCTGCCTTAATCGCGCTTCGCCTGACACCGCTTGCGGTCACCAGTCGGTCACATGGAACATAGATTTGGTCGTCAAACCTTCAATCCAAGTGGCTGCTTGTTATTTAACAAAAATCTGGCGACGTGGCGTGAGGCAAATCACACTACGAATTCGGCTGGGCTGTTCGCACGCTCATGACCGACAACGAGGCGCGGCAGATGCGCACATGCTGCATCGCAGCGAAATCGAAAGCCAGGGTCTGCCGTCCTGCACAAAGGCGAGATATGGCCCTGTTGTCCCTGGTCGGTTATGAGCCCGTCATGGCGAACGCAGCGGTGTTCACCACATTAAATCCCGGATCTACCAGCGAGCCGCGAGCGAGTTGAGATGGTGTGAGCGACAGCCCGATGGCCACCGTGCTTATTATCGGAGCGAGCAGAGGGATCGGCCTTGCCACCGTAAAGCGTGCCCTCAAGGCGGGCCACTCGGTGCGCGCGATGTCGCGGTCAGCGACCGCGATTCGCTTGCGCGATCCGAAGCTTGAGAAACTAGATGGTGACGCACGAGATCGGGACACGATCGAGCGGGCGCTTGTCGGCGTAGACGCCGTTATCCAGACGCTTGGCATCTCGTCGGACCCGGAACTGATCCTCACCGGTACGCGCCTATTTTCCGCCGCCACGCGGATCCTCGTCCGCGCGATGGAGGCGAGCACAGTCAGACGCTTGATTTGCGTCACCGGCTTCGGAGCGGGCAATAGCCGCGGCCGCGGCGGAATCCTCTACAACCTGGCCTCTGCCCTCCTCCTCGGGCGCATCTACGCCGACAAGGACGTGCAGGAGCGCATTATCCGCCGCAGCCAGCTCGACTGGACAATTGTACGTCCGACCATTCTGACGAACGGCCCGCGGACGAAAGCCTATCGCGTGCTGACCGATCCGCGCGACTGGGCCCCCGGCTTCATCTCGCGCGCCGATGTGGCGGACTTCCTCGTCAAGCAGATCGACGACACGAACCTTCTGCGCAAGACGCCGGCGCTAACGGGCTGAGGCAAAGGCGCGGGAATGTTCCGGAAGCGGCAACGCAGACGATCCGCGGGCCGCAACATCTCCCCGGCGGCGCGGGAGGCTCGCCGTCAGCGCCGCGACTCATGCCACCATTGGCGTTGCCCGCGACGCGCGACATTGACCGTAACGGGGATGACGCGTTACCTAGCCGCGCAGGCAACCGGGCAGGCTCCCAATGCGAAGGCTGATCACCGGCTCGATCGTCGTCGTCGTCGCCATCGCCGTTCTGTGGATGCTCTGGCCGTATTATGCGCTGTACGATTTGGTCAATTCACTGAATCAAGCTGATCCCGCCGGCTTGGAACGTCGCATCGAGTGGACCAGCGTGAGGCGGGGCCTGCGCGAAGATTTGAGTGCGCGTTTCCAGCGCGCTGTCGCTCGCGACGAAGCCAATCAGGGTTTTCCAGGTGCGGTATTCGGGAGAGGTTTGGCGACAGTATTGGGCCCGTCGCTTATCGAAAAGATTGTGGACGTCGTTGCTACGCCGCAGGCGCTCGCGAGCCTGATCGCTCAGCAGAAACTTGGTGATCCGTTGGCGAATGCACCCGGCCGTGCGGGCATGGAGGCAGCATCAAAGAAAGATGGACTCCATCTGGACATGGTGAAGTACGCGTTTTTTTCCGGAAGCCCCGTGGCTTTCAGGGTGGAGATCGCGCCGGCCGCGAACGATCGCGGAGCACCGCTGATCTTTCTGTTCAGGTGGAACGGCGATTGGCGACTGACGCGGATATCGAATATTGCAACGAGAATATGTACGGAACTACAGAGCAAGAGATGGTTGCCGCCGAACGCTCTGAGCGCTTGCCAATAAATATTGCCGGGGCCCGCTCAGGCGCAGATCACGCTCGGCACGCAACCCACCGCAATCTGCTCGCCCACGCGCATGATGGTCCACCTTTGTCAATCGAGCAAAGGCGGAACGAATGAAGCGCGGCGACAGTAAATGAAGCGCCGCCACGCCGGCAGTACAAGCGCCTTTGTGATCGTTCTCACAGTAAGTCTCTCGCGAGTGGGGAATAACGTCGCCGCGGCGTCAGGAGCGTCGTCGAAACAAAGGGACAGTCATGAACACGATCCGGAATGGAATTGTCGGAGCTGTTGGCTTCGTTCTCGTGGCGTTTCCGACCATGGCGTTTGCCGAGTTCAAGCCGTCAGCCGCGCTCTACTCCGCTTGCCGGGGCGATGCAATCAGGCTGTGCAGCGGATCCCTCATGAGTATGGATACCGTTGCTGCGTGCCTGCATGCGAACAAGTCGGCGGCGAGCGCACGATGCCGCGCTCAATACGACGCTGAAACGAAAACGTCTGCACGGAAGTAGCGCGAGAAAGGGGCTCGGCGGCCAAAGCGGCTGGGTAAGACTTCCATGACTGGATGTCGCACTTGGCGGAAAATAATCCCTTTCGTGATAAGATTCACACGGGCTGATGCCGTCACGTTATTATTCTGATACGACGGCGAGAACGCCAAAGCCGGAGGATGTCGCAATGACACGTTGGCAGAAATTCGCAGGCGCCTTCGCGAGTCTGGTGCTCGCGAGCGGCATCGTGCTTTCCGCAACGGCTCCCTCGCTCGCGCAGAAGCCGAGCGAGGAGCAGATTCTAAACGCGCTGAAACCCGCTCCCGAGGTCAAGACCCGGGGGCTCACGACGGAGCAAACACGTCAAGACGCGGACGAGCGGCGCTTCATCGACAAGATCCGGACGATCAAAAGCCGCGGTCTTACCCATGACGAACGGCAAAAAGTCACCGCAATCGCGAAGAGCAAGCCGAACATCGACCTAGAAGTCTACTTCGATTACAATTCTTCGGCGATAACGCAACGCGCTGAATCCGATCTGATGACGCTTGGCAGGGCTCTCACCAATCCCGAGCTCAAAGGAAGCGTGTTCCTGATCGGCGGTCACACCGACGCTAAGGGAAACGACGACTATAATCAGAAATTATCAGAGCGGCGCGCGGCCGCGGTGAAGCGGTTCCTGAAGCAAAAATTCGACATTCCGGACGACACCTTGGTGACCGTCGGCTACGGGGAAGAGCAGCTGAAGAACGCTTCCGATCCGTTCGCATCGGAAAACCGCCGCGTCCAGGTCGTGAATCTCGAGCAGAAAACCGCCGGACGGTGACGGCGTCGCTGGATATTTTTCGTTTCTCATTCCAAAAGAGCCGCTTCCAAGCGGCTCGTTTGCGCTGCGCGGACGCCTGCTCCTAACGCGACTTTCAACGAAATCGGGGCCGGTGCGATGCGCCGGCCCCGATTTTTTACGTTGCAGCCGTCAGCGTCAGAAGCCGAAGCCGAGGCCCACCCGCACGGTGTGGAACGTCGGATGCAGGTCGATCGTTGCGCCAGGCGACTGGTTTGCGCAGGTCGCACAATTGGTTACGACGCCGAACGATTTGCTGAAGCTGCCCAGATCGGCGTACCGGTACTCGAGCCTCGCCGACCACGGGCCGTAGAACTGATATTCCACGCCGCCGCCGACGGTATATCCGACGCGCGTCTCGCTGAAGCTGACGCTGCTGACCGCGTTGCCGACGGGCGTCG
>JBAPYK010000312.1:0-3161 GCA_049284695.1 Rhodoplanes sp. | reverse complement strand
TCATAGAAGACTCGAACCTCACCCACTCGGAGCCGGTACTCAGCAAAACGGGTTGGTGATCATCACGCCGCCAATCTCGCGGCCGTGGCTCATGTCCTCGGTGAGCACTTCTGAGCAGCCGAGCGCCTTGGCAGCCGCGATAATCGCTGCGTCCCAATAGGACAGCTCGTACGTCGCCTTGATATGCAACGCTGCCATCATGACGGGCAACGTGATCTCTAGTACCTGAAAGCGCAACCAGCTTCGAATAAGTCGAACAGCGAGGTCGTGAGCAAGTGCGTCCCGCCGCGTGGTACGGGTCGCTTCCACGTAAAACTCCTGTAACACCTGGACGGACAGCGCCATTTCGTCCGAGTCGAGGAGGGCAATGGCGACTTCACGTTTGGCGGCCTCCGCGGGATCTCGGCTGATCGAGTACATAAGGATGTTGGTGTCGAGAAAACGCGGCCTCATGTTCCGCGCTCGTGAAGGGAGTCCCGCGTCAATCGATCTGTAGCGCGAAACGTACGGATCTCCTCCCTGATTGCTCGCTCCTCTCGCTTTAGGCGCTCGGTCTCGCTTTCTGTTCCGGCCAACTCTGCGAGGAATTGCCTCACCAGGGCAGACACAGATGTGTCTCGCTCGGCGGCCTTCACACGGGCTCTCCGGTAGGTCTCATCATCCACAGAAACTGTGATATTTTTCATACTCATACAGTTCCACAATGACTTGGTTTTGTCAATGGGCGAGTTCAGATGTCGTTTTTGTAGGCCACGCCGCTCAACGCCATGCCGCCGCGGTGTGGCGCTGATCGCATCGCATCTATTCGGAACCAATGAACTTCTCGTGCTGGAGGCACCGCCAGCGTTCTTGATGATCGCTACGACTATGGCTTGGACCAGGGCTGAGAATGAAGGCTTGTACCACCTGGCCCATGTGACTATAGTCATGACTGGTCATACATGAGAAGTCTATGCCCCGGATCATTAAAGCCTCCGAATTCAAGGCCAAGTGCCTGGCGTTGATTGACGAGGTTGCCCGCACGGGCGACGCCATCGTGGTCACCAAGAACGGCAAGCCCCTGGTCGAACTGGTACCTCACCGCGTGCCAAACCGCAGCCCACTTGGCGTTTGGAAAGGGAAGGTTATTATCAGAGGCGATATCATTTCGCCGATCGATGTGGAGTGGGACGCACTCAAGTGATCCTGCTCGATACTCATGCCCTGGTCTGGTTGGCGAATGATGATCCAGCTCTCGGCGAACAAAGTTGCTCCATGGCGCTCGCGGCACGCGCTGAAAGCCGCTTGGCCATCAGCGCCATCAGTTTCTGGGAAATTGCGCTTCTCGCTGCCAAGGGTCGACTTGAGCTGCGTGATCAGCCAGCCAAACTTCGAGCGCAGTTGCTCGATGCCGGCATCGTCGAGTTGCCGCTCACCGGGGACATCGCATTGCTCGCGGTCGGAATTCCGGACCTCCCCAGCGACCCAGCCGACCGTTTCATCGCCGCCACGGCGATGACGCATGACGCTACGCTGGTAACCGCTGATGCCCGCTTGCTGCGCTGGCGGAGCGAGGTTAGGCGCCAGAATGCCGCGAGCTGATCGGAACGATCCCGGGTTGGGTCACTTCGCCGATCGATGTGGCGTGGAACGCACTCTAAGTGAATGCCCTGGTCTCGTTGGCGTACGGCTCGCGGCGAACAGAGTTGCTCAATGGCGCTCGCGGCACGAGCTGACTCCGCCGACAGCTTCACTGCTATTGTGCGCAATGCCGCGCTGGTAAGGGCCGATACCCGGTTGCTGCACTGGCAGAGCGAGGTCAGGCGCCAGGACGCCGGACACCAATCGTGCTTCAGCAGGAAAGGGAAGCAAGAACGCCTCGGCCCATCGGATTCGCCGTTTGATCAACCTCAAGGCCCACCGCAAGACTGGTCAAATATCCGTATGTCAGGGACCCGTCGCGTCTAACCATGGGGTTAGAGCGCGCTATGCACCAATTCGACGGCCGGGCGTTGCTGGTTCAGGAGACGCGCGGGCGCTGAGCGCTCTTTCACGGCGTCCAATGGCTCAGAGGGAGGGCAAGCGAGCCCGGCGTCAAGACGACATTGGGGACCTCAACCACGCGATCTCGGGCGGCCCGCATTAGATCCTGGTCCGTCCTCGGTAACGAGGGCAGGTCGCCGTCCTTGAAATAGCCGAGGGCTCTCAGCGGCAGCGCGGGGTCTCTGCGATACATTGCGGCAAACGCGCCCAGCGCCGTCTCCAAGCTGACCCCGGCAGATAGCATGGCCGCGATATCTTGATAATCTTTGGCCTCAGCCCGATCCAAAATCGCTTTGAGCTTTGTGGCCAGCAGGTCCAAGAGTGAAGCAACCAACAGGGCTCGATCGACCGTCAGGGCTGGTTCGCCAATCCGCCCGATTGCGAGGCTCCCGAAAAACGACAACTTCACCGGACCGGTCGACATTTGAGCCACCGCCACGAGACTATCTTGATCTTCCTGGAGGACCCGAGCATCGGGCATGAAACTGAACGAGGCTTCAATGTCCTTTTTGTCGAGCGGCTCGGACCGGAAGAAATCAAAATCGAGCGAGGGACGGTGGCCGAGATGGAGCGCCACCGCAGTCCCGCCGTACAGCACGAAATCGAGGCCAGGGGCTGGTGTGAGCTGGGGCCAGATCTCTTTTTGAGCCGCAGACAAGATGTCGGTCTTCGGCTCAAGCCATTTGGGCATAGAATGATCTCCGCGGCGGCTCCTCTGGGATCGCCCGTCCTGTCGCGCGCGTGAGACGTCCGCGCCAGAATTCCCAGGACCGATCGCTGAACCAGCCCGGTTCCGCGCTCAACATGATGTCGGCGAGACGGTCAGTTCCGATTACAGACTCAAGGCGCCGGATGTCCTCAAATGAAGCAAGGTCCATCGCTTGCGCAAAAACCCGGACGCGCGATCGCGGTCGCAAACCGATTGGCTGCCACCAGAAAAACCTCTCTTCAAACACCGTCGCCAACTCTGCCGAGAGGGCCAACTCGAGATCTGCGCTCATTTGTTTAATACTATACCCCGTTCACGTCATGACCCGAAAATCCTTTGGGTTGATGACGCGGAAATTGTCGGTGACCGAATCACAAAGGTCCGCCCAATTCCCCGGAACCTTTTCACGCAGAAAACTGAGCGTCGCATC
>JBAPYK010000311.1:0-2957 GCA_049284695.1 Rhodoplanes sp. | reverse complement strand
GTGACCTGTCGCAGGGTCTCGCCCTTGTGACCCTTCTGCCCGCCCCGTTGCTTGCCGGACCCTTCCCGCAGGCTCTTCACCCGTACCGGCTTCTTCAGTCCATCGCTCGACGGAGGCTTGCCGCTGTTCGAGCTGTTCAAACCGAGCCGGCGCTCAAGTTCCGCGATCCGGGCTTTCAGCGACGCGTTTTCAGCCCTCAGCGCCCCAATCAGCGCGATCAGTTCCCTGGACGGCTCGCTTTCCGCTTCGCGAATCATTCGATTCTTGAATCGAAAACCGGTTCGGCCGTCGAGAGAAATCTATCGCCAATTCACATCCCGGTCGCCTAACCTGGGCAGTAACGAAAAACTTTAGCAACTTAGCAACCGTGGCCACCCTTTTTATTGATGCGGCGATCATAGGGCGCCTGGAGGGCCGCAGGCTGCGCCTGTTCTCGCGCCGCGGCATGACTGGCTCAAAGTCCGCACGCTCGCATGTGATCCGTCTCACACATGCAACAAGTCGTGCCGTATACTCTTGTCCAGTTAGCGATCCGAAAGAGGCGAGGATCACGATCCGCAATTTTGTCGGTGGTAATTATGTTACCCGTACTTCCTACGCAAGACGGGGGGCTAACGTTCGCAAAGCGAAGAGGAGTGCATGCGCGTCAAGAAACATGAGAAGAGTTACATCGTCGAACTTGAGGACGGCTCGGCATGGCGAATTTGGCCCGGCGATCTCGCAATTCCACTGCACTGGATGCCATCTACCCGGCTCGAAATCTGTGAAATCGACGACGCGTGCTGCACGCACGTTCTCGTTGATCGTTTGCACGGGACGCGCGTCCGCGTCATCGAAGCAGAAGCCGCATGGGCTCCCGAAGAGATCGAAGCATCGTTGGTGAGTTGACGAGATAACGATCTGATCGCGCCAGCATTCTAATCGATAGATATGCTACCGAACTTAGACGCCCTAAGATTGGACATGAGATCCACCGCTCGGTTTGTCGCAGCGTCCGTGCCGAACCTTCAAATAGAGATCCACAAAGCGCCGCGGCAAGCTCCAGGGACGCGTCGGCATGGCGCCGCGCGAGCTCGATCGCAAGATCGAGAATATCGTTGAGGGTAGGCTTCTTGGCGTCTTTACTCATAAATGCGCGCTCCCCAAAGTGTACCAAAAACCTCGTCCGCATTGAACTGGTGATGAAATCACGTCACGATGCGATGATGATCGCGCTGACCTGGCCCTGTCGTTCCCGATAACCATATCCGCGCCTAGCAAGGATGAAGTCTGAAGGATCGGCGCAGTGACGATGGCCCCATACGGTGGATAGCTCGGCCGAGCGCATGCAGATCTTGGGCGTCGCTCACCGTCGGGGCCTCCGGGAATAACTCCCGCCGAAATCGCATCAGCGGTCGAGCAGATCATCGCGGCAGTTGCCGATGAGTACGCGCTTGTGGAAGCAAGGGATGCCGTATCGCTCCGCAGCAGACTGCATGATGACCTCGGCATGGATGAAGTAGACCTGATCGAGGTGATGTTCCGCGCGGAGGAGCGGTTCGGCCTTGTCCTGCCTGACAATCGCATTGGGCCTATCGTCCACTGTTAGCGACATCGTCGATCTGATAGCAAAGCGGCTAAGGGAAAAGGAAGCACACTTGGCGCGGCCGCAGGATCTACAAACGGCCTGGAAAAACGAACCGGAGCAGGGACAGCCGGGAAGCCCCCTTGATCCTGTCCCGATCGCGTAAACTTTCATCCCGGTGGACCTGGAGCCCGAGCCACTTGACGTTTGCCTCCTCGAGAACCGCTCGATGCGCTGCGCGTGCCGCACGATCTCGCGCGTACTTACCGCATCAGTGACCGCGTCAATTGGTGACAGGCTATGGCAATCGCTGGACGCGTGAGCGCGTCACCTCGCTGTCCAGTGTGTCGTTTCGCCCGGCGGCGGCGCCAGCGCCAGATCAAGGACCCGCTTGACCGCGTTGGGCCGGGAGCGGCGCCTTGCCGGGCTTCCGCGTCTTATCGCGCAACAGATGCGGAGAGGACGGCGCGGCTAAGCGGCGGCTCAAACGCGGTGTCTTTCGCTCAGTGGTCGATCTTCAGGAAGCCATCAATCGCTTCATCGCAGAGACCAACTCCAATCCCAAACCCTTCGTGTGGACCGCCGAACCCGCCCGCGCTCCTCGCCGCCATCGCCCGAGGGGAGCAAGCGTTGAGCTATGCAGGAGATTGGGTGACGAGGTTGATTAGGCGGCGTGATAAGCCGGCATTTTGACGACCTCGATTCCGTTTTGGAATTTGATGCCGGCGATGACCTTTGGCAACTGGTTTTCTCCCTTCAATCGCCGCCAAGTTTTCGCGGCGGCGTCGACCAGTTTGAACAAAGCGAACCGAAATGCTTCGTGGCTCGTCGCGTTCATGATGCGCGAGTGGCGCGTGAAGCATGGCCGAGAACGCGTACGCCGCGATGTTATGGAGAAGATGGTGCGGGTGCTGGGAAAGACCTGCTCGATTGCTTTCCAGAAGCCGAGCGCCGACGCCCGAGGGGAAGAAGGAACTCGTCGGCTTTCCAGACGGGGGTGCGCGAGAGCGCGCAGAGCTGGCGTCTGGCAGGCTCGACACCCGCCTCGATACGCCGCCTTCATTCCGCCGTCGTCACCCAGATTCACGCATAGCTCGCAAGCGTTAGAGTCGCTCCACTAGCCTCTCGTTTGGACTACCGATCCCCGTCCTTCGTCGCCGTCGCCTGGGAAGCAGAAGAGTCGAAATCGCTAGCCCCATCGGTCGCCGTAGATGGCTTCTCGGCAGTTTCCCTGAAGGTCCTGTCGGTTTCCCTGTAATCGCGATACGTTTCCCTGTTCGCTCCCCTGAAGTTCCCTGTTACGCGCATCAGGGAAAAGTTACGCAACTGATTGAATCGCAAGAGCGAAATCGCGCAAAATTCGGTTCTCATCCGCATTCTTGGAGATTTTCCC
>JBAPYK010000310.1:0-5274 GCA_049284695.1 Rhodoplanes sp. | reverse complement strand
GCTTACCGCAAAGCAGAGGTTCGGAATGGCACGATTTGTCGTACAGGTTAGTTCAGGCAGCCTTCAATGAAGGCACGTTTGTCGCCGATAAGAACACGGCGAAAGACGCTCTCCTGCGTCAACATGTTTGAAGGCAAGGCACGTTCTCGTCGGACAAGTTGGCCGAGCCGACGTGAGACACGATCAGCCCCCTTGCGCGTCGGCGGGATGATATCGATATACCGGGTGTTAGAGATCCGAGTGGACTACGGCCCGTTTTCGGCCTGCGGATGTGCACCGGAACTCTTTCCTCTCAACTCCTCGAAGGCAGGGAGCGACGAGATGCTCCGCGGTTCACGCGCGTCGACATTGGTCGTGTAGCTCGTGGCCGCACCTGCGGCGACCATCAGGTTCTCAGATCGCGCTGGCCGTGACGTTCACCATGAGGGCGAGCAGCGCTACATTGAAAACAAAGGAGATGATGCTGTGGGCAAAGACGGTGCGGCGAATCGGCCCGTCGCTCACGGTCACGTCGGAGACCTGCGCGCACATCCCGATCACGAAGGCGAAATACAGGAAGTCCCAGTAATCCGGCTCGACGCTCTCGCCGTCGGGGAACGACAGTCCGCCGCCCTTGCCGCCGTTCCCGCTGTAGTACTCGTGCGCGTAGTGTAGCGCGAACATCGTATGCGTGAATCCCCACGAGAGGATGATCGTCAGCGTGGCAAAGGCCAGCTCGATCGGCCGGCGCGTTCCCCCGCCCGATGAGCCGAGCAGAGCGAAAATGGCGCCTAGGCTCGCGAACGCCGCGATCGCGGTCAGCACGAGCATAGCGATCCGGCCTTCGTCCTGCAGCTGCGCTCGCCGCCGAATATGAGATTGGTCGGATTGCGCGGCTAGGCGGAGCGCGAGCGCGAGATAGAGGGCGGCGCAGACGTCCCAGCCGGCGAGCAAGCGGGTCGCCGTTCGGCAGTCGACCCGCAACAAGGCGAGGAAGACCGCCAATCCCAGCGCCGCCGACATGAATAGCCGTGGCCGGGACATCACAACGCGAACGAATTTGGGCGGGCGCCGATGCGGCTGTGCTGCAGCGATCTGGGAGCGCTTATCTCTCAAATTCATGACATTACCCCCAAGGCGAGCTTGTCGTTCTCGTCGAGTGAGTCTTACCGGTCTTGACGCCGTAGCGGAAAGTCGGACCCGGCTAGTCAAAATCCAATTAGTTCTTACCCGCTGACGCAAATTGGCGGATTGGTCTTAACACGAAAGAACGCGCACAACATCTACCCGGTACCGAACAGCGGGAGTAATGCGGTGAGACTGGGCCTCCCCTTATTTGGGTAAAGTATTCTTGTAGATTTTTCCGTCCTTCATGATGATGACTAAGTTTTTTTCCGGCTCCTCGATCAGCTTGATGTTTGAAATGGGGTCGCCGTCGACGAGCAGCAGATCGGCTAACGCGCCTTCCTCCACCACACCGAGTTTGCCAGGATAGGGATTGCGCGGGCCGGACATTCCCAGCAGTTCGGCGTTAATGCTGGTCGCCATCGTCAAAACTTCGGCCGTCGAATACCAACGGACCATTTTCGCAAGCTTCGCGCCCTGCCGTCTCGCAAGCCTTTCGTCGAAGAGTGTGTCGGTACCCCAGGCTGTCTTGATCTTGTACTTTTTTGCCAAGCCATACGCAGTGTCTGTGCCACTGCTTATCTTGATCTGCTTCTTGCGGCTTGCCGAACCCTCTGGGAAGGGGATGGCGTCCTCATCATCAAGAAACGGCTGCAAGCTCCACCAGATTCCTTTCTCCGCCATCAGCTTAGCGGTCGCCTCATCGGCAAGGTGACCGTGCTCGATGCATTTAATGCCGGCATGAATGGCTCGCTGAATGGCACGGGGTGTGTAGGCGTGGACCGTTACGTAGGTTCCCCAGTTTTCGGCGGCTTCGACCACTGCACGGATTTCCGCTTCGGTGTATTGGGTTACATCGAGCGGGTCAAAATCTGACACCACACCGCCGCCGCCCATAAGCTTGATTTGGCTCGCACCGCGCATGAGTTGTTCCCGCGTTCGCCTCAGCACCTCTGCGACGCCATCTGCAACAGCAGTCACTCCCATCCTTTCTGTGAAGTGCAACGGGTCGTTGGCCGCTCTAGGAACGTCGTGAACCGTGCGGAAATCTCCGTGACCTGACGTCTGCGAAATGGTTGCTCCCGACGGCCAGATGCGGGGACCAGAGGCGATTCCTTCGTCGATCGCGCGCTTCAGGCCAAATGCCGGTCCGCCGACGTCCCGAACCGATGTGAAACCCCGCATCAAAACTTCGCTGGCCGCCTTGCTCGAGCGCAGCATCGTATAGTTGGAATCAGCCGTCATAACCAGTGACGGCGGGATGGTCGACATCAACATATGATAGTGGGCATCGATAAGCCCGGGCATCAAAGTGCCGCCTCTGCCGTCGAGGACGGTCGTGCCCGCGTTGCCGTCCGCGGGGACCCGATCCTTGGAGATCTTTTCGATCAAATTGCCGCGCACGAGTACGTTGACAGGCTCGGAAAGGGTTGGGCTCTTACCGTCAAAAATACGCACATTAGTGATTAGCGTTGTCGCCTGTTGCGCGTCTGGCTTTTGTGCAAATCCCTCCCTCGACACCAATGCAACAGCAAGCAAGCCAACGAACTTAACAAGACCGCGGCGCTTCAAAAACTTGATCATCGATGGCGTCTCCATTAAGTTTACGATCAGGACTAGCCGTGTTCACGATGTTTAACAGAGCAGTCGAGTTTTGACCAAAGGCAGCATTGAGTGTGAATCAAGCAGGGCACGTTTGCTGCGATGCATGAGTTCGGAGCTGGCACAGAGCGTCGTTGGTCAGTTGTCGGCTTTCGGCGAGTTCCGGCTGTGGCACCGAGAGAACATCCGGCCGCTGCCGTCTTCAAACCCTGAATCCTTTCATTCGCGGGCCTTGGCTCTCGGTCGGCCGGCAATGCCATTCATGCGATCAACGTCTCTATGTCGACAGGTTTAACCTGCAACGGCGCTGCCCCGACGGCCATCGCCAGCGCGACCAGGCCATCAATCCTGCCCGTGGATTTTCGCTTGCTCGGCTTCCTATTGCCGGCGTCGTCGAGCGTAATCACGGTATTAGCAACGCACATCGAGAGCACCGGGTGACTGCCGTGCGCCATCTGACCTTCGATCAAAATCTGTTCGAGGTCGCGCAGCGCCGGCGACATGCTCGCCATGCCCTGACCAAACTCGACAAACCTGTCCTCGATCATCTGGTCACTGAACCCAACCCGGCTCAGCCAGGGTTTGAAGCGGATGCCACCCACGAACCGAATGTTAACCAAATTTCGGTTAACGATAACGGTCGGGGTGCCAGGGGACAGTTTCTGCGTTCGGGAGACAGTGTGATGCGTAGGATGACAGTTTTGACCGCAGCGGGCGCCGTTGCGGTGGCCGTAGGAGTGATCAGCTTTACGGCGTTCACGGCCCGGGAGCCAATCGGGACCGCCATGCCGGCGAAGATCGCCGGGCCGGAACTGGTGACCGGCACGATCGCTTCGCGCCCGATTCCCTCGCCGACGCTGCCGCAAGCGCCCTCGTCACCAAAGGTCGCGCCCGGCCGTACTAATGCCGCCGCCACGCCGAACCCGGCCTGCAGGAACCCAGATGCGCTCGGCGTATCGCGGGTGGTCGAGATCGACACCACCGACGGACCCGGCTTCGGCTTCGAGCATTTCAAGCAGTACGATTTCCTTCGCCCTGGCGAAGTCGTACTGACCTTTGACGACGGGCCTTGGCTCAACAACACCCCGGCCGTGCTAAAGGCGCTGGCCGACCAGTGCGTCAAGGCGACGTTCTTCCCGATCGGCAAGCACGCGACCTACTATCCCGAGATTCTCAAACAGGTTTATGAGGCCGGGCACACGATCGGCTCGCACACCTGGTCGCACCAGGACCTTTCGAAGAAGTCGGCCGATGAAGGCAAGGAAGAGATTGAGAAGGGCGTCAGCGCGGTCAAGGCGGCGCTGGGTCACCCGATCGCCCCGTTTTTCCGCTTCCCGGCCCTCCGTCATCCGCCGGAGATGCTTGCCTATCTTGGCGAGCGCAGTGTCGGCATTTTCTCAACCGACATGGACTCCTTCGACTTCAAAATCAGAAAGCCTGAGCAGATCATCAAGGGCGTGATGGGGAAACTGAAGAAACACGGCAAGGGCATCGTTCTGATGCATGATTTCCAGCATGGAACGGCGGAGGCGGTGCCCCAGCTCCTGGCCGAGCTCAAGGCGAACGGCTACAAGGTCGTGCACTTGGTGCCGAAAGGTCAGCTCGATTCGCTCGCGCAATATGACGATATGCTCGCCAAGGATCAGGTCACCGGCCCCGTAACTGGCGGCGGACGCCCGACCTCGAGCGTGGTGAAAACAATCGGCGAGTGACGCGATCACAAGCTTGTCGGATCATGGCCGGGCATCGCCCCGGCCACGAGACCCGTACACTGTGCGCGGTGACACCGGCGGCACCTTAAGCAACAGCTACAAAGAGCAGCTTGCGTGGCGCAGACTGTGACCGTGTTTGGCGGGACTGGGTTTCTCGGGCGACGGATCGTGCGTCATTTGCACGACAAAGGGTTTTCCGTTCGTATCGCATCAAGGCGCCCGAACCCGTCCAGCGGCGATGATCCGCAACTCCGGTCCATTGCAGCGGATATCTACGAGCGGTCGTCGGTCGCCAGGGCGGTTGCCGGCGCGTTTGGCGTGGTCAATGCGGTCAGTCTTTACGTCGAGCGCGGAACAGAAACCTTCGATGCGATGCACGTCAGGGCAGCCGAACGGCTAGCTAATGAGGCGCGCAAGGCAGGTGTCGAGTATTTCGTCCACATTTCAGGTATCGGGGCCGATGCACAGTCGCCCTCACCCTATATCCGTGCCCGTGGTCAGGGAGAGCAGGCCGTCCGCGGAGTCTTTGGCGCGGCGACCGTGATCCGACCAGCCGTGATGTTCGGCCTTGATGATAGGTTTCTCAACACCCTCATCAAGCTGCTGCGTCGCCTGCCCATTTATCCGATGTTCGGGTGGGGTGAAACGAGGTTGCAGCCAGCCGACGTGGAAGATGTCGCAGAAGCGGTTGCGATGGTGATGCAGCGGACGGAGATGGCAGGGCTGACAGTCGAATGCGGCGGACCGCGCATCTATTCGTACGAAGAGCTGCTCAGGACAATCGCGCGTTCGGCGAACGTGAAACCCATCCTGGTGCCGGTGCCGTTCGCTGCCTGGCAAGGCCTGGCTTGGATTG
>JBAPYK010000309.1:0-4616 GCA_049284695.1 Rhodoplanes sp. | reverse complement strand
GCGCCGGCGGCCGCGCAGGAGTTGATGGCTTGGAAGATTCCGACGCTGGCGCGGGTCGTCAACTTCTGGTCGATGAATACCGATACGATGGGAGTCTATGGCAACTACTATCTCAAGCGCGCCATCGTCGCCCAGTTCGGGCTTGGCGCCAACCTTCCCGAGGACGCCGTCTATCCGTTGAACCTCGGCGATGAGTCCGGCAAGCCGCTCGACGGGGCGAACCGTTACCTTCTTCGCTTCGAGAAAGGCGCGGTTCCGCCCGTCGATGCGTTCTGGTCGATCACCCTCTATGACCCGCAGGGCTTTCCGGTCGCAAATCCGCTCAACCGGTTTGCCGTCAGCAGCTGGATGCCCTTCAAATACGAACCGGACGGTTCCTTGACCTTATATTTCCAAAACGACAGTCCCGGGGCGGACAAGGAAGCAAACTGGCTGCCGGCGCCGAAAGGTCCGTTCAATCTCACCATGCGTCTCTATGCGCCGCGATCGGGGGCGCTCACGGGCAAATGGAATCCGCCGCCGGTCACGCGGGTGGAGCGTTAGCCTTATCGTGCAGTGAGCCGGCGGATTCGTCATTCACGCGCGTTGCGACCGCGGCGCGGCGGGCGAAGCTCGCCAAAAATCGAATTCTGATCATTGCGTCGCCGGCTGCGCCTCCGCGATCGCCTTTTCGAGGTCCGCCAATTCCTCGCAACCTTCCGGACATAGTTTCTTGAGCAAGGCGGCATGCTCGCGCGCCTTCGCCATCTCGCCGGTCTCGGCGTAAAGCTCGCCGAGATATTCGAGCGCGCCCTTGTGCTCGGGATTGAATTCGAGCGCCTTGCGGTAAAAGGTGTAGGCGGTCTGGTAATCGCCGCTCTTGCGCAGGCTGAAGCCGAGCAGATTGTACACGTCGGCGTGCTGAACGCCGCGGTCGATCATTGCGTAGAGGTCGGCGGTCGCGCCTTTCCAGTCTTTGGCTTTGATCTTGACGCGCACCGGCCGCAGGTCGGGGCGTCCATTCGTCGTTTCTGTATCGATGGCGAAGGCTGGAGCGAGGCCTGCCGGGAGAACGATCGCGGCGCCGAGCAGCGCCGCGCAGATTTTTCGCAAGCCGGTGCGTAACATTGACTGCCTCCCGCGTGGCGGTTACGCGCCGGCCGGGACGAAGGCATAGCCCGCGCCGTCCCTGGCGAATGCGCCCGCACCGGGGAACGGAAAATGCGCCCCGCAGACCATAATCTTGTCGGCGATCACGCGATCCATCAGCTTGCGTCGGGTCTCCACGGCAAGCGGGCCGTCCTGGTCGTAGGCGCCTTGCCAATCCGGATGCGGCGCCAGCAGCGCCGGCACATAGGCTGCGTCATTGGAGATCATCAGCTGCTGATTGCCCGAGCTTACGTGGAAAGCGGAATGGCCGGGGGTGTGACCGGGCGCGTTGACGAGACGCACCCCGGGCGCAACCTCCTTTTCGCCTTCGATCAGGGTGAAATTCTTCCAGGTCGGGAATACCGTCTGGATACGTTGGCCGAGCGGCCTTCGCCCTTCGGGGAGCTTTTCGACCCGGCCTGGCTCCGTCCACCAATTGTATTCGGCGGCGTTGACGACGATCTCGGCGTTGGGAAACACGGGATTGTTGCTGCCCTTTTCCATCAGTCCGAAAATGTGATCGGGATGGAAATGCGAGACCAGGATTGTGCGGATCTGGGCAGGATCGATGCCCGCCGCCTTCATATTGGCGTGAAGCTTGCCCGCGGTCGGCTGCCACTGACCGCCGGAGCCGGAGTCGACCATGATCAGCCGGTCGCCGACCTTGAGTACGACCACGGTCAGGGGAATGGAGACGAAATCGGCGGGAAGGCCCGCCTTGGCAAGCGCCGATTTGGTGTCTTCCACCGAAGCGTTCTTGATGAAGGCGGGATCGTGCGGCTTTTCCCAGATGCCGTCATAAAGCGCGGTGACGTCGATCGCGCCCACTTTGTAGGTATGGAAGCCCTTGGTCGGATCGGGAGTTTTCTGCGCGAACGCGGGCGACACGGCGAGCCTCGTGTCGAGCGCAAGCGCAGCCGCAAAGCCGGTGGAAATGACGAAATCGCGACGGGATAGGTCGAGCATTGGTCGTCCTCTCGATGAAGCCCGGCGCGTCGATGCGCCGAGCGGCCTCGGGAGAGGAGACTCGCGATGCCTTTTGATTATTCCCGCAGCCGCCAATTTTGCGGGCGGAGCGAAGTCCGGACACGCCGCCGGGAATAAAATCGCTGCCGCGGGAGTCATTCGCAGAAGTGACACATGACATGACCGGTCGTGGGTAACGGGATGAACAGGCTGGCGGAATTCGAGGAACGCGCGCTGCCGTGCCTCGACGCCGCGCACAATCTGGCGTTCTGGCTGGTGCGCAGCCGGCCTGATGCCGAGGACATCGTGCAGGACGCCTTTTTGCGCGCGTTCAAGGCGTTCGATGCCTGCACCGGCGAGGACATCAAGCCGTGGCTGCTCGCGATCGTGCGCAATCTTGCCTATCGCTGGCTGGCCGCGCGCAAGAAGGCGGCCAATGTCATCTCGCTCGAAGAGGCGGTATCGGCGCGGACGGGAAGCGGGGAGGGGATTGAACTCGCGACGCAGGAAGCCTCGGCGGAGGACCTGCTGATCGGGCAGGCCGAGCGCGCCCTCGTCGCGGCGGCGTTGTCGGAGCTTCCGCCGCCGTTTCGCGAGGCGATCGTGCTGCGCGAAATCGAAGGACTGTCGTACCGGGACATCGCGAATGTCGCGGGCGTTCCGGTCGGCACGGTCATGTCGCGGCTGTCGCGGGGGCGCGCGCAGCTCAAGGCGCGACTGACCGAGCTGTTCGAGAAGGAGGACAGGGATGCAGTGTGAGGAGGCGCGCGGTCGGATCGGCGCACTCATCGACGGCGAGCTAGCAGGCGAACCGCGTCGGGACGTTGAAGCCCATGTCGAGGCGTGCGAGAGGTGCGGCCGGGAGCTCGCCGACTTGAAGCGACTGCAGCGGCAAGTGGGCGCGGTCCGCGCCTCCGCGCCTCCCGCGCTTGCCGATCGCGTGCGGGCAGCCTTGGCCACGGAAGCAGCGCGGGAGGTTGGTACGCGGCCGCTCGTCCCCGCGGTCCGTTCGCTCGACGCCTTGCGCATCGGATTGCGCGGCGGATTGCGCGACTCGCTGCGCCCGCTGATGCGCCAGGCCGCCATCATCTTCGTCGCCTGCCTCGTCTCGGCGGCGGCGACGTGGTTCGTGCTGCGCGGAGCGGACGACCGCGCGACGCTCGAGCGGGACGTGCTGTCCGCACATGTCCGCTCGCTGTTGCAGGACAATCCGGTCCAGATCGCCTCGTCCAACACGCACACGGTCAAGCCTTGGTTCGCCGGACGGATCGAGTTCGCCCCTGCGGTCGCCGACCTTACGGCGAGCGGGTTTCCGCTCGCCGGCGGGCGGCTCGACTATATTGCCGGCCGACGTGTCGCGGCCCTGGTGTATCGCCGCCGCCTGCATTTTGTGACGGTGTTCATGTGGCCGTCCGCCGGGGCCGAAGAGACCCGGCCATCGAGCATGACTCTGAACGGCTACAATCTCCTGACCTGGAGCAAGGCCGGCATGACCTATTGGGCCGCCTCCGACCTCAACCAAGGCGAACTCAAGGAGTTGCAGGCGCTACTGTAGGGGCCTGACCGGCTCCAACCCGATACCGGCCGAACTTGCGCGCACAATGCAGGCGGGCGTCGCGCTTGCCAGCTACCGGAAGCATATGTTCCGCGCCACCGGCTGCGCCGACCCGGCCTCCCTCACAAGGCAGCGAGACTGCACGCTTCGTGTACGAAGTGCCGCAATAACTTCCTGGTGCGCTGCATAAGGGTCGGCTATGAGACCGCGGGCGCAGCGCTGCGCCAAGACGTCCGAAGCCATCGCGGATTGATAACGGACGCGCGCACAGAGGCTTTCCCCCCATGGCCTGCCAGGAAATCATGGATGCCGACCCGCCGGTGCTGCTGGGCACGGACACCGTCGGCAAAGCCGTCTCCATGTTATTGGAGCACCGCTATTTGGCTCTGCCGGTCATCGACTCCAACCGACGCTATCTGGGTCTGTTCGCCAAGAGCCGGTTGTTCGGACTGATGCTGCCGAGCATCGTCGCGCTCGAGGACGTACTGCCGAAAATCGCCCAGCTCACCGACCTCGCCTACCTTTCGGACGACATGGATGATCTCCGTGCCCGCTTTGGAACGTTGCGCGATCGTCCCGTCGCCGAGTTCGCCGACCGTGCGGCGCCGACGTTGAAGCCGGATTCGCCGCTGATGGAGGCGGTGCTGCTGGTCTATCGCACGCGAAACTTCGTGCCCGTCGTCGAGCCGGCGAGCAAACGCCTGATCGGCGTCGTCTCCACCTGGCACATTCTGGCGAAGCTCGAGGAGGGCGGCCGATGAACGCGGCGGCAACGACCAGCTCGGCGTTCGGCCTGCCGGCGATCTGGGTCGCCTCCAGTCTGCTCGTCGCCACCTACGCGGCGGTGATCAGCGAGCGCATCAATCGCGCCGTCATCGCCCTGCTCGGCGCCAGCCTGATGATCGTGCTCGGTATCCTCACCCAGGAAAAGGCGGTCGAGGGCATCGACTTCAACACCATCGGCCTG
>JBAPYK010000308.1:0-1709 GCA_049284695.1 Rhodoplanes sp. | reverse complement strand
TATCTGTTTCTGCAGTAGGCACGCGACCGCCCGACCACATCCTTTTACACGCGGTGCCGACAAGGCTTCCGAGGACCGCATAGCGGGAATCACCAGTTCGGCTCGAATTCGACGCAATAACCGGTGTGATCGGAAACACGACCGTAGTGATCGCCATTCGTGAACAGTTCCCTGGCCGCCGCGGCCTGCAGCGAGGTGTGCTTTTGCATGAAAATGAATTCGATGCGACCATCCTCGACCAAGTGACGGTCAATGTTCGGCGATTGCTGGCGGAAGATCTTTTGGAACACGTTCGGTGAAGTCGCCGCCAGGTACTGATCTTCATATTCGCAGGTCCGGACGACGGCCTGGTACCCTTCGGAGCCGGCTTTGATGTTGAAGTCTCCACACAGAAAAGTGGCTGCGAGGCGGTTGCCATGCTTGCGGTTCGCCCACGCGCGCAGCCGATCGAACTGCTCGAAAAAGCCGTCGAGCGTCGCCAGCCGGCGGATGTTGTAGACGAAGTTCTGCAGCCCGATCTTGGCGCGGGCCCTGACGATCCCGATGGTGCGCACCAGCCGGCCGCCGGGCGCACTCTCCTGCGCGCCGAACACATGCTCGATGCGCGCGCGAATGCAGCTCTTCGCACGGTTCGCCGCCGTCTTGGCCTTCGACAGCGGATGGCCGCGCGTTCCGCGCACGCAGATGCCGCTGCGAAAGCCGCGCGCGGCAAGCTTCTCCTCATTCTCGGCCGATCGATAGGCGCTGTCGCCGAACACGTCCTTGTTGGTGTTGGCCTCGTCCAGCAGCGCCTCCAGCACACGGCTGTCGTGGACGGCGGCGTCGGTCACCTCATAATCCCGGATCAATTTGTGCGCCTTGTCGGCGTTCACGTGGTTCTTGTAACCGAAGAAGCTCTTGCCGTGTTTCTTGGTCCAGCGCGCGTCCTTATCCTTTTGCCGGTTCTTCGCGGGCTTCTGCTCCCATGGCGCCGGTGTCTCGCCGCGCCTCACGGTCGGCGGCCCGACGGCATCGATAAAGGATTAAGGTTGTCCCCGCCCGTCGGCCCGGCGCCGCGACTTGAATAGATTTGGCGACAAACATTGCAAGCAAGGGGACGATCGCAAGCATCGAATGCGATGATGCGCTGATTCTGCCTCACCGCGCGAATCCGGCCGGATCGAATCACGTTCGTCTTGTCGAGCGCGGTCAGCCTGCTGTTGGAGATGGCGACACGGTGCGTATAGCGCGACAGATAGGCCAGCACCGCTTGAGGCCCGCCGAATGGGCGCTTGAACGATGCCGAGCGTCATCGGTTCACTCCCGCCTGCGTGCGTTGCGGCTGCGACGGCTGTTGCGCCGACGGATTCCCGCTTCGTCAACTCGTCGAGCGAGATGTAGGGAACGACGCCGCTGGCGGCGCCGGTCGAATCAAGGATGATCTTGTCAGTGCCGCCGCGCACGCGCTCCATAGTTTCGAGATAGAGGCGCTCGCGCGTGATCTCGGGCAAGAGCCAGGGGTCTGAATATCCCGCCGTAGTCATCCCAGTGATGACGCGGCATTACGCTATGCTGCAGCGAAATCTGCTCTACACCGGCGTTACGCGGGAAAAGAAACTTGTCGTGCTGGTCGGGCAGAAAAAAGCGGTCGCCATCGCTGTCCGGAACGTGTCAGGGCGGCGACGATGGTCGAAGCTGCGGGAATGGCTGACGAATAACCGGTGAGCTGT
>JBAPYK010000307.1:0-9514 GCA_049284695.1 Rhodoplanes sp. | reverse complement strand
GGTCGTACATGCGAACGCATGAGAATAATTATTCCGATAGGAATGCGTTCGCGTAACAGCGGGACCCCAACATGGATCGAAATCCGGCTGCCTTTTGGGCCTCGCTCAATGAGTACTCCGGATCAGCCAGAACATCTGGAATATGAACTGGGCGGCGCTCGGTCATAACGCGCCCGGTAAGCGTTCCTCGGCCTGCCTGAATTGGCATTTCCTTTACTAGGTCAACGAAAGCTTGGGGCAAGCCAAAGCTCGCCGCGAATATAAATTTATCATCCTGTGGACGAAGGACGGCCGCCATGTCCGCTTCGCATAGTGAACCCGCCGATCGGACGAGTGCATCGAGCACTGTCGGCAGATCGAACGTTGAGCGGCTGATCACCTTGAGCACATCCGCAGTCGCAGTCTGTTGTTGCAGCGCCACGGACAGGTCGCGCGTGCGCTGCTGCTCGGCTTCAAACAGGCGCACGTTTTCGATCGCGATCACCGCCTGATCGGCAAACGTCTTGACGAGGTCAATCTGCTTCTCGGCGAATGGCACGACGGTGGTGCGCACGAGGCCAATGACGCCGACAACGACGCCCTGGCGCAGCAACGGAACGCCGAGCATCGAGCGGTATCTGCCGATGGCCTGGTAATCGAGGAATGTGTACTCGGGATCGGCTAGGCAATCCGGTATGTGAATCGTGGCCCCTTCAACGGCTGCTCGGCCAATGAGCGAACCGCGGCCCGGCGGGATGGGATGCTCAGAAGCATGCTTGATAAATGCATCGGTGGCATTGTCCGCCGCAGCTAAGTAGTATTTTCCTTCACGGAGCGTGTGGAGCCCCGCCCACTCCGCGTCGCATAGTCGACGCGCAGTTTGGACGATCGTGTCGAAGACCGGCTGTAGCTGAAATGTCGACTGGCTGATAACCTTAAGCACACCGGCCGTCGCCGTCTGCTGCTCACGAGCCTCGCTCAGCTCGCGCCTGAGAGCGTTGAGTTTATCCTGTAGTTCAGCAACGGAAGGTCTGCGGCCACGCGCCGGCGCGCCGGACTTCGTGTGGGGCGTGGAGCGTCCCATTTTTTGGCGCCGTGACTTTGCTGGCTGGCCCGTGCCGCCGCTCAATCGCATGTTCCCTTCTCCCTCGGGAACCCAGGCACGCCTCGGTTCGAGTCGATCATATCCTCATCAACCATAGGCGGGAAGCTCCTTAGGCAAGCCCGGGTGGCATGACCAAGTCTGGCTCTCTACGAGATTTTCTCGGGTGGGTCGGTCATGATCGAAAATGCGGATTGTCCGGTCGATGACGCGCAGCGGCCAACCTTGTAGCCGCAGCTGACCTTGCGCCGGCCATCCAGAATCTCCATGGTCATGGGACCTCTCCGCGACAGGCCGGCCGAAATCTTCTTTCAGCCCCCAAACCCGTCACGGCGAACGCCGCCCGACTCTTGCTCTTAGGACGAGGTTCGGACTTTGCCGCTTGGCGTTTCAAGGTCCAGAATATGCCAATCTTTATCGGGCTTGCCTCATCGGCAGCACGTCAGCGCTGGCGTGGGTCGTTACAGACAATTCGCAGAAGGCCGCCCATTGGTCCATCAGGGCGATACGCTTGTCGAACAGATCGCCACGCCGATAAGCCGCCTCCACCTTGCTGTCGATGGTGTGAGCCAGCGCCATCTCGGCGACTTCACGCGGGAAATCGGTGCGTTCGGCCGCCCAGTCGCGAAAGGTCGACCGGAATCCATGCGCGGTCAGATCTGCGCGACCCATCCGTTCGATCAACGCAAGCATCGCCATGTTGCTGAGCGGCTTGCCGGGTTTTGCACCGGGGAACAGATACTCATCGCCGTGCCCAGTCTTCATCCTCCCGGCGATCGCGAGGGCGGGTGCCGGCAACGGCACGCGATGCTCTTTGCCGCCCTTCATGCGTTCGGCGGGAATCGTCCAGACGCTTCCGTTGATCTCCGCAGCGCGCGCCGCGATGACTTCGCCTGTGCGCGCCGCCGTGAGGATGAGGAACTCCAAGGCGCGCGCCGCGACGCCAGCTTGCGAGCGAAGCGCCATCATGAACTCGGGCAATTCAGTATAGGGAAGCGCCGCATGGTGTTTGACCTCGCGGACCCGCCCGCGCGCCGGAAGCAGTTTGTCGAGATGGCCGCGCCAGCGCGCGGGGTTCTCGCCCTGGCGATAGCCGCGCACGGTCGCCCAGTCGAGAATGGCTTCAATGCGACCGCGTATGCGCCCGGCTGTTTCCGATTTTTTCGTCCACATCGGCTCAAGAATCTTCAGCACGAGATCCGTGTCGGTTGCCTGGACCGGAAGCGATCCGATAATGGGATCAGCATAGGTCGCAAGCGTCGCGCTCCATTGCGCGGCGTGCTTGCTATTGCGCCAGCCGGCCCGGTGGGCGGCGACGTACCGTTCTGCGCATTCGCGAAACGTCATCGCCTTGGCGGCGTCAAGCGATGCTTGAACGCGCTTGGCCCTGCGGGCGTCGATCGGGTCGATGCCGTTATGCTTGAGCCGGCGCTGCTCGGTGGCCCGCTCGCGCGCGTCGGCCAAGCCGAACGCGGAGAGCGGACCAAGACCCATTTCGCGCGCCCGGCCGTTCAGCGTGTAACGGTAAATCCAGGATTTCGCGATGCGCGTTGCGCCGTCGCCGCTCACCTGCAGATAAAGTCCGGCCCCGTCGGCATACATCCCCGGCGCTTTCACCTTCATCACCTTCAGTGCGGTGAGCCTACCTACATAATGCGCCATATTTGCCCAGGCTTTCGCGATGCGAAACCGCCGATTACCGCCGAATCGGCGCGATTGTCCGCCCAACTTTTCTACCCACAAGCTTACCCTCGCCACTGATTGATTTTCGGGCGAATTCGGGCGAACGGAAGCGGTCAGGGAAGCAGGAAAATATGTCGAAAGATCATAGCCTTCCCGGACGGCCACGAACATCTGCGAACGGGATTATGGCGGAGAGGGAGGGATTCGAACCCCCGATACGGTTACCCGTATGCCGCATTTCGAGTGCGGTGCATTCAACCACTCTGCCACCTCTCCGCGGTCGCAAAGCGAGACATTAGGCTGATAAGGGCGTGTTTTCTACACGAAGGCGAGCGGTCGAGACAAGCTGGCCGCTTGGACGCCCGCGCCAGGCAGCCTGCCCCCCTTGGCCGCGGCGGCGGCCAACGCTCTGCAACGATCCGCGGGGGCTTCCGAGACCGGCCGATCGCCTGCGGACAAGCGCCACGAGCGGCTGTACGGCCGGGGGCGCTTCCTTGACAGGGCGGTCGCGAGCCCCCATAAAACGCTTATAGCGCGGGCCCTCGCGGGTCCGCGCGCTTCGTTTTGGCCGGTTTACGAAGGACTTGGGCGAAACGAGGAGGGCAGAAGCAGCCTGACTGGAAAAAGCCGGTCCGAGGGCGAGAGAGCAGGGCGGAGATAAAGCGGTTCCGCCGCAAAGGCAGATCGCATTTTCGCGTCTCTCTGGGCGCCGACACGTGGCCGGGTTCGAACGCGAGGAAAAAATGTTCGCAGTCATCAAGACCGGCGGCAAGCAATACCGCGTTGCCGCCGACGATGTGATCGAGATCGATAAGATCGCCGGCGAAACCGGGGAAGCGATCGCCTTTGGCGAAGTGCTGGCGGTTGGCGGCGAGGAAACCGTTCTCGGCACGCCAACGGTCGCAGGCGCGAGCGTCAAAGGCGAGGTGGTCGAGCAAGGCCGCAAGCCGACGGTGATCGCGTTCAAGAAACGCCGCCGCAAGAATTCGCGGCGCAAACGCGGCCATCGGCAAGAGTTCACGCTCGTCCGCATCACCGCGATTCTGTCCGACGGCAAGGAGCAGCCGAAGTCGGCAAAAGCGAAGGTCGAGGCGAAGGCCGAGACAAAAAGCGCAGCCGACGATGCGGGCGCGGCAAAGCCAAGCGGCGAGAGCGAGCCTGCCGATGCCGCCGCCGGCGCGGCTTCGTCCTCCGAAGCGGAGGCGGCAGCTCCGGCAGAGCAGGCGTCGAAAGCGCGAAAGCCGCGGGCGGAATCGAAAGCGTCCGGCGCATCCGCGGAGTCGGGCAAAAATCAGGCGAGCGAAGACACCTCTAAGTGATTTATGTCTCCTCGCTTCGGTGATCTTTTGGTCACAAACTGAAATTACAAACGCAGACGATACGGAACACCCATGGCTCACAAAAAAGCAGGCGGATCATCGCGCAACGGCCGCGATTCGCCCGGTCAGCGTCTTGGCGTGAAGGTTTTCGGCGGTGAGAACTGCACCGCCGGCAATATTCTCGCGCGGCAGCGCGGGACCAAATGGCACCCCGGCCGCAATGTCGGCATCGGCAAGGATCACACGCTGTTCGCGTTGATCGACGGCCGCGTCGATTATCGTACGAAGGCCAAGGGCCGCACCTATGTATCGGTCGTGCCGGCGACGGAAGGCGCGCCCGAGTAGACGGTCGGATCATCGTGAGGTCCGCCGGCTTTCAATCACCCGGCGGATCCGCAAGCGGGTTCGTGCAGGGGGAGACCGATGACCGGCTCCCCCTCACTTTTTGTGAAGCAAGAGGAGCCCGAGCGATGCCATCTGTGAAAGCCGGCGGAGACGGTCACGGAGACGCAGATCGGCGCGTCCTTGAAACCGAGCGGCTTATTCTGCGGGCGCCGCGACCTGCGGATGCCCCCCTCATCGCAGCGATCGTCAACGATCGCAGGATCGCGGAGAACACCGCGCGCATCCCGCATCCGTACCGGCTCGCCGACGCTGAAGACTGGATCGCCCTCGCCAACGCGGATCCGCGGGACAAAACGCTGCTCATCACCTTGCGCGACGGCACGATCGCCGGAGCCTGCGGGCTGGAGTGGCGCGATGGGCCGCACCCAGAGATCGGCTATTGGCTCGGCGTTCCTTATTGGGGTCGTGGTTATGCCACCGAGGCGGCGCGCGCCTTGATCGATCAGGCATTCGGCGACCTCGGTCACGAGGCCGTCGAAGCGGGCGCACGCACGACCAATCCCGCTTCTCGGCGCGTGCTGGAAAAGTGCGGCTTCCAGTGGACCGGCGTCGGCCTCTGCCGCATCCGCGCCATCAGTTCCGCGGCGCCGTTCGACCGCTTCTGCTTGGAACGGCGGATTTGGGCCTCGCTCAAGAGCTGGGGACAGACGACGCATCGCGTGCGGCATTGCGCCTGAGCGCTGCCCGGCAAACCACGCGGTAGCTCCGCGAAGCGATCAATCTGCTTTGCACCCGCCTCATTGGTCGCACCGCCGACGGCGCGGCCGCCGGCGTTCGCCTCAGCAAAGCCCGCGCGACGTTTCGCATGACGCCAGCGAACACGCGCTCGCCTGTTCAGACTTGTGCGAAGATAATGCGCACCGCCGATTCGGACATCGGCGAGGACAGGCGGAGCCGTCCATGGGAGAGATCAGCCGCGCCAATGAAGAGTCCACCAGGATCGTGTCGGCGCTTCTCAGCTTTGTCGCCGGCTATGTGGACAGCTTCACCTTTATTACGTTGTTCGGGCTCTTTGTCGCCAACGTGACCGGCAGCTTCGTCATCGCCGGCGCGGAAATCGTCAAGAACGATCCTAGCTGGATAGGCAAGCTGCTCGCCATCGCCGCCTTTTTTCTGGCGGCGTTCTTGACCGCCGCGTTCATCGCCTGTGCGCGACAGCGCGGCTGGCCGGCGCTGATGTGGACGATCATGCTTGAAACTTTTTTTCTCGCCGCATTCGTTGCGCTTGTTCTCCCGGGCGCTCCGTTGACGGATCCGAACGACTGGCGCGGTATCGCGGCCGGTCTGCTCGCGGCGATGGCGATGGGCTCGCAGAGCGCGCTGGTGCGTCTCCTTATGCCCGGCGTGCCCCAAACCAATGTGATGACGGGAAATCTCACCGAGCTCGGTGTCGAAACGACGGAGCTTGTTCTTGCATGGTATCGATGCGCGTGCGAGCCGGGAGATGCCGAGAGCAGGGCGCGGCTTACCGGCGCGCGAAAGCACCTCTCGCTGCTTTCTTACGTTACGATAGGGTTCCTCATCGGATCGGCGGCCGGTCCGACGGCTTATATCGTGTGGGGGCTGCCCGGGGTGATCGCTCCGATCGTCATTCTCGGCGTCCTCAGCCTCTGGGCGCTTCGCCGCGAGCGGCAAATGCAATTCTCGGGGCGGGGATGACTTGGAGCGGAAGCGAACGAGCGGTGCGGGACGCGACGGGTAAGCAGCCTCCGTCTTAACAAGCCTATTGGCATGTGTGCTATTCGCGCCGATATCATGGGCCATGAAATTCCTTGACCAGGCCAAGATCTATATCCGCTCCGGCAATGGCGGGGCGGGCTGCGTCTCGTTTCGGCGCGAGAAGTTCATTGAGTTCGGCGGGCCGGACGGCGGCGACGGCGGGCGCGGAGGCGACGTGATCGCCGAATGCGTCGATGGCCTCAACACGCTGATCGATTATCGCTACCAGCAGCACTTCAAGGCGAAGACCGGCGGCCATGGCATGGGGAAAAATCGCACCGGCGCAAACGGCGCCGACGTGATCCTGAAAGTGCCGGTGGGAACTCAAATCTTCGATGAAGACAACGAGACGCTGCTTGCCGACCTCACGCAGGTCGGACAGCGCGTCGGGCTCGCCCGCGGCGGCAATGGCGGCTTCGGCAACGCTCATTTCAAGTCTTCGACCAACCGCGCGCCGCGGCATGCCAATCCCGGCCAGCCGGGCGAGGAACGAACGCTTTGGCTGCGTCTCAAGCTCATCGCCGACGCCGGTCTGGTCGGGCTGCCCAACGCTGGAAAATCGACCCTGCTCGCCGCGGTGAGCGCCGCCAAACCGAAAATCGCCGATTATCCCTTCACGACCTTGCATCCGCAGCTCGGGGTCGTCTCCATCGACGGGCGCGAGTTCGTACTCGCCGATATTCCTGGGCTGATCGAAGGCGCGCATGCGGGCGTGGGCCTCGGCGACCGCTTTCTCGGCCATGTCGAGCGTTGCCGCGTGCTGCTGCATCTCGTCGATGCGACGGGGTTACATGCGGGCGAGGCCTACAAAACGGTGCGCGCGGAACTTGCGGCTTACGGCCACGGCCTTGCGGACAAGCCGGAGATCATCGCGCTCAATAAGGCCGACGCGGTCGACGCGGACGAACTAAAGCGGCAGGCGGCGCGGCTGAAGCGCGCGGCCGGCCGCGCGCCGCTTATTCTTTCAGGCGCGACCGGCCAGGGCGTGGCGGAGGCAATGCGCGCACTCGCTGCAGTCATCGATCAAGCGCGGACGGCGACCGCAGCCATAAGCGAGGCCGCGGTTTGGCGGCCGTGACCAGCCGTCGTCGTTCCCGCTAGGCCGCCTTCCATTTGATGGAGCAGCCGACTGACGGCATCTGACCGCTTGGCGCCTTGCCTTGAGCGATCGCGCGCATGGCTTCAACGAGCTCACGACGCGCATTCGCCGGCGGCGGGGTTGTGCGCCCCTCATCCAGACGGCCGCGATATCTAAGCTTCAGCTGGGCGTCGTAGCCGAAGAAATCCGGAGTGCACATCGCGCCATAGGCCCGCGCCACCGACTGATCTTCATCGTGCAGGTAGGGAAACGAAAAACCATGCTTCTCGGCGAAGCGCTTCATGTTGTCGAACGAGTCGTCAGGATAGTTCTCGGCGTCGTTCGAGCAGATCGCGGCAAAGCCGATGCCTTCCGCCATCAGCGCATTGGCATCCTGCACCAGCCGATCGATGACGGCTTTGACATAGGGGCAGTGGTTGCAGATGAAAACGATCACCGTTCCTTTGGACCCTGCGATGTCCTGCAGAGCGTAGGTTTTTCCGTCAGTGGCGGGCAGCCGAAACTGCGGCGCCGGCGTGCCCAAAACGGTCGATTCGGCGGTTGCGGCCATGGCGCGACCTCGTCGTTGGATTTCCTGCGTCGCAAAGCATGACACGCCCGAGCGGCGTTGTCGCCCCACCCGCTGCGCGCCGGCGCCTTATCGCGCTCGGAATATTTCGACAAGGCGGCGAGCCCAGTCAGCCACCTCCAGCGTGATGAGCTTGAAGAAGCTACCCAAAGCGCCTGCCGAAACACGCTGGAAAACGACGATCCCATTTGCCGGCAAATGGGCGTTGAAATCGCCGTGGGCTGAGATCAATCGTCTCGGGTTCGTCACGCCCTTGCCTCCGTATGCGGCCGAATCGCTGTTGAGCACCTCGACGAAAACGCCAAGGCGCAGAGCCTTATGAGAAATCCGATAGCCGTCAGCGAAAGGCGCGTTGCTGAGGGTCGCGACAACGAGAAATTCCTTGTGCCCGAGCCATCGGCGGAACGCGAGCACGCGATTGGCGTCGTGCATGTACAGAACTTCCACATGCGGTGATCTCAGCGCCTCATGCTGCCGACGCAACCGGATGACATCGCGATAGAAATTGAACAGCTTTGCGCCGCTCGTTGCGCGAAGCGTCTGGAAGTCCTCGCGATGATGGAGCCAATCGTTGTAGCGGTATGGCTCCTTTGCGCCCACCTCCTCGCCCATGAAAAACATCGGAATGCCGGGAGCGAGAAGAGTGAGGCCGGAAACAACCCGGCAGCGCGCTTCCGCCCAGTCACGGTTGCCGTCCAGCTCGCCGTTGACGGCAGTCTGGATAGTGCGGGCTGACCGCACTTCGCGATCGCCTTCCCAATAGGCGGCGTTGCCGGCCTGATCGTGCGATTCGTGATAGATGACGTGGCCGGGCGTTTTTAGCAGCGCCGTGGCCAGCGACGATATCGCGAGCGGCTCGTTAGCGCCGAAGCCGGCGTGGTGCAGGAGGCGAGCCTGGCGTGAATCGTTTTGCGAGTCGCCGATCAATTGATGATACCACTCCGCCCACCAGATCGCATCGAAACCGATGCCATTCCGTTCCTGCGGCTCGGTGATTGCTTTCCAGCCCGTGTGGTCTTCGGCGGTCAGCATGATCGAGGGCTTGAGCAGGCGGAGCGTGCGCACCCACTCGCGCAGGAACTTGGTTCCGAGCAGGTTGGCTTCCGCGCAGATCTCGCCATTCCCGTCGATCACATTGTCGCGGTGAAATGCTTGGGTGAGATCGACGCGGAAGCCGTCGACGTGAAACTCGCTCAACAGCATGGCGGCGCTGCTGATGAACAGCTGACGGACCATCTCACTGCGGAAATTCGGCGTGGCGCCGCTCGATCCGTTGCTGAGGTAGCCGCCTTCCGGCCACGCCCAGTCGGCTTCCTTTCCTTGGTACCAATAATAGATGTTCTTGGAATGGGTGTTGTTGTCGTACATCCACTGTGCGCGTTCGGCGTCGTGGATGAAATGATTGTAGACGACATCGACCAGCACGGCGATGCCGCGCCGGTGGCATTCGCGCACGAAATGCTTGAACCGATGAGGGCCGCCGCCGGAATGCTCAATGGCGAAGTAATGCGAGGTGCCGTATCCCCAGCTCCAGCCCTCCGCTTCCGTCAGCGGCATCAACTCGATCGCGTTGACGCCGAGTTCGACCAAATGATCGAGCAGGTCGACGGCGTCGTGGAATGATCCCGGCAGTGGGTTGC
>JBAPYK010000306.1:0-17223 GCA_049284695.1 Rhodoplanes sp. | reverse complement strand
GCCCGGATCAGCGTGGCATGGCCGCCGCATTGCGCGATCGCCGACCGCACGATCGCCGCCCCCGCGTCGTCCGAAGGCGCGAGCGCCGCCCACACGAGTCCGCCGGCCCAGTCGTAGAGGAACTCGGTATTGGCGCGTGCGGCGATGAGCCGGGCCAGCTCTGCACCCTTAGAGGGCGCGGTCGACAACCGCCACACCGGCCGCTCGGTCGCGCCGACGTCGCCCGTGCCGGCCGCGGCGGACGCCGCAAACGGAATGACGTCGCGGATGGCACGCCAGAGCACGCGGGACTGCGGTTCGTTCAGGCCGGAGAGCGGCCCGAACGGCTTCATCAGCTCGGCAAGCGCGGTGCGGCGGTGCTCCACCGACGGGGCGACGCCTTCGAGCCGCAGCGCCGTCACCGCATGGCCGACCGGCACGTCGTCGGAGGCGCGCAGCGCGATCTTCTCCGGCAGGTGGGCTGCGCCGGACACATCACAGGATGAGCCCATCGCCGCCGTCATGGCGGCGACCGCCCGCGCCTCGTCGAGCCCGAGCACGAGCACGGTCGCCTCGGTTTCCGCGCGCGGCAACGTCTTGACCGTGACGTCGGTCATCGCCGCCAGCGTGCCGAACGAGCCAGCCATCAGCTTGGACAGGTCGTAGCCGGTCACGTTCTTGACGACGCGCCCGCCTGACTTGAACGTCTCGCCGCGCCCGGAGACGCCGGCAAAGCCGAGGATGTGATCGCGTGCGGCGCCCGCCTTGATCCGCCGGGGGCCGGATAGATTAGCCGCCAGCACGCCGCCGATCGTGCCGGCGCCGGGCGTCCCGCCGAGGAGCGGGCCCAGATCCATCGGCTCGAAGGCGAGCGCCTGCCCGCGCGAGGCCAGCAGCGCCTCGATTTCGGCGATCGGCGTGCCGGCCTTCGCCGACAGCACCAGTTCCTCCGGCTCGTAGAGCGTCACGCCAGTCAACGCGGACAAGTCGAGGGTTGCATCGGTCTGCGACGGGCGGCCGAGCGCCCGTTTCGACCGGTGCCCGACGATTTCCAGCGATTTGCCATCGCCGAGCGCCCACGCAATCGCGGCCTCGACTTCCTTGGCGTCGCGCGGCTTGATGGTGTCGGTCATCGCGAGGCTTTTTCTCGTTTGCCTTTCCCCGCCTGTGGGGAGAGGTCGGATCGCAAAGCGATCCGGGGGAGGGGCATTCCGAAAGCGGGAAGCGCTTGGAACGCCCCCCTCGCCCCGACCCTCTCTCCGCAAGCGGGGAGAGGGAGAAAGGGGACGCGGCGCACCGACGATGACCTACGCATGGGACCCGGGTTATCAGAACCGTGGAATATCCGGGAACGGCAGCTTGCCGCCGCTGACATGCATGCGGCCCAATTCGGCGCAGCGTTGCAGCGTCGGGAACATTTTGCCGGGGTTGAGCAGGCCCTTGTCGTCGAACGCACATTTCAAACGTTGCTGCTGTTCGAGATCGATTTCGGAGAACATGGTCGGCATCAGGTCGCGTTTCTCGACGCCCACGCCGTGTTCGCCGGTGAGCACCCCGCCGACCTCGACGCACAGTCGCAGTATGTCAGCCCCGAATTCCTCGGCGCGCTCGAGTTCACCCGGCTGGTTGGCATCGTAGAGGATCAACGGGTGCAGATTGCCGTCGCCGGCATGGAAAACATTGGCGCATCGCAGCCCGTATTTCTCCGACAGCTCCCGCGTGCGGTGCAGCACCAGGGGCAGCTTGGCGCGCGGGATAGTGCCGTCCATGCAATAATAGTCGGGCGAAATGCGGCCCATCGCAGGGAAGGCCGCCTTGCGCCCGGCCCAGAACAGGAGGCGCTCGTCCTCCGACCGCGACACCCGCAAGGTGCTGGAGCGGCAGGCGGCGGCGATCTCGGACACCCGCTCGACCAGATGGTCGCACTCGGCCTGCGGACCATCCAGTTCGACGATCAGGATGGCCTCGACGTCGAGCGGATAGCCGGCGTGGACGAACTCCTCGACCGCGTGGATCGCAGGCTTGTCCATCATTTCCATGCCGCCGGGAATGATGCCCGCCCCGATGATGCGGGCGACGCATTCGCCCGCATCCTCCGCGCAGGAAAAGCCGATCAGCATCGCGCGCGCGGTTTCCGGCTTCTGCAGAAGCCGCACCGTCACCTCGGTGATGACCCCCAGCAGGCCCTCCGAACCGGTCATCACCCCGAGCAGGTCGTAGCCGCCGGAGTCGAGATGCGCCCCGCCCAGACGGATCACCTCGCCGGACATCAGCACCATCTCGCAGCCGAGCACATTGTTGGCGGTGAGACCGTATTTGAGGCAGTGCACGCCGCCGGCATTCTCCGCGACATTGCCGCCGATGGTGCAGGCGATCTGCGAGGAGGGGTCGGGTGCGTAATAGAAGCCGGCATGTTCGACCGCGCGCGTCACCGCGAGATTGGTGACGCCGGGCTCGACCACCGCGACGCGGTTTGCGAAATCGATGGAGCGGATGCGGTTGAATTTCGCCATGCCCAGGAGCACGCCGTCGCCGATCGGGAGCGCGCCGCCCGAAAGCGAGGTGCCCGCGCCGCGCGGCACTACCTTGATACCCTGGTCCCGGCAATAGCGCAGAACCTCGGCCACCTGTTCGGTCGTATCGGGAAGCACGACCACCAGCGGCAGCTGGCGATAGGCCGTGAGCCCGTCCGATTCGTAAGGCCGCATCTCCCGTTCATGGGCGATCACGCCTTCGCCCGGCACGATGCGGCGGAGCGCCCGCACGATCTCCTCGCGGCGCGCAAGCACCGCGCCGTCTGGCGTCGGCATCGATACGCTCATCGCCCATTCCTCCTTGATCTTCTAATTTTGAGCTGTTCTAGCGCAGGATGGGCGGCGCGATAAGCGGCCCTTCGCCGCAAGCATGGATGTGGTCATACGGTCTGCGGCGCGAGCCGCCACGATCGCCCGCACAGGGCGCTTGTGATGATCCGCGCGCCGCCGTAGGCTTTGCCGCCCGTCCACACGCGGCCCTTCGGGCCAATCAGACCCGGGCGGGGACCAGCCCCGCCGCCTTGCGGAGTTCGATCCAATGATCAAGGACATTGTCGTGAATCTCGCGCTCGCCCGCGCGCAGGATCCGGCCGTCGATTACGCGATTTCCATCGCGCAGACCTTTGAGGCTCACATTACGGGGGTCGTCTTCGTCTACGATCCCGTGATCTCGCCGACCATCCTGGACGGCGTGTCGGCGGAGTGGATCGACGCCCAGCGCAGCGAGAGCCAGGCCATCGCGAAGGCCGCAATCGACCGGTTCGAGCAGGCGGCGACGCTGAATAACCTGTCCTTCAGGCATCGGTTGGTGGAAGCGACGCTCGGCGGCGCGACCGACCTGTTCGGCCGCATCGGACGGCGCTTCGATCTGATGGTGGTCGGCCAGCGCGAGCCCGACCGTTTGTCGCCGGCCGACATGTTCGTCGAGGCGGCGTTGTTCGAGTCGGGGCGCCCGGTGATCATCGTGCCTTATATCCAGAAGGAGGGCCTGAAGCTCGACCGCGTGATCATGGGCTGGGACGGCAGCCGCACGGCGGCCCGCGCGATGGGCGACGCCATGCCCTTCCTGACCCGCGCCAAGATGGTCGACATCGTCATGGTCGCGACCGGGCGCGCCAAGAGCGATGAAATCCCCGGCGCCGATATCGGCCATCACCTCGCCCGGCACGGCGTCAATGTCGACGTCAAGCGCATCGTCGCCGAAGATGTCGACGTCCCCAACACCATCCTCTCGTATGCCGCCGACGTCTCGGCCGAGATGATCGTCATGGGAGGCTACGGCCACTCGCGGTTGCGCGAATTCGTACTCGGGGGCGCGACCAAGGACATTCTCAGTTCCATGACCGTGCCGATCCTGATGTCGCACTGACCCGCCCCGCGTCCGTCGGCCTGTCGCAGCGATCTGTCCGCAGGGGACCGCATGCCGTTCACACGCGTCGTTCGGGCGACGTTTTTTACGGCCGCCCTCTGGCTTGCCGTTGGCCTGTTCCCCGCGGCGGCGCTCGACAAGGTCAGTTTCGGCACCAACTGGGTCGCCGAGCCCGAGCACGGCGGGTTCTACCAAGCGCTCGCCGACGGCACTTACCGGAAATACGGCCTCGACGTCACGATCGTGCCGGGGGGGCCTAATCTGAACAACCGTCTGCTCCTGCCCGTGGGCAAGCTCGACTTCTTCATGAGCGCAAACACGGTGCAGGGGTTCGACGCCATCGCGCAGGACCTGCCTACCGTGATCGTCGCCGCCATGTTTCAGAAGGACCCGCAGGTCTTGATGGCGCATCCCGATGCGGGCGTGACCCGCTTAGAGGACCTCAAGGCCCTCACTTTGTTCGTGTCCAAAGAGGGCATACTGACCTACTTCCAGTGGCTCAAGACCGAATACGGGTTCAGCGAGGCGAAGGTGAAGCCCTACACCTTCAATCCGCAGCCCTTCATCGTCGACCAGCGCAGCGCGATGCAGGGCTACGTCACCTCCGAGCCGTATTCGATCGCGCAACGGGCGGGCTTCAAGCCGGTGATTTTTTTGCTCGCCGACTACGGCTTCAACAGCTATTCGACCTTGATCGAGACGCGGCTCGACCTCGTGGAGAAGAACCCGGATTTGGTGCAGCGCTTCGTCGATGCCTCGATCATCGGCTGGTACAACTACCTCTACGGCGACAACGCCGCCGCCAACGCCGTCATCAAGCAAGCCAATCCGGAGATGACCGACGGGCTGATCGCCTATTCGGTCGGCAAGATGAGGGAGTACGGCATCGTCGATTCGGGCGACGCCGATAAACTCGGCATCGGCGCGATGACGGATGCGCGCATGGCGAGCTTCTTCGACAAGATGGCGCGCGCGGGGGTGGTCAAGCCGACGCTCGATTTCCGCCGATCCTATACGCTGCAATTCGTCAACAAGGGCGTCGGGATAGAGCTGAGGCCGAGGAATTGAGCAGCGGCTTCCCGCTCTACGTACTCTGGGAACGCTCAGAACCGCCCGGCTCAATTGGGTTAGGAAATCGAAGTAAAGCTTAGAGCGGCAGGGCACGCAGCTTCGCCGACCGCCGCAGGGGCACCTCGAAGCAGGCACCGCCGGCAACTAGCGTCCCGTAGGAGACCCCCCGGCTCTGCCGGGGTGGCAATAGCAGGTTGACGTTTACAGCAGTTTTCAGGCTCTGTTGATGCGGACGTGACGGCCTGAGGCAGCAAGAAACCGCGCAAACAGGGCTTCCGACGGGGGATCATGCTCTGCCTCTCTGAGGAGCATGGGAGGAGAGCGCGAGAATACGAAACGCTCAAAAGCATGTGGAAAGGGCAGGGGGCTGCGAACTACACCCATGGGGTCGCATCAGCGACCCAACCAGCCGCTTTGAGCGGCTAACGTCCTAAAGATTCTATGTAGGCGCGGCGAGCGGAGAGGTTATCGTGTCGATTTCTGCACCGTGCACCAGCACATAGGGAGATACTGATCCGAGTCCGGCGCCAATCACCACGACGTCGTAAGGCGAGGACATGATTCCTCCCGGCAAGAGGCGGCAGCGCGAGAGTTGACCGCATCGGCCTTTACGCGCTCAACGGAAAAGGGTCGCCGAAGCGACCCCTTCCGAAGCTGTTCCGAACAGATGGCTTTCCTCAGAAATCCATGCCGCCCATGCCGCCGCCCGGCATTGCCGGCGGACCCTTTTCCCTCGGCAGCTCGGCGACCATCACCTCGGTGGTGACCAGGAGGCCGGCGACGGAGGCCGCGTCCTGCAGCGCCGCGCGCACGACCTTGGCGGGGTCGATGATGCCGGCGTCGACCATGTCGACATATTCTTCCCGCTGGGCGTCGAAGCCGAACGTCTCCGACTTGTTTTCGAGGATCTTGCCGGCCACGACTGAGCCTTCGAAGCCCGAATTCTCGACGATCTGGCGCAGCGGCGCTTCAAGCGCCCGCAGCACAATATTGATGCCGGCCTGCACGTCGGGATTGTCGTTGGCGAGCTTGCCGACCGCCTTCTTGGCGCGCAAGAGCGCAACGCCGCCGCCGGCGACGATGCCTTCCTCGACCGCGGCGCGGGTCGCGTTGAGCGCGTCCTCGACCCGGTCCTTCTTCTCCTTGACCTCGACTTCGGTCGCGCCGCCGACGCGGATCACCGCGACGCCGCCCGCGAGTTTCGCGAGCCGCTCCTGCAGCTTCTCCTTGTCGTAGTCGGAGGTGGTCTCCTCGATCTGCGCCTTGATCTGGTTGACGCGGGCTTCGATGTCCTTCTTCTTGCCGGCGCCGTCGACGATGGTCGTCTTCTCCTTCTCGAGGATCGCCTTCTTGGCGCGGCCCAGCATATTGATGGTCACGTTCTCCAGCTTGATGCCGAGGTCCTCGGAAATAAGCTGGCCGCCGGTCAGGATGGCGATGTCCTCGAGCATGGCCTTGCGGCGATCGCCGAAGCCCGGCGCCTTCACCGCCGCGACCTTGAGCCCGCCGCGCAGCTTGTTGACGACGAGCGTCGCAAGCGCCTCGCCCTCCACGTCCTCGGCGATGATCAGCAGCGGCTTGCCCGACTGCACCACCGCTTCGAGCACCGGCAGCATCGCCTGCAGGCCGGAGAGCTTCTTCTCGTGCAGCAGCACGTAGACGTCCTCGAGCTCGGCGACCATCTTTTCGGCGTTGGTGATGAAATAAGGGGAGAGATAGCCGCGGTCGAACTGCATGCCCTCGACGATCTCGACATCGGTCTCGAGCGCCTTGGCCTCCTCGACCGTGATCACGCCTTCGTTGCCGACCTTTTGCATCGCATTGGCGATCATCGTTCCGATGGTCTGATCGCCATTGGCCGAAATGGTGCCCACCTGCGCCACTTCGGAGGAGGAGCCGACCTTCTTCGCCCGCTTCTCGATGTCCTTAACGACCGCGGCGACGGCGATGTCGATGCCGCGCTTGAGGTCCATGGGATTCATCCCCGCGGCAACCGATTTTGCGCCTTCTTTCACAATCGCCTGAGCGAGCACGGTCGCGGTGGTGGTGCCGTCGCCGGCGATGTCGTTGGTCTTCTGGGCGACCTCGCGCACCATCTGCGCGCCCATGTTCTCGAACTTGTCTTCGAGCTCGATCTCCTTGGCGACGGTGACGCCGTCCTTGGTGATGCGGGGCGCGCCGAAGCTCTTATCGAGCACGACGTTGCGGCCCTTGGGACCGAGCGTGACCTTCACGGCGTTGGCGAGAACATCGACGCCGCGCAACATTCTGTCGCGTGCATCGTTGGAAAAGCGTACGTCCTTGGCAGCCATTTCGAATTACTCCGGTTTGATAGGGGGAATCTCAATCTCGTCTGAGGGGCGCGGGCCACGGCTTGGCGGAACTAGGTCGTCACGTGAGCCGGCTGGCGACAGCGACCGAACCGGGACAGGTCATTCCGGATTTCTGCTTTGCCGGAGAGGCGTCTCAGAACGAGGTATTTTCGTCATCCGATCACGCCCATGATGTCGGACTCCTTCATGATCAGAAGCTCGTCGCCATCGAGCTTGACCTCGGTGCCCGACCACTTGCCGAACAGCACGCGATCGCCGACCTTCAGATCGATCGGAATGAGCTTGCCGGTCTCGTCCCGGCCGCCGGGACCGACGGCGATGACCTCGCCCTGTTGCGGCTTTTCCTTGACGGTGTCGGGAATAATGATGCCGCCGGCGGTCTTCTCCTCGGCTTCGATGCGGCGCACGACCACGCGATCGTGCAAGGGGCGGAACTTGGTTTTCGCCATGTTGTCCTCTTCGCCGCTGCGGGGCGGCCTGTATTGGTGGATCGAACGCTCGCCTCGGCGTCCGGCTGGGGTGCTTAGCACTCGTGGCTTGGGAGTGCCAATCGCTGCGGGACATAGGCAGTGGCCGCTAGGGTGTCAAGAAGTTCTGGCGGCCGATTTGTTAAGGCTTCGAAACGTCGGACGCCTCGGGGATGCAAGGCCAGGACGATATGATCGGTATGATCGGTCTCCAGCGAATGCGGACAATATGCGCGCTACAGACGCGGGCGGCCATCGAATCGCCAATCTGGGAGGGCGGTAGAAGTCTGGCTCGGCCGCGGCAAGCAAGCGAGTGATCGGAAATATAGCGCTAACGGGCGGCGGAAGACCTGCTTGCGCTACATCGGCGCGGGCGGCACATTGCGACTCGAATGTCGGAGAAGTCATGACTGGTTCTTTTAGAGGAATTCCGCTGGCGGTTGTCTCCGCGGCGCCGGCGCTTGCGCTGGCGCTCCTCCTCGGCGGCTGCGCCGGCTCCATGCCCTCGCTGTCAGGTGGGGGAGGCGCTCCCGCGCCGACCGGGCCGTTGCCGCCGCCCAGCATTTCGCCTGATGAGATTGTCGGACGCTGGGGTCTCGGCGCCTACCATCGGCCGGAAGACCGCACCCGGACCATCGCCGCGGCCCGCGGCCAGTGCAAGCAGCCGTATGTCATCAACCGCAGTTCGACCGGCGTGGCGATGCTCGGTTACGATAACCCGCAGGTTCAGGACATGCAGCTCAAGGGCAGCTACGAGGGCAAGACCTATATCGGTCCTGGCCCCGAGCCGCGCGGGCAGGGCGATCGCGAGGTCGAGTCGTTCGACGGGCGCGTCCTCGTCCTCAAATGGGTCGATCCGGAAGTGGCGGGCCGCTACGGCACCATGGTGCTCGTCCGCTGCGGGGCGGAAGGAACGTCAAAGTCCAAGCGCGCGTCGCAATGACCGCGCCCCCCTTGCTGCGCGCGGCTGAGTCTGCTTTCGCCTTTCGTTAGGACGACGCGCGGTTCGGGTTCGCGCGTCATCTGTGCGCGGCGTCGGCTTACTGCTCAGCGGCCACGCTGGGGGGATGGCCCGCGTCGGCCGCGGCGGCACACCATATCGTTTCCAATATTCATTTATGCTGGCGCGCGCGGCAATGTGACGACGTGGGGCGGGACCGGAGGACCAAGACACATGCAGGAGGTTTGTGATCGGAAGCCCGCCCAAATGGCATGTGCGGTCCGCGAGGCACGCGAGGAGGACATGGCCGCCGTGCAAGCGATCTATGCCCATCACGTCCTGCATGACACCGCTTCATTCGAGGAGGAGCCGCCGTCGCTCGCTGAAATGACGCGTCGCCGCGGCGTCGTGCTCGAGCACGGGCTGCCTTATCTGGTGGCTGAACGGGATGGCCAGGTCGTCGGCTACAGCTATGCGATGCCCTACCACCCCCGCTCGGCTTACCGGTTCACCATCGAGGATTCCATCTATATCGATCACAGGCTGACGGGCGCGGGCATCGGGCGCGCCTTGCTGTCGTCCCTGATCGACCGGTGCGCGGCCGGACAATGGCGGCAGATGATCGCGGTGATCGGCGATAGCGGCAACGCCGCTTCGATCGCTCTGCACGCGTCGCTCGGCTTCCGCCACGCGGGAACGTTGCGCAGCGTCGGCTTAAAATTCGACCGGTGGATCGATTCGGTCTTCATGCAGCGCAGCCTCGGGCTGTGATCCACGCGTTCTCAATCGATTGTTTCCGCTGATGGCCTTTGTGCGCGACGTCTTTCACGGCCCTTGGCGGGCGCTGCCGGTGCTGGGCGTGACGGAAGTGCTCGCCTGGGGCGCGCTCTACTATCCGCCGGTGCTGACGGTGCCGCAGATCGCCGCCGAGCGCGGCTGGTCCGGCTCGTTTGCAATGAGCGGATTCTCCGCGGCGCTGCTCGCCGGAAGTTTGGTGGCGCCGACGATCGGTCGCCTGATCGACCGGCGCGGCGGGCATGTGGTGATGACGATGGGCTCGCTCGCCGGAGCGGCGGGGCTCGTTGCGCTTACGGTCGCAGCACATCCCGTAACCTACATCGCGGCGTGGATGCTGGTCGGCGTCGCAATGGCGGCCTCGCTGTATGAGCCGGCCTTCGCGACGCTCGGCCGCATATTCGGCGCGGCGGCGCGGCGGCCGATCACGCTGCTCACATTCGTCGGCGGCCTGTCCTCGACGGTGAGCTGGCCCGTCACCCAACTGCTGATAGACGCTTACGGATGGCGCGGCTGCTATCTTGTCTATGCCGCGCTGTTGGTCGCCGTCGCCGCGCCTTTGCACGCCTTCGCGCTGCCGCGCAAGCGCGCCGACCTCGGCACGCCGGTGGGCGGAACCGGTGTTTTGCCCAGGCCTCAGCGCACGCTGCCGCCGAGCGGGAAACCATTCTATCTGGTGATGGCCGGCTTTGCCGCCTATGCCTTCATTCCGTCCGGCCTTGCTGCGCATCTCATCGCGTTCTTCCAGCGCGCAGGAATAAGTTCGGACATGGCGGTGATCATCGGCATGCTGTTCGGACCCTGCCAAGTGTTGGCGCGGCTTGCCGAGTTCGCATTCGGCGCCAGGGCCCACCCGCTCTATCTCGCGCGCTTTGCACTCGGTCTGATGGCGAGCGATTTCGTTATGCTGGCGATCGTCGGGGTGTTCGCCCCAAGCGCGGCGCTGTTCTACATCGTGTTCGGCGCAAGCAACGGCCTGATCACCATCGCCCGCGGCACGGTTCCGCTCGCCCTGTTCGGCGCGGCGGGCTTCGGGGTCGTGGTCGGCCGGCTTACCGCCCCGTGGCTGGTGATGCAGGCGGCCGCCCCGCTGGTGCTCGCTGTCGTCGCCGAACAGTTCTCCGACGCGGCAGCTCTCACGCTCACCGCCCTATGTGCGGTGGTCGCGCTTCTGTGCTTTCTCGCGATCGGCCGGCCAGCGGCTTGAGCGGCGCGTTTCAGGCGCCGCGCAGCCGTCGCGCCGTCATCGCTTGACGATGACGACCTCGAGATAGGTCGCGGGCGCGACCATCGTTCCGTCGGTCGCGCGATTGAAGCGGGCAATGAGTGCGGCGAGGTCGCCCGCGAGCGACGCCTTCCCTGCAGGGTCGAGCGCCTCGAAGGCTTTGAGCACCGGTCCGTATTTCGTGCGGAAAACTTCGATCCAGTGCTCGGGCGACCGATAGCGGAACGTAAATTCACGCGTCTGCACGGCGATGTCGGCGCTCATCGGGCCGAACAGCTCCGCGAGGTAGGGCCGGGTCCCCCATAAGGCCGGCGACTTCAGCCCGGCGGGGGGCGGGACGTGCCGGCCGATGGTCTTGAACAGCTCGCCAATGAAACCATCGGGAGTCCAACTCGCGAGCCCGATCTTGCCGCCGGAGCGGCAGACGCGCAGCATCTCGGTCGCGGTGCGCGCGTGGTCCGGCGTAAACATCGCGCCGAGCGACGAGGCGACGACATCGAAGGAGCCGTCCGGGAAAGGCAGGTTTTCGACGTCCGCCACTTGGAATGTAATTGGTAGCCGCTCGGCATAGGCGCGCTCCTTGCCACGGTCGAGCAGCGCCGGGACGTAGTCGATCGCGGTGACATGGGCGAAGCGGCGCGCGGCGGCGAGCGAAACATTGCCGTTGCCTGCGGCGACATCGAGAACACGCTGGTCGGACCGCAGGTCGAGCGCCTCGCACAACGACTCTCCGATGATCTGCAGGGTCGTGCCGATGACGGCGTAATCCCCCGAGGACCACGCGATCTGTTGGCGCGCCTTGACGGCGGCGAAGTCCGGCGTGGGGGCGGGGGTGCTTTGACGGGCTAGGGCGAGGTTGGCTACCATGGGTTCGCTCCGTTTATCTGTGGCTCGGCGCCGTGGTTCGGGCCGGCGAACCATGCGGATAGCGGTCCTGCGTGGGGCGCGCCGTGGGAGCCAACGTGGGAGCAAGCATGGAAACGACGGAAGGCGAGCGCTTGCCCCAACGCCGGAGCGGTCTTCAGCTACGCTTACTGGGGGCGCTGGCGGTATCGGAGTGCGGCGAGCTGCGCCCGCTGCCGCCGTCGCGGAAGGCGCGCGCGCTGCTCGCTTATCTCGCCGTTGCGCCGCGTCCGGTGTCGCGCAGTCAACTCTGCGAGTTGTTCTGGGACGTGCCGGATGATCCGCGCAGCGAGCTGCGCTGGTCGCTCGCCAAGATCCGCGCGCTGCTGCGGGGCGAGGGCGTCGCTCCGCTGACATCGGCGGATGATCACGTCGCGCTTGATCTTTCCGAGCTTGCGGTCGATGCGCTCGACGTAGAGACCGCGCTACGCGGGGGCACAGCGGCGCTTGCGACCGAGCGGCTCGTCGAGCTTGCCGGCCTGTTTGCGGGCGAGTTTCTCGAAGGGGGCGATCTCGACCGCTGCCCGGCCTTTCAGACCTGGCTCGTCGCGCGGCGGCAGGCTTGCCGCGCGCAACATGAGGCGATTCTACGCGAGCTGATGAAGCGCGCCGCACCCGGTTCCGCGGAGGCCCTAGGCTATGCCGAGGCGTGGACCGAATTCGCGCCGTTCGATCCGCACGCCCACGCCGCCGTGCTCGCGACCTTGATCGCGCAAGGACGCAAGGCGGAAGCCGAAGAGCGGTTCGCGGCGGCGATGTTGTTGCTGCGGAACGAGGGCGTCGACCCCGAGCCGCTCGCCGCGCGATGGCGCGCGCTCGCCGAGGGCCATAGGGCGGGGCTGGCGGCGGCTCTGCCGGCTGCGGCAGACGCCGCAGCAGCCAAGCCAACGGGTCCGCGCCGCGCTTCGATTGCGATTCTGCCGTTTCAGGATGCGGAATCAGTCAGCTCGATCGGGAGCTATGCGGCGGGGCTCACCCACGACGTCATCACGCGGCTCGCGAAGCTGCGCAGCCTGCCGGTCATCGCGCGGGGCTCGGTGTTTGCGCTCGCCGAGCAGGGTCTCACGCCCGACGAAATCGCGCGCAAGCTCGGCGTGGATTATGCCGCCTGCGGGACGGTTCGGACGCTGGGCGCCGAGCGACTCATTGCGGTCGATCTCGTCGAAACGGCGACCGGCCGCATTCTCTGGTCCGAGCAGTTCGCGCGCCGGACGGCCGATGACCTCAAGCTCATCGATGAGGTCGGCGACCGCATTGTCGCGGCGCTTGCGAGCGAAATCGAACTTGCCGAACGCAATCGCGCGGTGCTGAAAGCGCCGAACACGCTCGACGCTTGGGAGGCCTACCACCGCGGGCTCTGGCACATGTACCGGTTCAACCGGCCGGACAACGATCGCGCGCAGGACTTCTTCCGCCAATCGATCGGCCTCGATCCGACATTTTCCCGGAGCTATGCCGGTCTCTCCTTCACCCATTTTCAGAACGCCTTCCTGCTTCGCCCGCAGGATCGCCAGCGCGAAAGCGATCTCGCCTTCAGAGCGGCGGGCGATGGCCTTGCCGCCGATGATCGCGATCCCGCGGCCCATTGGGCGATGGGGCGGGCGCTATGGCTGCGCGGCGAGGTGGCGGGAAGCCTCAGCGAACTCTCCACCGCCGTCGAACTGAGCCCGAACTACGCGCTCGGCCATTACACGCTTGCCTTCGTGCACGCCCAGTCGGGCGAACCGCAGACGGCGATCGCCTATGCCGACCAGTCGCGCGCGCTCAGCCCTTATGACCCGCTGCTCTTTGCCATGCTTTGCACCCGCGCGATCGCCCATTTGCGGCTGGGCGAGTACGAAGAGGCGGCGGAATGGGGCCGCAGCGCCGCCGCGCGACCGAATGCGCACGCGCACGCCACCGCGATCTCCGCACTATGCATGGCGCTCGCCGGGCGGACCGAGGAGGCGCGCGCCTCGGTCGCCGCGCTCCGCCAAGGGCATCCGGGCTACGGCATCGATTATCTCTTCGCCGCCTTCCGGTTCGATCCGCCGCTGACGAAAGCGCTGCGCCGCATCGCCGGTCGTATCGGCCTGTGATAGAACCGCGAGGAGCGGCAGCCAAAGCGATGCGCTGAAATGGCGCCAAGCCGCCGCAAGTCGATCCTGTCACGAAGACCGAGATTGACCGATGTAGCATCGTATCTTATCTCGGCTCGTCTCATTGTTCGCGGGTTCTTGCGGTCAGCCGCCTCAGGGGACGCAGCCGATAGCACGGCGACGAACGCCCAGATGGAAAGGCGGCCCAATTGACCGTTACGCGAACATGGGGGAAGCGGACGCGTCGGCGATGCGCGATGCTCGGAGCAGGTCTAGGAGCTGCGTAGAGCCCGGCGGTTGCTTCACTTTCCGATTCTCACGTGCGCAGAGCGGCCCTGGGGCGCTTATTAATCATATCGCTTGGATTGACGAGGTTAGCATGGCCAAAATTAAAGTTCTCTGTCGAATAGGTGAATTCGATGAAGCCTATTTGCCCGATTTGAAGAAGGTCGTCGAGAAAGCCGGCGGTAGGTTTCTGAGAGCGAAAACCATCCCGGATACGGAGCATTGGCTCGAGTATCACTGCCGGTTCAGGAAGAAAGTGAAGGGTCTCAGAAAGTTCGCTCGAGACGTCGTGCGGCTCGATATGACCGAAGTTGCGGAGCGCAAAAAAGAAAACGAACATCGGGCTGCAGAAAAACAAGAACTGTTGCGGGAAATCGAACCTTTTCCGACAACGTGGCCCAACGAAGAGCGGCGCGCTGCTGCCGGATCGATGCTTGAGGAATTCCTGCAGAACAACTCTGCCGTCGTGAACGATCTCCAGGCGCCTGATGGCGCCTATGAGCGAGAGGTCGCGCTCGACAAGATCAGGGACCTGCTCGCGAGAATGAAGTGGGAACTCAGCAAAGACTTCGAGGATGCGGAAGGCTGATGTGCGGGGTGCGCGGTAGCGGCGCCGCTCATAAAGCGCTGCGCCGGGCCCCGGGCCTGCCCGCGTTACTCGCGAAGTTCATTTACAGCCGCGGGGGATCTGCGCCTATTGGCTAATCGGGCGCCCGCGTCTTGTTAATGTTGCGGTCGACGTCGAATCAGCGGGCGAAAGTGTGAACGTCAGCCATACGTTCCACCCCTCCGGCCGGTTCGCCGCGTCAAACTCTTGATAGCCTCTGAGGTTCACATTCGCCTCGAGGCCGCCCATGGGAATGGTATAGCCGAGCTGCGCGCCAATGCTCGCCACGCGGGACTCGAAACAACCGACCTTGTTTCCCGATCCGCTGTCGCAGGTGACTTGATTATAGGTATACCCAACGACGCCGATCTGCAGCTGCTTGTAAAAGAACTGCGACGCGGCCCAATCCAAGTGAAAGTCGATGCCGTTCTGATATTGCGTGTAGGGATTGATGAAGTTGTAAGTCAGCCCGGCGACCGCCGAGAACTCGCGCCCCGCTTTATCGAAATAAGTGTAGCCAACCCCGCCGTCCAATGCGCCGTGTCCGATGCCGACATTCGCCAAGTTGGACGGGTTATACTGGCCGACCGGAATATTGCCCGTTGCGTAAGTCATGACGTTATGGACGCCGGCGTTCCATCGTAGGGAGACCTGCGGAGACAGATCGCCGAAAGCGGTCACCGTGTCGCTGGTCGTTTCGTGCAGAACACTGAAGAACGCGACCGGTCCACCCCGCACCACGTTGCCGACAAGCTCATTCAAGGTTGTGGTGTTGCTGGAATAGACAGCGGTCATACTGACATTCGCCTGCCCGCCAAGAACGGGTGTCGCGAAGGTATAAGTGGGCGTGACCATCCCTTGATTTTTAGTCGTGTCAGTATTCTTGGCGGCTTCGGACAAGAGCGTCGCGGGGCGCAGTCCGATTCTGATTCTCTGCGCGCGGGCAACATCTTCGCCTGATGACACCGAGGGGTGATAGTAAACCGACGTCAGCGAGAGTCCCGGCTCCATAGGCGTAGCCGCGAGGCTCGCGAAGGCGCCGGGGGTCCAGAAACTCGACCCGCCTTCATCTGCCCAGGAAGCGTGCGATATCAGCGCGAGCGGGGCCGCAACCACCACAACGCTTACGACGCGCGCTTTGGGCGCCAAACTGCGGAGGCAGAGCAAAAGCAGGCCATGCGCCGTCTGACGCCGACGAAACGGCTTTGCCGGTCCCCGGGCGCTGTGGCGGCGGCGAGGTATTCGGATGCTGAGCGGGCGTCGCCCTGGACGCCTTTGCTTCAGGCGAATCATTTAAGCGCCTCGGAATTGGGCAACGCCCGGATCTCAGCTTAAAATTATTCCATGCGTTGATCGCAATTGGTGGTTTCGCTGCAACATCCGTCGGCAATCTTTGCCGATCTGGTGCAATTCCTTCCATTGGGCGCAGCGCTCGCCGGCTCGTCTGGTCGGCATCAACGGCCCCTCGGTCGACTCGCCGGTGACGGGAGCATTTCAGGCGTCGGGGGCTGAGCGGCATCCCAAGCTCTTACTAAATTTTATTTGCCGCCGAAGAAATCCGGGTGCGAAATCAACCGCAGGTTCGGCCAAGGATGGAGGCTGGTAATGTATATGCGGAGAAACATCAGATTAAAGCATGTTGTGGTCGAATCGTGGGGATTGCTGCTTCTGGTTCTCGCTTGGTCATTCGCCGTCGTGTTCATGCACGAAATCTCTGGCTTCCACTGGCTCGTCGTGCCGGTGTTGCCGGTCACGCTGGTCGGCATCGCGGTTTCGCTCTACGTCGGCTTTAAGAGTGTGTCTGCCTATAACCGCTGGTGGGAAGCGCGCCAGGCGGTAGGGACGATCGTCGTGCGGAGTCGCGAGTGGCTGATCCACGTGCGAAGCTTCATCGACATAGACGTAGTTTCAGCAGCGGATGATGTCGCGAGAGAACTGCTGCATCGTCATTTGGCGTGGGTTTTTGCAGTCGCTCATATGCTCCGAAGGACCTCACGGCTGAAGACCAGCGGCGGCTCACGCATCTTCACGCGTCGCCGGGCAGACCACACAGTCGCAATGATGCACCAGGACCCGAAATCCTACGGGCGGTTCCTGGATCCGGAAGAGTATTCCGTCGCGCAGACCTATCGAAACCCGGCAACCTTCCTTTTATGCCGACAGGCCGATAGCCTTCGAGAGCTGATGCAGTCCGGCAGACTAAACGGTCCACGGGAGGCGATGATGACGGACATGCTGGGCAGGCTCGCGGAAAGTCACGGGACGTGCGAGCGCATCAAGAACACGCCGTTCCCGAGGCAGATTGCGTGTTTCGCCACCATGTTTACGTGGTTATTCGTCTTCCTGTTGCCTTTGGCGTTTCTCGATGTTTTCGAGACGGCGGCGGCCCGTGAGCAGCTCTCGGTCTCCTTGACCGACGAATTCGTGTTTACGCTCGCTCCGTTGGCCGCCGTGATCTCTTGGGTCTTCCTGATGATGGAGAAGGTGAGCGACAGTAGCGAAGATCCGTTCGAAGGCGGAGTGCATGACGTGCCGCTTTCGGCCCTGTGCCGGATTGTCGAAATCGAATTCAAGCAGGCCATGGGCGAAAAAGATATTCCGCCTCCGTTGGAGCCCGTGGACGACGTGCTCTATTAG
>JBAPYK010000305.1:0-2354 GCA_049284695.1 Rhodoplanes sp. | reverse complement strand
CCAATCACGTTCGCATCGGCTGGTATCGCTCGGTCTACAATATTCCGCACGCCTTTGCGGTCTGTTCTTTCGTCGACGAGCTTGCGGCCGCAGCGGGCGCCGATCCCGTTGATTATCTGCGCGCGCTGCTCGGGGCACCGCGCCATATCGACCTGAAAGCCATCGGCGTCGATTACCCGAACTATGATGCCTCGATCGAGGAATACCCGATCGATACCGGCCGCATGCGCGGCGTATTGGATCTTGTCGCGGGCGCCAGCGATTGGGGGCAGAAGCTGCCGGCGCGGCAGGGCCGCGGTGTTGCGATTCACCGCAGCTTCCTCACATACGTCGCGACGGTCGTGCAGGTGGCCGTCGCAAATGATGGCACAGTCAGCGTGCCGCGCGTCGATATCGCGGTTGATTGCGGCCTGGTGATCAATCCCGACCGGGTGCGCGCGCAATTCGAAGGCGCCGCCATCATGGGCATCAGCAATGCCCTTTTTAGCAATCTTACCTTCAAGGCAGGCGGGGCGGAACAGAGCAACTTCACCGACTATCTCGTCGCGCGCACGGACATTACGCCCGATACCCACGTCTATTTGGTTGATAGCCAAGCCCTGCCGGCAGGAGTCGGCGAGCCCGGGGTGCCGCCGATGGCGCCGGCGGTCTGCAACGCCATCTTCGCAGCCACCGGCAAGCGGATTCGTGCGTTGCCGATCGATCAAACCCAGCTGAAGGCGTGATTTCGAAAGGCAACGAAACAGGAGCTAAGCAATGGCACGAAGAGCAACAGGCAAATGAACAAGAAAGTCGCCGCATCGACCATGGAATTCGTTGCAATTCCTGGAACCTCGTTGAGCGTGTCGCGCATCGCGCTGGGCACCTGGGCGATCGGCGGCTGGATGTGGGGCGGAACCGACGACGAGGCGTCGATCAGAACCATTCAGGCCGCGCTCGATCACGGCGTCAACCTGATCGATACAGCGCCAGTCTACGGCTTCGGTCACTCGGAAGAAATCGTCGGCAAGGCCCTCGCAGCGGGCGGCCGCCGCCAGCGGGCTGTGATTGCGACCAAGGTCGGTCTCGATTGGAAGGACTGCCAACCTTTCCGTCACGCTAGCCACGAACGTATCATCAAGGAGGTCGAGGATTCCTTGCGTCGCCTGCAGACCGACGTGATCGACATCTATCAGGTGCACTGGCCGGATACCGCGGTTCCGATCGAGGAAACCGCCGCAGCCATGGCTGAGCTCTATCGCGACGGAAAAATTCGGGCCGTCGGCGTTAGCAACTTCTCGCCGTCACAAATGGGCGCGTTCACCGCCGTGGCTCCGCTGCACATCGCGCAGCCGCCCTACAATCTGTTCGAACGCGAGATCGAGACCGGCGTGCTCCCCTATTGCCGGGACCGGCGCATCGTCATGCTACAGCGCGTCCCATGCCGAGTGAATCAGGATTTCCAAGGCGCGCCGACGGCGCGAGTCTAACGCATTGATTCGCCGGAGGGCTGGCCAATGCGGGGACCGTATCCTGGGGACTTGAGAGTTCGCGTGATTGGGTTCGTGGAAGCCGGGGGATCGCGACGTGAAGCGGCCGAGCACTTCCAGGTCAGCGCGAGTTCCGCGATCCGCTGGCTGCAACGCTTTCGCGAAGATGGGACGTCTGAACCGATGCCCCGTGGAGGGGGCACGTCTCCGTTGGAGAAGTATTCGCAGCAGATTGTCGCGCTTATTGGCGAGCAACGGGACCTTACGTTGAATGAGCTCGTTTCGATCCTGCGTAAGCGACGTATCTCTGCGAGCCGCAGCGCGCTGTCGCGGTTCTTCGCTCGCCATGGCATCACCTTCAAAAAAAAGCCTGCGGGCGACGGAGCGCAAGCGAGCCGACGTGGCTCGCGCGCGCCGACGCTGGATCCGTGAGCAAGGCTGGCTTGATACGACCCGCCTGGTATTTCTCGACGAGACGGCAGTCACCACCAACATGGTGCGCCTGAACGGCTGGAGCCCCTGCGGAGAACGCCTGGTCGCCGACGCCCCCATGGGGCACTGGGAGACGGTGACGTTTATCGCTGGCCTGCGTCAAACCGGCATCGTGGCTCCGATGGTCATTAAGGGAGCCATGAATGGCGAAGCATTCCTGGCTTACATAGAGCAATGTCTGGCGCCGACGCTCAAGCGTGGAGACATTGTGGTGGCTGATAATGTGTCCTTCCACAAGGTCGCCGGTATAGAGGAGGCGCTCCGGGGGGTTGGCGCAAGCCTCAGATACCTGCCGCAGTATTCTCCGGACCTGAACCCGATCGAGCTGGTGTTCCATCCCGTCAAGACTTTCCTGCGCAAGGCTGCCGAGCGCACAATCGAGGGCCTGCAGCG
>JBAPYK010000304.1:0-23728 GCA_049284695.1 Rhodoplanes sp. | reverse complement strand
GTTGCGCGGCATCGTTGCGTGAGCGCCCCGGCTTGCGTCTTGCGACTAGAGGCCCGGTGGCTGCGTGCAGCGGGGCACGTGACCTCGCACCTCTAGAGTACTGCCGGTCCGGCGTCGTCTGGCGCGTTCACGAGAGCACGCAGTCGAACGAAAGCCGCGCCGACGGCTTAAAGCCGCAGCGATCGAGATAGGCCATCAGTTCTCGGTCGCCCCAGTCGACCTCCGTCAAGACCTTGTCGACCCGCAAGGTCGTGAGATTGGCCAATAGCTGCGAGAGCAGCGCCCGGCCCACCCCGCGCCCGGCAAAATCCGGATCGACGCCGATCGTGTCCATGACGGCCGCCGGCTCGATGCGGCCGAATTCCCCGAGATCGACCCGCGCCATGATGAACCCCACAGCGCGGCCATCGATTTCCGCGACCAGCGAGACCCGAACGTCCGACTCGTGCATCGCTTCAGCGAGCTTGCGCTCGAAATAGGCGGAACGATCGCGCCCGGTGATGCGGCGATCGATGGCGACCAGCGCCTTCAGATCGGCTTCGCGCATCGAGCGCACCGGAATGCGGTCGCGCGCGAGTTCGCCGACATCGGTCGGAGCGGGAAGGCTGTAGTCGACCTCTTCCGGGTCGCCCACGCGTTGTGGAATCGTGATGCGGCTCTGCTGCGCCATGGCTCGTTCCTTCCCTCTTACGCCTCTTCAGCGGCTTCCATCATCGGCTCGGCGACGGAGCGATCGAGCACCAGCCGTGGGGCGAGTTTGAACTTATGCGAAGCGAAGAACTTGAGCAGTCCGTGCTCGGTCCAGTCGGCTTGCGAATGCAGCCGGCGCACCCCCTTCTCGCGCATGGCTTGCATGAGCGCCTCCATCAGCAGGTGACCATAGCCGTGCTCTTCGCAGGAAGGATCGACGCCCATGAGGTCGAGCGCCGCCACCGGCTCGTCGCGGCCGAATTCGCCCTGGCGCACGCGCGCAAAGGCGAAGCCGACGAGCACGCCGTCGCGCGTCACGCCGACATGAATGAAATCCTCGGGATGATTGCGCGCTGCTTCGAGCCGCTTCTGAAAAAAGCGCCGGCGGGGCCGGCCCGTATGCGCCTGGTCGATCGCGATGGTGCGGTCGAGGTCGTCCGGCCGCAGCCGGCGCACCTTCATACTGCCGTCCTTGGAAGCACTCATGGTTTCCTCACCCGTTTCCGACATATTCTTCGTACAGGCGCGCCTCCATTTCAGCGTCCATCGACTCCTCGATGAGCGGAAGCAGCGCCATTTCCTCTTTTTGCACATGCGCGAGCATGCGCTCGCACAACTCCAGGCCGAGCTGGCGGAATTCCGTCCAGCTCGCCTCGTCGAACCCGCCGGCCACGCCGGCGCGCGCCAGCGCCGCGAGTCGCTGGCCGAGCGGCCGCATCGCCAAATGCTCATCGGTGAGATGCGCGCCGATCGCTTCGTCGCCGATCGTCTGCAGATAAGTGAAAAGATACTGTTCCTCGAAGTCGAAGTGGCGGTTCACCTCCGCTTCGACCCCACCGGCAAGCTCCCGCAGCAACTGGGCGGTCGCGGGCGCCGCTGCGTCCGGGGGACGCCGGCGGTTGCTGGCGATCAGCCCGTCAAGGCGCTCCATCAGCGCGACGGTGGCGCGATGCTCCTCATGCAGCGTCTGGCTGATCCGGTTGGAGAACATCAGTCTCCTCCCCCGCGCGGGCCGGTGCGACGCCGGCCTGCTAATCTTATATTTTGGTACCTTAATGCATATTTATTCGCTGTCAAGGTTTCACACCCTTCTCATAGGCCTCCAGCATGGCCCGCTGGTCGCATCAAGCGCCTCAAGCGCGTCAATCCTTTGCCCGTTCCATATAGGAGCCGTCCGCAGTGGAAACGACGATGCGCGTTCCGGCGGTGATGTGCGGCGGAACCGTCGTCCGCACGCCATTCGAGAGCACCGCCGGCTTGTAGGACGAGGAGGCGGTCTGCCCCTTCACGGTCGGCTCGGTTTCGACCACCTCGAGTGTCACCCGCTGCGGCAGCTCGATGCCGACCACAACTCCTTCATGCACGCTGAGCTTAGCCTTCATCTCCGGCTGCAGATAGACGGCCTGGTCGCCGATCACGTCTTCGGCCACGCTAACCTGGTCGTAGGTCTCCATGTTCATGAAATGGAAGCCGTCATTGTCCTGGTAAAGATACTGGTATTCGCGTTCTTCCACGTGGGCGCGTTCGACCTGGTCGGTGGTCTTGTAGCGGAGCGACGACTTCACCCCATCACTGAGCCGGCGCATGTCGAGCTGGGTGACCGGCGTACCCTTGCCGGGGTGGATGTTCTCCGCACTCAGAATGACGTAGAGCTTGCCGTCGAGGTCGACGATGTTGCCCTTGCGGAGCGAGCTCGCGATGACTTTCACAGGTATGGTTCCTCGTTGGATGGGGGCCGGTGAGCCTGCATGCAGCGACGGGACCAGGAGCCGGCAATGTCGTTCGCGTGCAACATACCGATCCTGCCGCCGCTCGCCAGTTTTTTCGGCCCAGGCTGCCCCGTGGACCGAGCCGGCATGACGGAAGGCTCCCCCTGGTGGGACCCGCAGGTTTACGCCGACCGGCGCGGCTTCCTCGACGCGCGGCGGCGCGTGGTGGCGCGGCTGCGCCGGCTGTTCGAGGCGCAGGACTTCGCCGAGGTGGAGACCTCGGTCTTGCAGGTCTCGCCGGGAAACGAGCTGCACCTGCACGCCTTCGCGACCGAAAGCGTTTCGCCGGCCGGCGACCGCGCGCCGCTCTACCTGCGCACGTCGCCGGAGTTCGCCTGCAAGAAGCTGCTCGCCGCGGGCGAGAAGCGGATATTCGAATTCGCCCGGGCGTTCCGTAATCGCGAGCGGGGCGCGCTCCACCACCCGGAATTCACGCTTGTCGAGTGGTATCGCGCCGGCGAACCCTATGAGGCTGTGATGCGCGACTGCATCGAGATTGTGCAAGCGGCGGCCGATGCCGCGGAAACGCGCATGTTCTCGTTTCGCGGCGCGCAGGCCGATCCCTTCGCCGAGCCGGAAAGGGTGACGGTCTCAGAGGCGTTCGCCCGCTATGCCGGGATCGACCTTCTGGCCACCATCGCCGGTGGCGTGCCGGACCGCGAGGCGCTCGCAGTACAGGCGCGCGTGGCGGATATCCGCCTTTCGCCCGACGATCGCTGGAGCGACATTTTCAGCCGCGTCCTGGTCGAAAAGGTCGAACGTCGTCTCGGATCAGGCCGGCCGACCTTGTTGTACGAATATCCGGCGCCGGAAGCGGCGCTGGCGCGGACGAAGCCCGGTGACCCGCGGGTCGCCGAACGCTTCGAGCTGTTCATCTGCGGGGTTGAGCTCGCCAACGGTTTTGGCGAATTGACCGATGCAAACGAGCAGCGCCGGCGCTTCGCGGCGGCAATGACGGAAAAGCAACGGCTTTATGGCGAACGCTATCCGCTTGACGAGCAGTTCCTCGCCGCGCTCGCGATCATGCCGGAGGCGAGCGGCTGCGCGCTCGGACTCGACCGGCTGGTGATGCTCGCAACCGGCGCAGAGCGGATCGACCGGGTGCTGTGGGCGCCGCTGCCGATGATTTGAGGACGAAGAACCAAGGTGCAGAAATTGACCTGCACTCAAATTAAGCGATCGTCCCCCTTCGAGAGGGTTGGAGTTTGCATGCCACACTCGCCGGTGACCGGCCGCCATGACAGACAAAGCGCTGCGAACGCCTGCTGCCCTCGTTGACGCGGGGCTTGCGCCCGCCGAAGAACTGCGCGCGCTCGAAGCAGTGGCGGCGCGCTATGCAATGGCGATCCCGCCGGCGATCGCCGCGCTCATCGATCCGGCCAACCCGAACGACCCGATCGCGCGGCAGTTCATTCCGAGCCCTGCGGAGCTTACGGCAGGTCCCGGGGAAAGCGCGGACCCGATCGGCGATGATGCCCACAGTCCGGTCGAGGGGATCGTCCACCGCTATCCCGATCGCGTGTTGCTCAAGCTCGTGCATGTCTGTCCGGTCTATTGCCGCTTCTGCTTTCGCCGCGCCATGGTTGGACCGCGCGGTCGCCCCAGCCTCTCGCGCGCACAGCTCGACGCCGCCTTCGCCTACATCCGCGCGCATGCAGAGATTTGGGAGGTCATCCTCACCGGCGGCGACCCCCTCATCCTGTCCGCCCGCAAGCTGCGCGATATTGTGAGCGCGCTCGCGGCGATCGATCATGTCAGGGTGATCCGCATCCATACCCGCGTCCCCGTCGCTGCGCCGGAGCGAGTAACGCCGGCGCTCGTTCGCGCGGTCAGGGCGGCGGGCTGCGCGACCTATGTCGTGCTGCACGCCAATCACCCGCGGGAATTAACCGCTGCGGCTCGATCCGCCTGCGCACGCTTTATCGACGCCGGGGTTCCCATGCTGTCGCAGTCGGTTTTGCTCAAAGGCGTGAACGACGACCTCGACACGCTCGGGGCGCTGATGCGGACCTTTGTCGAGGCGCGGATCAAGCCCTACTACCTGCACCATGCCGACCTTGCCCCCGGAACCGCGCATTTGCGCACCACCCTCGCCGAGGGGCAGGCGCTGATGCGGGGCCTGCGTGCGCGCCTGTCAGGCCTGTGCCAGCCTGCTTATGTGCTCGATCTCCCCGGCGGCGCCGGCAAGGTCCCGGTCGGACCGACCTATCTTCGGCGCGAGCCGGCGGACGCCGCACCCCACAGCTACCGAATCGACGATCTTTGCGGCCAGCCGCATGTCTACCCGCCGGCCGACGGGTGACGGCGCATCGGGCGCACAGGCTTTTCGATGCATGGTTAACGCCACGCATCTCGTGTTGACGTTAATCTCGTAAATCCGTTGCTGCGCTCGCGTCGGGACGCGCAGGCAACGCGGGCCTAAGTACAAATACGGCAGAATGGCAGCGCAGGCGTCGAACCTATCCGTAAAAAAGCCGTTCTATGAAGCATAATTTCGATCAACTGCGCCCATTCGCTGGCCATCTTCCATGGATGTCATCCTCGTAAAGATCTTGGCGGCGTTTCTCGCCCTCAGTCTTGTTGCGACCCAGCCTCAGGCCATCAAGACCGAATTCGTGGAGACGCGCGACCAGGCGGAGGTGGTCGGCTTGTTGCGCGCCGGGTGCGCGCATATGCGCAAGGCGTTCGATATCGAATCGATCGACCTCGACGGCTTGATCTCTACCGCCTTGGACGATCCCCAAGCGCTGACCGCCGAAATCAAGGCGTTTCGCGGCCTCAACTTCGGCAGCCTCCACCTCGTCTACCGAGAATTCTGCAAGAACGAGACGATCGAACCCTCGCCTGTCGATATCAATCAGGTCATCGCCTATTACAACAAGGCCGTCGCCGACCTGCCCGACCATACCAGGCTCAAGGGGCTGAAGCTTTCCGGCACCAGCACCGTGCTCGATGCGACGGGAGGGCGTTTCGCCGAGGTGTTCGAGGCCGAAAATCGCCGGGTATGGGTTCCGCTCAAAGACGTGCCGCAGGATGTGCGCCAAGCGTTTGTCGCGGCCGAGGACAAGCGCTTCTACCAGCACAAGGGCATCGACGAGCGCGGACTCATTCGTGCGATGGTGGCCAATCTCGCCCGCCCGGGGCGTCCGCAGGGCGGCTCGACCATCACCCAACAGGTGGTCAAGAATCTCCTGGTCGGTGATGACCTCACCTATGAGCGGAAGATTCGCGAGATGATCCTCGCCACGCGGGTCGAGCAGACGCTCACCAAGGACGAGATTCTCGGGCTTTATCTGAATTCCATCTATCTCGGACGAAACTCGTGGGGCATCGAACTGGCCGCGCGCAGCTATTTCGGCAAGCCCGCGTCGCAATTGACGCTCGCCGAGGGCGCAACGCTCGCCGGGCTGACCAAGGGGCCGAATTATTACAGCCCGGATCGACACCCCGAGCGGGCGCAGGAGCGCCTCGCCTATGTCTTGATCCGGATGCAGGAAGACGGGTCGATCACGCCCGAGTCGGCCGACCAAGCCCGCAAGGCGCCGCTCCAACTAGTCGCCTATGAGCGTGAGCAGCGCGATACCGGCTACTATTTCCTCGATCACATCAACCGCGAGGCCAAATCGCTGCCGGGCGTGATCGCCCTCACGGCAAGCTCTGCCACTGTGCGATCGACCATCCATCCGCAACTGCAGCGCGCGACGGAGGCGGCGCTCCAGGAGGGTCTCGCCCGCTACGAATTATCCACAGGGCGCGTGCAGTTTAGCGGCGCGGAAGCCAATCTCGGCACGGCAGTCCAACGCATCCAGAGCAATCCACAGGCGTCGAAGGCCAACCCCGCCTGGCAGCTGGCGCTGCACGCCGCGCGGCTCCCGCTCTACGACGTGCATTGGCCAGCGGCCGTGGTCGTCCAGAACGGCCGCGACGGCATCAGGATCGGCCTCGAGGACGGACGTGTGCTGCCGCTCAGCGGCGCGACCGCCGCGGTGCGCCGTAACCTGAAGCTCCATGACGTCGTTTTCGTCCGCGTGACTGAGGGCAAGAAGCCGCGCGCGGAGCTGCGGGTTCGCCCGACGGTGCAAGGCGCCGCCATCGTGCTGGAGAACAAGAACGGCCGCATCCTGGCGATGGCGGGCGGCTTTTCCTATCCGCTGAGCCAGATCAACCGCACGACGCAGACCCAGCGGCAGCCCGGCTCGTCCTTCAAGCCGTTCACCTATCTCGCCGCCCTTCACAAGGGATTGCAGCCGAACACGCTTGTGCGCGATGTGCCGATCACGCTGCCCCCGCTCGGCAATCGAAGTTCGACGCGGGAACGCGACTACTGGACGCCGAAAAACTACGACAACGGCTCGTCCGGCATCCTCACCCTGCGGCTCGGGCTGGAGAACTCGAAGAACCTCGTCACCGCTCAATTGCTAAGCAACGGCATCGACAATGATCCGGAGCAAAGTCTCGCGCAGGTCTGTGAGCTTGCGATCGAAGCGCAGGTCTATCGCGATTGCATTGGATATTACCCGTTCGTGCTGGGAGCGCAGCCGGTGCGTCTGATCGACCTGGCCGCTTTCTATGCAGCGATCGCGAACGAAGGCTTCCGCCCCTCCCCCTACGCCATCGAATCGGTGGAGCAGGCGGGAAAAATCGCGTTTCGACATAAACCGGAGTTGAAAGCGATCGCAAACGGGGACCGCGTCGCCTTTGTCCAGCTCAAAAGCATGCTGCAGGGCGTGCTCGCCCGCGGAACTGCCCGCGCGGCTAAACATCTGTCGCCTTATGTGGCCGGCAAGACGGGAACAAGCGACGGCGAGAACGATGCCTGGTTCGTCGGCTTTTCCAACGATGTGACCATCGCCGTTTGGGTCGGCTACGATAATGCTGACGGCAAGCGGCGCACCCTTGGCGGCGGCCAAACCGGCGCTAAAGCGGCGCTTCCGATCTTCACGACGATCATGGAAGCCGTTTGGGCGGACTATGCCAAGAAGACGCCGCTTTCGCCGCCCTCCCCGGCCGCTCAGCGCCAACTCATCGCATTGCCCATCGACTTGCGCAGCGGCATCCGCGTGGCCGATCACAGCCCCGGCGCCATCACCGAGTATTTTCGGCTTGATCGCACCGGCGGCCTCACCGAGACCCAGTACACCCTCGTGTCCGAAGCCGAGGCCGCGAGCTATATTTATCGCGAGCCCGGCGATGGCGAAGCGTATTACGGATACGGGTACGGATACAATTACGGATATGGAGGTGGATATGGCGGAGCGTATGGTTACGACCAGCGCTCCTATCCGCCGCAATATCAATATCCCGGGCAGCAACAACACCAGCAGTATTACCGACGGGCGAACCCGTTCAACGGCTTGTTCGGCAATCTGGGCCGAGCCCCCGAGCCGCGCTATCGCGACTATGGGGTGCGCGAGCGCTATCCGCCCCAGCGCGTCGATCCGCAATTCCCCTTCTCCGACCGTGAGCGCTACTAGTGAGCTTTCTTAGGGCGCTTCGACTGCTGGCGGCGGCCGCGTCGGCGATCTTGCCGCTTGCCGCCTCGGCGTCGTTGGCGCAGGAGTTTCGCCTCGAAGAGGTGGCTTCAATCGCCGAGATTACGCCAGACAAGCTGAAGCCCAACACGATCTATTTCACCGATTACCGCAACGACCAGATCACCGACGCCAAGAGCGGGTTGATCCGCTTCGCCGATTGGGCCAAGGAAAAACCGCTGCAGAAGCAGCTCCTGAGCCCCTATGCAGGCTACGAAGAGCCGAGCATTACGGCGACGATCGGCGGAAAGACCAAAACGCTGAAGCGCCGGCTGCACGTTTATGTCGCCGAAGCACGCTTTGAAATTGCGCGCGCCCCGAACACGATCGACCTCACTCGCTATGTAAATCTTTCATTTCTCGAGCGGATGGATCCGGCGATCAAGCATCAGCTTATCAGCGCCGACGCCGTCACCCCGAATAAAGACGCGAGGCTCGCAAACAGACATCCGACCCGCCGCTGGTGCGACGGCGCGGTCACCGTCATTTGCATCAAGTCGCGCTACGAATTCGAAGGCAAGCTTCCCGCCGCGATTTCACTCCTCAACAAGCTGCGCGAGAGCGGCAAACAAATCGCTCCCTTCATCGAGTTCGAAAGCGAGCTGCGGATCGTGCCTGCGGCGGCGATCGACCAGGCAGGGCTTATCGAGTTGACGGGGATCGACTCCCCCGTCGCGTCGGCGCTGGAGCAGAGCATTGTTCACGTCAATCAGGTGATGCAGTTCGGCAAGTTCCTCGCGGTGTTGCAGGCGAAACCGGCCGACGCGGGCAACACCGTCGTGACCGCCTTTGTTTCGCTCGCAGTCGAGTCCGATCTGTTTGAAAAACGTAAGGAATTCGAGAGCGTCCCGGTGCTGCGGAACATGGTGCCGGCGCAGATTTTGTCGGGCAACAGCTCGTTCAATACGGGAAACTCGATCAGCGCCGGCCTTCCCAATTATGCGCGCAACCGGATCAAAGCGATGGCGGCGATCCTGAGCCGCGAATAGTTAGAGCATTTTCCGGCGAAGTGGGAACCGGTTCGCCGCAGAAAATGCGACCACTAAGGGATAGCTAGAGCGAATTCCGATTCCATTGGAACGGAATTCGCTCTGGGGCCGCAAAAAGGCGGGCGGACTGCTTGCGTCAACGCGCCGGTTGTTGTCACACCCCGGCTCCGACCCCATCTGCTAACGTAAAGAGGGGCGCGCGGCTCATGCTTGGCGGACCGCCCCGGCGCGGTAGCGATTTTTGTGACGCTACTCGGAGATGCCAATGTCATCGCTGAGCGACTGGAGAGTTCCGCTTTCGGTGCAGCCGAGACCCAACGACTATGATTACGACCTCGACGGTGCGCTGTCCTCGATGGTTGCGATCCGCGCCCAAATCCCGCACGACGCATTCACGGCAGGCGTGCTTGGCACCGAGCGGGCAGGCCACGGCGTCCTTATCCGCGCCAACGGTCTGGTGCTGACCATCGGCTACCTCATCACCGAAGCGGAGTCGGTATGGCTGCAGACCGGCAATGGGCATACCGTGCCCGGCCATGCGCTCGCCTACGACCATGAGACCGGTTTCGGCCTTGTGCAGGCGCTCGCCCCCCTCGATATGTTGCCGCTCCCGCTCGGCCGCTCGGGCGACGCCTCGGTTGGCGAATATGTCGTGGTCGGCGGCGCCGGAGGCCGGCAGCGCTCGGTCGCCGCGCGGATCGTCGCCAGACAGGAATTCGCCGGTTATTGGGAATACGTTCTCGACGACGCGATCTTCACCGCCCCGGCCCATCCCCATTGGGGCGGCGCGGCGCTGATCGGGCCCAAAGGGGACCTTCTGGGGATTGGGTCGCTGCAGCTGGAGCAAAGGCGCGCACCGGACGTCGTTCAGCATATCAACATGATCGTGCCGATCGATGTCCTGAAGCCCGTTCTCGAAGATCTCCTCGCTTATGGGCGGCCCAACCGGCCGCCGCGACCCTGGCTCGGGCTTTATGCGGCGGAAATCGAGGACCGGGTCGTCATTGTGGGATTGGCCGAGGGCGGACCGGCGCAACGGGCCGATCTACGCCAGGGCGACATCATCCTTGCGGTCGGCGGGGTTGAGGTCGGAACGCTGCTCGCTCTCTTTCGGCGCATCTGGTCGCTCGGCCCGGCCGGCGTCGAGGTGCCGCTCACCGTGCTCCGCGATGGCGAAACGATCGAACTCCGCGTCACATCCGGCGACCGCAACGCCTACCTAAAGAAGCCGCGCCTGCACTGACGGGCGATTCCCCGCGCCTCCGCCGTCATGCGGCTGTTCCGTTGTCGGGCGGGATCAGCACGGCGCGCCGCTTGAGCGCGCCGGCATGCGCCGCCGCGAACACCTCGTTGATCTCGTCGAGCCGGTGCTTCTCGACGAACTCGGTCACCCTGACGCGTCCGTTCAGCACCAATTCGAGCGCCTGCGGATAGATTTCGGGCGGGCAGCCCTGGTTCTCGATCACCCGCGCATGGAACTGCAGCAGGTTCGGATGCCGAATCTCGGGTCGATCCATGCTGCAGCCGATCACGGCGAAAACGGCGTCCTGATTGACGAGGTGATAGGCGGCGTCGCGGCCGATCTGGGTGCCGGAACACTCGAGGATGATCCACCCGGTTTGGCGCAGGCTGCGGGCCTGAGCGAAAGCCGAGATGGCGTCTTTCATTTCCGCCGGCGTCTTTCCGCGCGCGTTTAGTGTAAGCGCACACCGGCTGCCGATCACTCCGAGCTTGTCGGCATTGATGTCGATCGCGACCACCGTGCCGCCGAACGTCCCCGCGATCTGAGCGGCATAGCCGCCGACTCCGCCGGCGCCGTTGACCACGACGAGGTCGCCCTCGCCTACTCCCGTCTCCACGACCGCTTGAAACGAGCTGGTCGCCGCATCCGCGATCACCGCGAGGTCGGCCAGTTCGATCCCGGTCGCGGCGAGCCGCTCTTCGTTGATCTCGCACAGCCCGTGCGCCGGTACGATGATATGAGTGGCGAAGCCGCCGTGAATGTCGTTGCCCGGCATTTTCTGATTGGGGCAGACCGCCGCGCGGCCGTGATGGCATGCATCGCAGTGGCCGCATGGAATCAGCGCCGGCACCACCACGGCGCGGTCGACCCACCACAGCGCATTGTCGCCTGCCTCGATCACATGACCGCTGATCTCATGCCCGAGCGCGAGCGGCAGGGCATGCCGGGTGGGACCCGCGTCATAGAAGAAGCTGAGATCGGTGCGGCAGACGCCACAGCCGGCGATCTCGATCAGCACCTCGTCTGGTCCGGGGGAAAGGGCGTCGATAGGCATGCGCACAAAGGGCTGGCCCTTGCCCGTCATGACCCAGCGAACCGGCGTTGCTCCCATCCGCGCCCTCCCCGGCGACCCATTGTCTTATGCTGATCTTTATTCTCGCGAGCGGCGGGATTTTCCAAGCCTCATCCACGTTCGCCTTGACGTAAAGCAAGGACGGAAGAAAATTTGCATTTAAGTACTAAAATGCATCATGGCGCTGTCTTGGGTTTGCCGCCCTGCGCTAACGCATTTGCCGCCCTCGCGGATTTTGCGAGACGTGCTATTGGTTTCCGGGGGACCTCTTCGCGGCAACCAACCGAACCGAGAATGAAGAGCTTCGATGAGGCATTCCGCGCGAGGCTGCGCGATCTTCTGGTCTGGCGGCGCGACGTGCGCCGGTTTCGCAGCGGGCCGCTGCCGGACGGCACGCTCGAACGTCTCATCGAGACAGCGTGCCTTGCCCCGTCGGTGGGGCTGAGCCAACCCTGGCGTTTTGTCATCGTCGATGATCCAACGCGACGCCGCGCGGTCATCGAGGACTTCACGGTGTGCAATGCCGATGCGCTCAACGCTTATGCCGGCGAGAGGGCGACGCGCTACGCGACGCTCAAGCTCGCGGGCCTCAAGGAGGCGCCCAGTCATCTGGCGGTGTTTGCCGACCGCGGGACCGAGCTAGGCCACGGGCTCGGGCGCAGGACGATGCCGGAGATGGTCGAGTATTCCGTCGTCACCGCCGTCTACACGATGTGGCTTGCGGCACGCGCAGAGGGAATTGGAATGGGTTGGGTTTCCATACTGGATCCCGCCTGTATCGGCCGCATCCTCGATGTGACTGAGAGTTGGCGCTTCATCGGCTATTTCTGTCTCGGTTATCCATTGGCCGAGAGCGACGCTCCGGAACTGGAACGCGCGGGATGGGAGAAGCGCTCATGTCCGCAGGCCTTCATTTACCGACGTTGAGCCGATGCCGGCCCAATACGGGGCTCAAGCCGACGCAGCCTATGCTGCGACCCGACCAAGCACGCGCTAAGCCAAAGCGCCAGCAACCTTCCGATTGATGGCGCGCCGTGAGCCGAAAACCATTGCTTTCGAGCGCCGCCGTCGTGCTCGCCGTGGGGTTCCTGGTCTTGTTCATCGGCGGCGGCGCGCGCTTCGCCATTGGCCTGACGCTGAAATCCGTGGTCGAGGACTTCGGCTGGGGCCGCACGGAACTCGGCGTCGCGGTGGCCCTGTTCCAACTCGTTTCCGCCGTCTGCATGTATATCGCCGGCTCGATGGCCGATCGGACAAGTCCGCGGCTCGTGCTCGGCGGCGGACTGATCATCGCCGGGCTCGGCATCGGCCTGATGAGCCTCATGGCCGCGCCCTGGCATGCGCTTCTCCTGTACGGCGTGGTGTTCGCGATCGGCAACGGCGCGGCCTCGCTCATCCCGGTCAGCGTTATGGTGACGCGAAGCTTCCCGCAGCGCATCGGGCTTGCCAATGCGGTGGTCATGTCCGGAATGAGCGTCGGCCAACTCGTCATGATCGCCGCACTCGCGGCGGTGCTGGTTGCGATCGGCTGGCGATCGGTGTTCGCATGGCTCGGCGTCGCGCACCTTCTGCCCTTGCCGTTGCTGCTATTCGCAATCCCGGGCAAGGAGAAGCCCGGCGCACGCCATGCGCGGCAGCCGCTGCAGGGCCTTGCCGTCGGCGAAACCGTGCGCACCCGCCAGTTCTGGCTGCTCCTTGGCGTTTACTCGCTCTGCGGCTTTGACGACTTCTTCGTCACCACGCACCTCGTGGCCTTTGCGCAAGATCGCGGGCTCGACCCTTTCGTCGCCGGCAATCTGCTGGCGCTGATGGGGCTCGCGGCGTTGCTCGGCGTTATCGCCGCGGGAGCGTGGAGCGACCGCTCCGGGCCGGCGCGGCCGGCGGCCGCGTCCTTTGCCGCCCGCATCGCCGTCTTTGCGCTTGTCCTGGTCGATCAATCCCCGACGAGCGTCACGATCTTCGCCCTGATGTTCGGGGTGACTTTTCTGGTCACCGCGCCGCTGACCGTGCCGTTCGTTGCGGAGAGTTTCGGGATGCGGAATCTCGGCGGGCTCACCGGCTTGATCACCATGGTGCACCACATCTGCGGCGGGATCGGCGCTTATCTGGGCGCGGCCGTATTCGACGCCACCGGCGGCTATGATCGCGCCTTCGCCGTGATGATGGCGTCGTCGATCATCGCGCTCGCGCTGACGTTCTGCCTGAACCGCCCGCGCCACTTGCGGCTCGCAACAGCCGCCTGATAGGCGGGCGTACTTTCAGCGGGTCAATGAACCAGTCGGCCGCCCATAGCTTGGCGCTAGTCGACGCTCGCGCCGGAGAACTTCACCACCTTCGCCCATTTCTCGGTCTCGTCGGCGATGATCTTGCCGAACTCCTCCGGCGTCGTGACGAGCGGGATGCCGCCGAGCTCGATCAGGCGCGCCTTGATTTTCGGATCGTTCAGCCCGGCGTTCACTTCCTTATTCACGAGATCGATGATCTCCTTCGGTGTGCCCTTCGGCGCAGCGAGTCCAAAGACGCCGCTTGCCTCGTAGCCCGAAACGGTTTCACCGACCGCCGGCAAGTCGGGGAGAACGTCCAAGCGCTTTTCCGTGGTGACCCCGAGGGCGCGCAGGCCGCCGGTCCTGATGTGCTCGATGGACGACGGCAGATTGTCGAACATCACCTGCACCTGACCTCCGAGCAAGTCGGTGACCGCCGGCGCCGAACCCCGATAGGGCACGTGCAGCATGTCGACCCCGGTCATCGCCTTGAAGAGCTCGCCGGACAGATGGATCGACGTTCCGGTCCCGGACGAGGCCATATTGATCTTGCCGGTATTGGCCTTGGCATAGGCGATGAATTCGGCGACCGTCTTGGCCGGCACCGAGGGATTCACCACCATGACGTTCGGGTTACGAATGATGCCGGCGACCGGCGCCATGTCGCGAATGAGGTTGAACGGCAGCTTCTTGTATAGCGTGGCGTTGATCGTGTTCGCCGGATTGACGACGAAGAAGGTGTAACCATCCGGCGGCGAGTTAACCGCCGCCTCGGTGCCGATATTGTTGCCGCCGCCAGGGCGATTATCGATGATGAATTGTTGCCCGAGGCGCTCCGACAGCCAATGGCCGATCAGACGGGCGAGGATGTCGGTCGCCCCGCCCGCCGGATAAGACACGATGATCTTGACCACGCGGGTGGGATAATCGAGCGCGGTAGCGGCAGGAATCCCGCCGGCGAGGACGGTGAAATATAATACGAGCGCAAACGAACAAAAAAAACGGACCATGGCGTGCTCCCTCCGGGCGCCTGCCTGTGCGCGAACTTTCGTCGCGCTGGACGCCCGTGGGAGCCAACCTATCCGTGGATTATCACGCTCGGCAAGCGCCTCGCGAGAGCTTTCGGGGTCACGCCGCCTGAGGGGCGGTGAGCGCGAGGTTCATGCTCTTGGGATCGAGGAAGATTGCGGAGCAGCCGGCGGCATGGAGATCGGCGCGCGGGAAATGGCCGCTCAACACGCCGAACGAGCGCACGCGGGCCTGTCGCGCCGCCTCGGCATCATAGGGCGTATCGCCGACATAGACCGCCTCACCCGGCGTGCAGCCAAGCCGCTTGAGCGCCGCCGTGATGACATCCGGATGCGGCTTGCTCCGCCGAACATCGTCGCCGGAGACGACGACGTCGATATACTCGTCGGCTCCGAGGCAGGCGCGATAGCGATCGAGTTCCTCCCGCTGGCAGCTCGTGGCGAGCGCGATCTTGGCGCCCTGCAGCTTGAGCGTCGCGATCAGGTCACGCGCGCCTGCGACGGTGCGGACTGTGGGCAGCACCTCGGTGCGGAATCGCCAAGTGTATTTGCTCAGGATGAAGTCCCTGATCTCGGCGCTTTCCGGCAACAGCTGCCCCAGCGCCTCTTTTTCGTTCATCCCGGAATAGCGATGGATATCCGCCGTGCGGAAGGAAAACCCGAATTCGGCGAGCGTCTGGCACCAGCAATTCAGCGACGGCAGAACCGTGTCGACCAGCGTGCCTTCCACATCGAAAATATAGGCGCTCGCGCCCTGGACCGGGGTGACGGAAGATCGCGATGCGAAGTGCCTGACGACCGCTGGACGAGTATCTGATTGAGTGGCTTTCCTTGCGGCGTTCATCCATCCGCGGCGGCGCATCCGACGTGCAACTGCCATGATATCCTCATCGAGCTACCCCCGGTGCTAATGGCGACCAGATGACCCCGATGAGCAGTCGCTCACCGACCCCGGACCGATCGAACTTCCGTGTTAACAAATACGGTGGGGATGGGTTCCCGATCACACAAGTCCAAAACCTGCGACCGACGGGCACAGGTCGGCCGGAAATAGCCTGTTGGCAATTATTGTGCATTGCACAAACACCATCCAGTTCGACAGTAGCTATTGCAGGTTCAGCGGCGGCGGCGTCTCGGGGATCTGAATTTCGAACTTGATGCTTTTCGGGTCGACCGGCGGCGCTTTCGCGATCCAATAGGTCACCGACTCTGGCCAGATGATCAGGATGGCCACAAGGATGACTTGAAGCACGAGCCACGGAATCGCGCCCCAGTAGATGTCCGCCGTCTTTACCGAGGGCGGCGTTATCCCGCGCAGGTAGAACAACGCGAAGCCGAATGGCGGGTGCATGAAGCTTGTCTGGATATTGGCGCAGATAAGCACGCCGAACCAGACGAGATCGATGCCGAGCTTGTCCGCGACCGGGCTCAAGAGCGGAATCAGGATGAAGGCGATCTCGAAGAAATCGAGGAAAAACGCGATCACGAAAATCAGAATATTCACGAAGACGAGGAAGCCGAACTGTCCGCCTGGCAACGCGGCGAGAAGATGCTCGATCCATTCCTTGCCGCCGACGCCCTGGAACACGAGGCTGAATGTGCGCGCGCCAATCAAGATATAGACGACCATGGCGGTCAAGCGCATCGTCGTCGACATGCCTTGATAGAGGAGAGGCCAAGTGAGCGTGCGGTGCATGCCGGCGAGAAGCAACGCGCCGACGGCGCCGAGCGCGCCGGCTTCCGTCGGGGTCGCAAGCCCTAAAAAGATCGTGCCGAGCACCAGAAAGATCAGACCGAGCGAAGGAATGATCCCGCGCAAACATTTGCGCCACAGCGCCCAGCCGTGCAGCGTGCGCGCTTCCGGCGGCAGCGCCGGCACGTCTTTCGGCCAGATCACGCTGACAATGAAAACCCATGCGCAGAATAAGGCGATCTGGATGATGCTCGGACCGATCGCGCCGGCATACATGTCGCCGACCGAGCGTCCGAGCTGATCGGCGAGCACGACGAGCACGAGCGAGGGCGGAATGACCTGGGTGATGGTCCCCGAGGCGGCGATCACGCCCATCGTATGGCGGGTCGAATAGCCGTACTTCATCATGATCGGCACCGAGATCACGCCCATGGCGATGACCGAGGCCGCGACCGTGCCGGTGATCGCCCCGAGGATCGCGCCGACGAAGATGACGGCGTAAGACAGCCCGCCGCGCACCGGCCCGAACAATTGTCCGATCGAGTCGAGCAGATCTTCGGCTAATCCGCAGCGCTCGAGAATCGCGCCCATGAAGGTAAAGAATGGAATCGCGAGCAGCAGATCGTTCGAGATGATGCCGTAGAGCTGGTAGGTGAGATTGCCGAGATAATCGGGACTGATAAGGCCGAGCTCGATGCCGATGAAGCCGAAGAACAGGCCGACCGCAGCGAGCGAGAAGGCCGCCGGATAGCCGATCAGCATAAAGACAATCAGCCCGCCGAACATCAGCGGGGCCATATTGTCCCGCACGAAGGTCATTGCACCGGCGCCTCGTATTGATAGTGCAGCGTGTAGCGGCCCATCAGCGCGGCGACGCGCTTGATGAGTTCGGATACGCCCTGCAGCGCCATCAGGGCGAAGCCTACCGGGAGAAGAAGCTTGACCGGCCAGCGGATCAGCCCGCCCGCATTGGACGAGGTTTCGTTGATAGCCCAGGAGTCGAGAAACCAGAACCAAGTGAAATAAATCAGGATCACGCAGATCGGCAGCAGGAAGAAGATCGTTCCCAATATGTCGATCCATAGGCGGACGCGCGGCGACGCCATTCCGTACAACAGATCGACCCGGACATGTTCATTGAGTCTGAGCGTGAATGGAGCGCCCAACAGGACCATCCCGGCGAACATGTACCACTGCGCCTCAAGCAAGGCGTTGGCGTTGTTGCCGTACCACGTGAGACCAGGCTGCAGCGCTGCGAAAAAGGGGACGTTGTGGCTGAGATAGAGAAGTCCGTTCAGACCATAGCGGACCGCGGCGTTCGCCGCGCTGACGAGACAAGCGAACAGCACGAGGAAATTCGCGATCGTGCCGAATTGGTCGTTGATCCGGTCGATTATTCGGCTGAGCTTGAGAAATGCGTTCAACGCCGCCTCCGCCATCGGCTTCCGCCGAGCGGCGGCGCATCCGGCGCGACCCGCTGTTCCCCTTCCGCAGCGGACCGCAAGGTTTTTTCTATCCGGGCAGGATAGGCCGCGCCGCCCGCGCGGCGCAACGAAATCTTAGAGAGGCTAGTCTTGGCTGCGCCCGCCAGCCAGCGCCGAGACGCTGCGCGTGCAAGACCGGCAAAACGGCTCAGCCGCCGGTTACGCTCATGTGGCGGGCAAGCGCGGGGCGTTTGCGGCGGCGGTCGATGACGAAGTCGTGGCCCTTCGGCTTGCGCGTGATCGCCTCGTCGATCGCCGCATACAAGAGGTCGTTCGCTTCCGAAGCGCGCAAGGGAGCACGCAGATCGGCCGCATCTTCCTGACCGAGGCACATGAACAGCGTTCCCGTGCAGGTCACCCGCACGCGGTTGCAGGATTCGCAGAAATTGTGGGTGAGCGGGGTGATGAAGCCGAGCCGTCCCCCGGTTTCCGCAACCCGCACATAACGCGCCGGCCCGCCGGTGCGGTAGTCGATCTCCTCCAGGGTGAAACGCTCGGCAAGCCGGGCGCGGACCAAGGAGAGCGGCAAATACTGATCGAGACGCATCTCGCCGATCTCGCCGAGCGGCATCACCTCGATCAAGGTGAGGTCCATTCCCTCGCCATGCGCCCATGCAAGAAGCTGCGGCAGCTCGTCTTCGTTCACCCCCTTGAGGGCCACGGCATTGATCTTGATGGCGAGCCCGGCGCGCTGCGCCGCGGCAATGCCGCGAAGAACCTGGTCGAGTTCGCCCCAGCGGGTGATGGCGCGGAACTTGTCGGGATCGAGCGTGTCGAGGGAAACATTGATCCGCCTGACGCCGCAGGCGGCGAGCTCCGCCGCATATTTTTCAAGCTGCGAGGCGTTGGTGGTGACAGTCAGCTCGTCGAGCACGCCCGTGGCGAGATGGCGCGACAACGAGGAGAACAAGGTCATGATCCCGCGCCGCACCAACGGCTCGCCGCCGGTCAGCCGCAGCTTCCGCACACCCTTGGCGATAAAGGCGGAGCACAGTCGGTCGAGCTCCTCAAGCGAAAGAATGTCCGCCTTGGGCAGGAAGGTCATGTGCTCCGCCATGCAATAGACGCAGCGGAAATCACAGCGATCGGTGACGGAGACGCGAACATAGGTAATCGCGCGCCCGAACGGATCGACCAGCGGAGCGGCCTTAAGCGCGGCCGCGCGCTCGAACTCCATGGACCCGAACCTCCCGTCTTCTTCTTTGTGGCGCGATCAGGGGTCGTCCAAACAACGATTTCGTCGCAGGGTCCACCCGCAGCCGCGGCTATTATTGGCGTCAAGGCGCAATATAATGCCCGACTTGAGAAATGGGGAGGCCGATTACGGCGGCGTGGTGCGGCGTGAGGGCGCGCCGTCGAGGAACCGAGCGAGCACGAGAAACCATGAGTTTAGGATCGATTGAGCAAAGGCCCTGGCCGACCGAGTTGCGCCTGCGCAAGGCCGGTCACGAGCTCCTGGTGAGCTTCGATACCGGGGAGTCGTTCGAACTGCCGGCCGAGTTGTTGCGGGTGCGCAGCCCCAGCGCCGAGGTCCAAGGCCATGCGCCTTCGGAACGCATCACGGTCCCCGGCAAGCGCGACGTCGCGATCATCGAAGTGCACCCGGTCGGCAATTACGCCGTCCGCCTCGTGTTCGACGATCTGCACGGAAGCGGCATCTTCACCTGGGAGTATTTCCACGACTGCGGGCGTAATCTCGACCGCTACTGGCGCGAATATCTCGACGAGCTTGCCGAAAAGGGCCTGTCGCGCGATCCGCCGTCGCGGCGCACAAAGTAAACTCGCTTTCGCGGCGATCTCGGTCGCTCCAGCGCCTGCACAAATTAGTCGCGCGGTCGTTGCAGTTCTGTGCGTTCTTACTATCTCCCAGCGAATAGCAGGGCGCACACGTCCATCGTGATCGGCACGAAGCAAAGATTAATGTGGGCAAGGGTGGGGCGCGTGATTTTGTCCGCGCCCGTCCCGCGCTTTCTCTATGTTAGCGTCGCAGCCGTGCTGGCGGCCGCTCTTCTGGCGACGGCGGCCCTAAGCCAAGCGCCATCCTCTCCCAATCCAGTCGACGGATTGGCGGCGTGGGACAAGATCGCCGCCGTCATGCAGCACCCGCGTTGTCTGAACTGCCATCAGCTTGAAGCGCCCTTGCGGGGCGATTCACGTGGCCCACATATCCCCCGGGTTACCCGCGGCCCGGACGATCATGGCCCGAGCGCCATGCGCTGCGTCAACTGTCACAGTTTGACGGGGAACAACCCGTCGTCGGGCGTGCCGGGCGCTCCAAGTTGGGCGCTGGCGCGCGCGACAATGAGCTGGCAGGGTCTTTCCCGCGGGGATATTTGCCGGACGATCAAAGATCGCAAACGGAATGGCAATCGCTCCTTGGAAGCGATCGTCGAGCATATCGAGCGCGATTCGCTGGTGTTATGGGCCTTCAACCCGGGGAAAGGTCGTGAACCGATACCGATCCCCCATCACGCGTTCGTCGACTTCGTAAAGACATGGGTGGCGAGCGGCGCCCCATGTCCAGCGTAAGAGCCCCGCAAGCGGCGGCGTCGATGCTTGCCGAATTTCGAGGAGCGCGACCATGATCACGCTGAACGTCAATGGGACCGCGCATGATCTCGACATCAGCCCCGACATGCCGCTGCTGTGGGTGCTGCGCGACCGCCTGAACCTGACCAGCGCCAAATTCGGGTGCGGACGCGCGCTATGCGGCGCCTGCACCGTTCATATCGATGGCGAGGCCGCGCGCTCCTGCTCGATCATGGCCGGCGACGCGATCCGCACGGAAATCACCACGATCGAAGCCGTCTCGGGCAAGGTGGCGGACGCGGTGAAAAACGCCTGGCAAAGCCTCGATGTCGTGCAATGCGGATACTGTCAGACGGGGCAGATCATGTCGGCGATCACGCTTCTGAACGTCAACAAGACGCCGACGGACGCCGACATCGACGCCGCAATGGAAGGCAATATCTGCCGCTGCGGCGCTTATCTTCGCATCCGCCAGGCGATCCACATGGCGGCCAAGGCGCTCGGCTAGGAGGAGGCTCGCGATGCACGGATCAAGCACCTCGCATCCGCTGTCCACTGCGCCATCGCGCCGCGCCTTCCTCCAGGGCGCGAGCGTGGCGGCGGGCGCGTTCGTTCTCGGCTGTTTTGTCCCATTCGGCGACCGCGCTCTCGCGGCCGGCGCGCCGGCGCAAGGCATATTCGATCCGAACGTGTTTATCAGAATCGCGCCCGACAACACCGTTACGCTGATCTGCAAGCATTTCGAGATGGGACAGGGCGTGACGACGGGCCTTGCGACGCTCGTCGCGGAGGAACTCGAAGCGCCGTGGGCGGACATGCGGTTTGCGTTCGCGCCGAGCAACCCGGCGCTCTACAAGAATCTCATTTTCGGAGTCATGGGCACCGGCGCGACAACCTCGATCGCCAATTCCTGGGTCCAGATGCGGCAGGTCGGCGCGGCGGCGCGCACGATGCTGGTCGCCGCGGCTGCGGCCCGATGGAACGTGCCCGCACGCGAGATCAGCGTCGAGAACGGCGTGGTGATGCACGGACGCTCAGGCCGGCGCGCGCGTTTCGGCGAACTTGCGGCCGAGGCCATGCAGATGCCGGTCCCCAAAGAGGTGACGCTGAAGCGGCCTAGCGATTGGAAGCTGATCGGCCAACGTTTGCCGCGACTCGATTCGGTCAGCAAGACGACGGGACGCGCGGTCTTTTCGTCCGACATTCGGCGGCCGGGAATGCTGGTCGCCGTCGTCAAGCGCCCCGACTTGTTTGGCGCGGCGGTTCGGTCGTTTGATGACCGCGAGGCGAAAGCAATCGAAGGCGTCGTCGATATCATCCAGGCACCGTCCGGCGTCGCGGTGCTCGCCAAAGATACCTGGACGGCGCTGCGCGGCCGGGACGCTTTGAGTGTCGATTGGGACACGAGCAACGCCGAGACGCGCTCGACTGACGATATCCTCACCGAATACCGGACGCTTGCGGACACAAAGGGGTTAGTTGCCGTTCACCGCGGCGATGCGGACGCGGGACTCTCGCGCGCGTCCACGGTCTATGATGCGGAGTTCACATTCCCCTTCCTGGCGCATGCCCCGATGGAGCCATTGAATTGCGCGATCGAGGTCGGGAGCGATGGCGCCGAACTGTGGTCGGGCTGCCAGCTCCAGACCATCGATCAATCCGCCATCGCGCGGGTTCTCGGCCTGAAGCCAGAGCAAATCAAGATCAATACGCTGCTCGGCGGCGGCAGTTTTGGGCGGCGTGGCAATCCCGTTGCGGATTGGACCAAAGAGATTGCGCACGTCGCGAAAGCATTCGGCAAGCGCGCGCCCATCCAGCTGGTGTGGACCCGCGAGGACGACATCAAGGGCGGTTTCTACCGCCCCCTTGTCCTGCATCGCGTCAAGGTCGGGCTCGACGCCAGCGGGCGCATCATGGGCTGGCGCCACAAGATCGTCTGCCAATCCCTATTCATCGGCACGCCGTTGGAGTCGAGCTTGGTCCACAATGGCGTCGACGAGGGCAGCGTCGAAGGCGTGATCAACACGCCTTATGACATCGGTGATTTCGAGGTTGAGTCCTTCAACGCGCGGTCGCCTGTCCCAGTCTTGTGGTGGCGTTCGGTGGGGCACAGCCACGGCGCCCACGTGATGGAAACGGTCATCGACGAACTCGCGCGGCTGGCCCGCCAAGACCCGGTCGCGTTCCGCCTCGCCCTGCTCGCACAAAAACCGCGCGACGCCGCTGTCATACGGCTCGCCGCCGATCGCACTGGATGGGGGCAGCCCACGCCGGCGGGGCGCGGCCGCGGCTTCGCCTATCATTCCTCCTACAACACCCGCGTCGCCATGGTCGCCGAGGTGTCGGTGGTTGGCTCGGCCATCAAGGTTGAGCGCATTGTGGCTGCGGTTGATTGCGGGGTCGCCATCAACCCCGACATCGTCAAGGCGCAGATCGAAGGCGCGGTCGGCTTTGCCTTGTCCGCATGCCTGCGCAATCAGATCACGCTTTCCAACGGCCGGGTCCAGCAAAGCAATTTCGATGACTACGAGCCGACGCACATTTCAGAAATGCCGCAGGTCGACGTCCACATCGTCGCCTCCCAGGCCGATCCGAGTGGCATCGGCGAACCAGGGGTCCCGCCGCTCGCCCCCGCGATCGGCAACGCGATCTTTGCGGCCACCGGCAAACGGCTGCGCTCGCTGCCGTTCGACGCCAAGGCTTTGGGCTGACGGAACGGCAGCTTTTCCCGCGAGCGCTACGCTGCGGTGAACCCGCACGGTCGCAGCGTTGCTGGCGGAGTCTCAGATCGAAGTCGCCTGGCTCCGCCTTACTGCACGATGACCTTGGTGCCGACCCGCACGCGATTGTAGAGATCGATCACGTCTTCATTGGTCATGCGGAAACAGCCGGACGACACCGCTTGGCCGATCGTGTGCGGTTCGTTCGAGCCATGGATGCGGTAAAGCGTGGAGCCGAGATACAGGGCGCGGGCGCCGAGCGGATTGTCGATCCCACCCCTCATATGACCAGGGAGGCCAGGCTGACGGCGCCGCATCTGTGACGGCGGGGTCCAGGACGGCCATTCGCGCTTGGCGGAAACGCGGGTCACGCCCGACCAGGCGAAGCCAAGGCGGCCAACGCCGATCGCATAGCTGATCGCCTGCCCGTTATCGGTGATGTAGTAGAGCCGGCGCTGACTCGTGCTGATGATGATGGTATTGGGCTCGTATGACCTGGACGCCGGGACCGCCGAGCGCCCCACGGAGGAATAGCCATAAGTGTAGGGCTGACCGTAGCTGTAGGACTGGCTGTAATAAGGCGTTCCGCCCCCGTAGTACTGCGCTTGCGAGCGCCCGGTTGAGAAAGAGAGCGCCAGGACGGCCGCAACGGCAATCAGAGTGCGTGCGAGCATTCGTTTCCCCTCTTCGCTTGTTATGGACAGGTCACGACGGTG
>JBAPYK010000303.1:0-2629 GCA_049284695.1 Rhodoplanes sp. | reverse complement strand
AGCGAGCGCTGCGGCCCTGCGTCGTCTTCCGCAAGGTCACCAACTGCTTCCGCTCGGAATGGGCCGCCAACCTCTACGCCGACATCCGCTCCGTCATCGAAACCGCCCGTCGCAGAGCCATCGGCGTCTCGACGCCATTCGGGAAACCCCGAACGGCTCGCCGCTCGTCGAAATGCGGGCGCTCTCTTGGCAAGGCGGGATGGCTCGCAAAGGAATCGACGCCGGGCAAATGTTCCACTAGTTCTGAGACGGCGCTACGAGCCCGCGAACACCGGGAGGCCGTCTGGCGCAACGCATCCGCTCCGGATCGCAAGGCAAAAACACGATGAAGGCTGCTTTCATTGAACAATTTGGCGGACCGGACGTCTTGAAATACGGCGATTTGCCTGATCCGGTCGCGGGGCCAGGCGATGTGGTCATCGATGTGGTTGCCGCCAGCGTCAACGCGGCCGATTGGAAGGCGCGCGTCGGCCAGTATCAGCACTCGAAGTTTCCATTTGCCTTAGGTCGGGATTTTTCCGGCGTGATCAACGCCATTGAAGAAGGCGCCACAGATCTCAAGGTTGGCGATATGGTCTTCGGGGTTTGCGACTCCGGCCAAGAGGGTGCCTATGCCGAGAAAATCGCGGTCAAGGCCGCCATCGTGGCCAAGAAGCCCGACGGGCTATCGCATGTTAACGCCGCTGCCTTGGCGCTCACCGGCCTTACCGCGCTGAGTGCTATCGAGGATACGTTGAAACTGCAGCCTGGGGAGACGATCCTGATCCAAGGAGGGGCGGGCGGAGTCGCCAGCTTCGCCATTCAGCTTGCCAAGCGCATCGGCGCCCATGTGATCACGACTGCCAGGGCGGCGAACCATGAGTATGTGCGCGGCCTCGGAGCGGATGAAATCATCGACTACAACGCCAGGGATTTCACTCAGGTTGTGAACGATTGCGACGCCGTCTTGGATACCGTCGGCGGTGACGTGGCGCAGAGGTCCTTTGCGGTGCTCAAGCCGGGCGGCCGCGCGGCTTTTATCGCGTCTGGCGCACAGGCGCCAAAGCCGAACCGCCCCGATGTAACATCTCTCAGGCCTCTAGTTGAACGCGCTCGCCGGCATCTCGATCGCATCGCCCAACTGTTTCAGGAGGGGACCATATGCCCTCCTGAGATTAAGCTCTATCGCCTGTCTGAGGCCGCCGACGCCCATCGACTAAGCGAGTCGCGCCATTTCCGGGGCAAGCTCGTGTTCCAGGTGCGTTGAGGCGTTTTTGGTATCACCTCTCATCTTGAAGATGGGACGTCCCCTTGCGATACCGTGTTATCGTTTCGAGATACTGCGGACGAGACCCATTGCGGAATGCCAACGCGACCTTCACCTGCGCGTGCCAGATTCGATCTGATAGTCGCGAGCTGAAGGAGAGGATCGATGCTTGGGAGCGTGAACCGTCAAATCGTGCTGAAGAGCCGACCCGAAGGCGCACCCAGCCTCAATAATTTCGAGCTGACGGAAGCGCCGATACCAGAGCCGGGCGACGGCGAGGTGCTGATGCGCACGATCTATCTCTCGCTCGACCCATACATGCGCGGTCGCATGAATGCGACAAAATCGTATGCGGCGCCGGCGGCCCTCGGGCAGCCGATGGTGGGCGGCACGGTCGGGCAGATCGTCAGCTCCCGAAATCCAGAATACACGGTTGGCGACATCGTCCTCGGCAATGGCGGATGGCAGGAATATGCGCTTTCGGATGGCGCAGGCTTACGTAAGCTCGACCGCAAAGCGGCCCCTGTTTCGACGGCGCTTAGCGTACTCGGCATGCCGGGGATGACCGCCTATGTCGGTCTGCTCGAAATCGGACAGCCGAAGCCCGGCGAGACCGTCGTGGTTGCCGCGGCCTCCGGCGCCGTCGGCTCGGTAGTGGGGCAAATCGCCAAAATCAAAGGATGCAAGGCGGTCGGCATCGCTGGCGGCACTGAGAAGTGTCGCTTCGTCACTCGCGAGTTGGGCTTCGATGCTTGTCTCGATCATCACGCCCGTGATTTTGCCGACCAGCTCCAAGCCACTTGTCCAAAGGGCATCGACATTTATTTCGAGAACGTTGGCGGCGCTGTACAGCAGACGGTGTGGCCGCTGCTCAACGATTTTGCGCGCGTTCCCGTATGCGGGCTCATCGCGCAGTACAATTTGACGACGCCGATGCCCGGGCCCGATATGTTTTCCGTGTTGCGCAAACGCCTCCTTCTACGCGGGTTCATCGTCTTCGATTTCGCAGCCAGAGAAGGCGATTTCCTGCGCGATGTCGGCGAATGGGTGCGCACCGGTCGCGTCAAGTATCGCGAGGATATCGTCGACGGGCTCGAGAACGCGCCCGCATCGTTCCTCGGCATGTTGCAAGGCAAGAACTTCGGCAAGATGCTGGTGAGAGTGGCAACATGACCCAATGTATGGTCCGGCGTGGGCACTGTCACAGTAACGCTGGCTTGGTACGGACGGACCGTATAGCGTTCGCTTATGGATAGCCTCTCATATCGACGCCACCGCTTTCCGCGCATCGTCATCCAGCAAGCCGTCTGGCTCTATTTTCGCTTCGCTCTGAGCTACCGCGACGTCGAGGATATGCTCGCCGAGCGTGGCATCGATGTATCC
>JBAPYK010000302.1:0-2488 GCA_049284695.1 Rhodoplanes sp. | reverse complement strand
GGCTTATATGAGGCTCCCCGAGTCAAGAGCTTTTTTCGTGGTGTTTTCCAATTGGACAAGCCAACAGCCTTTACCCCGCGCATGAGGTGTAGCAACGCAAATTGTCTGTATTCATGGCATGACGGTCCTCTTTGCTTGGCCGCGCCGAGGGGTCATCCCCGAAGCCCGCAGGGTCGCGCCGCAGGCGCGAGGGATTGACGGCGAAAGCGCGTGCCAAGCCCATAATGTCTCGCGCAATGGCTGCCTCGCGAGTGCTCTACCCCTGCTGTTACCGGCGGCGTGAATCCGCGCATAGATGGCGGAGGAAGCAGCGTCGCGGGGGTCAGCCGTCGACCTCGGTGGTCGAGTATGGCTGGGTGGCAAGCCCTATAAATTGCGGCTGGATGGGGTCGCTAACGCGACCCCGATGGTCCAGTTCCTGCTCACTGCCCTTTCCACATACTGCAGAAGAGCGTCTCTTATTCCTGTGTTCTCCTGGCTGGCCCCGCCTCTCAGAGAAGCGAACGTGATCTCGTGTTGGCAAGCCATGTTCGCGCGGCTCACTTGCTGGCTCAGGCCGTCACGTCCGTGATTCTGAAGACTGCTGTCAACGTCAAACTGCCCCCGGCAGAGCCGGGGGAACTCTTTTGGACGTTAGTAAGCTCAAAGTTTCTCTCGATCCTGCTCCTGCTCCGCTTCGAACAGCGTTCCTGCGAGATTGCCCAAACCCTCTTCCTGGGCGGCTTCAGAAATCTCTTCCCACGTAGCTTGCCGGTCGATCGCCTTGGCGGTCTTACTCTCGTTTGGCAGTTGAGTCCGCAGTTGACGAATCTGGCCGTCGATCAGCGTTCGGAGATCAATCTCCCGATCTGGATTGTCCTGCAGGTCCTCCTGCTCGGCCTCGAAGAGGAGAGTCGCCAACTCGTGGACGCGCTCCAACGCGGCGACCTGTGAGATTTCTTCCAGCAACGCACCTCGATCGATTGCCTGGGCGGTCAGGCTTTGGTCGGGCAGGTCACGACGGAACGCCTGCAAAACGACGCGAAGATTTTTCATTGCAATATATCCTTGTTGGTCGTCTCAACGAGTTGCAAAATCCTGTAAGCTCGGCCTTGACTCAGATCAAGAGCGGAACCTAAGTGCCTGATTGGCGGCGCTGCAGTCGCCAAGCCGAGCGGGATCGAATCGCTGACCTTGTCGTCTCGTTCCATCGCGCTATGCGAGGTGAGAGCTGCTGTTCAAGGCCCTTTTGTAGGAATGGCGATGGGCGCAAGCTTAAAACGAGCGCGTCGTCTCGACAGCCAACGTAGCACCAGAAAGCAAGCGCCGGCCGCCAATAGCTGCGAGACGGCATTGTATGCGGCAAGCGAGAAACCAAAGAGCCGCCACACGTCGACATCGCAGCTTCGTAAGGACGATGCTGTCGCTGAAAGCTTGCGTATATCATCCACGGTGAGGGTCATGGTCGGACTGCCGTCGCAGCCAGGCACGCCGGCCCACCAGTGTTCTTCGACGCCAACGCTGTAGAACGCCAGGGCCACTCCCGCAGTGAAAACGACGCCGCAGAGCGCGAGAGCGAGCCGGCGAGCGCCGAACGATATTGGGAGTGCGGCGGCAGCGCCGGCGAGAACAGCGCTGATTACATAGGGAACGCGCTGATAAAGACAGAGGATGCAGGGTCGAATCCCGAAAACATGTTCGCCGAGGAGTGCAATGCCCAATGCGCAGATGCTGAACAAAAACACTGCTGCAAGCATCAGTCGCGCCGCATCGAACACCAAGAACGACCCGGCCATTGATATAGCTCCTTGCAACCGTTGTGCAGTTTCGTGCTACTTCCAATAGTCTTGATGGAAGTAGTTGGAAAGGTCGCTCAGCGCATCAACCGGCGGGAGTTGCTGCGAAACCGCAACGACAAAAAACAGGAGCAGTAGCGCCGCCGCCAGCATTTCCCGTTTGAGGTTGAGTCGATGGGTCCTGCGGGCCACGACGTAGTTGCTGAAGGTGCTCCAGTTAAAGAAGAGATGCCAGATCACTGCGCCCACGAATAGGATAGCGAATACATTGTGCAGATTGATCCAGTCGTCGCGGTCGAGCGACAACATCGCCCAGTGCACGGTCGCAGCCATCCGCCGGCTCGGCGCGATAAACAGTACGATCCCGCTGATCAAGAGAACGACCGCGCTCAATCCGACGACGAAAGAGATCCAACCGCGCTGGTGAAACGGCGCCGTTGGCGTGGCGTTCTGTTCATTAGCCATCGTGTCAGTCCCACATATTTACTGCACCGCGTGCGCAGCATGGTTACGGAAGGCGACACAAGTTGCTCGCAGCGATTAGGCGAGCCACTTGGCAATGTTGTCCGGTTTCGGCAGGCCGCCTGAGTGAACCACCCTGCCGTCGACGACGACGCCGGGCGTCGCGGCGATCCCGTATCCCGCGATCGCCGCATAGTCGGTGATTTTTTCGATCGCGATTTCGACCCCGAGCCGATCGGCTTCGGCCTGCA
>JBAPYK010000301.1:0-3760 GCA_049284695.1 Rhodoplanes sp. | reverse complement strand
GGCCTGAGCGAGCCTGGCACGGCGCGCGCGGTCGCCCGCGCCGCCCCGGCCTGCATCGAATGGCTTGAGCGCCTCGGCGTGTCTTTCGACCGCGAGGCCAATGGCGGTTTCGCGCTGGGCCTGGAGGCGGCACACGGGCGACGGCGGATCGTGCATGCGGCGGGCGACGGCGCCGGTCGGATCGTCCTTGATCGATTGGCGCGGGCGGTTCGCGCAGCGCCGTCGATTGATGTCATGGAGAGTCTCCGTGCTATCGAGCTGATCCTGCATGATGGCGCCGTTGCCTGCCTTCGATGCGCGCGGTCGGATGGGTCTGTTGCGGTTCTGCCCACGCGTCGGGTCGTTCTCGCGACCGGCGGAATCGGGGGCTTTTATGCTCACACCACCAACCCGCTCGGCGCGGTCGGGAGTGGAGTAGCCCTCGCCGCCCGCGCCGGCGCGGTTCTGCGCGATCTCGAGTTCGTCCAGTTTCATCCCACCGCGATCGCGACCGGAGCCGATCCGATGCCGCTTGCGACCGAGGCGGTGCGCGGCGAAGGCGCCGTGCTCGTCAATGGCCGGTGCGAGCGGTTCATGGCCGAAGTTCCGGGCGCGGAGCTTGCCCCGCGGGATGTGGTGGCGCGCGCGATTTTCGCGCAGCTTGCCGCAGGCGAGACCGTGTTCCTCGATGCGCGCACGGCCGTGGGGCAGCGCTTCGCGAATCGCTTTCCCTCGGTCGCAGCCCTGTGCGGGAAAGTCGGGCTCGATCCCGCTCGCGATCTGATCCCGGTGCGGCCGGCGGCGCATTACCATATGGGCGGCGTCAAAGTGGACCGTCGCGGGCGCGCGTCCATCGAGGGGCTTTGGGCGTGCGGCGAAGTCGCCTCGACCGGGCTGCACGGCGCCAACCGGCTCGCCAGCAATTCGCTGATCGAATCCTTGGCCTTTGCGCACTGGGTCGCGGAGGACATCCTAGGAACCGCCTCGACCGTCCGAGCGGATTTCGCCAGCCCTCCTCCCCTGGCGCAGACCAAGGCTTCGCCGGCTTGCGACACGGATACGGATGGGTACGGAATGAGCATGACAGACATCCGCGAGCTTATGACGAAGCGCGTGGGCGTCGTTCGCGAGGCGCGTGGACTACAAGAGGCCATTCGCCTGCTCTCGCGTCGTGTCGCAGGAGCGCCCGGGTCGAACTCCGACCCGGCGCTGGTCGCCCTGCTCGTTGCAACGGCCGCGTTCGCCCGCCGTGAGAGCCGGGGAGCGCATTTCCGCAGCGATCACCCCGCGCTCGGGACGGTCCGCCACACCGAGACGACGCTTGTGGGCGCGTTGGCGGCCGCGGCGGCGCTGCAGGGCAAGGACGGCGCGAGCTCCCTGCAGGACGTGGCCTGACATGAACGCTGCTCACATTCCGGCGCCTCCCGTCGTACTGGTCGAGCCGATCGTGCGCGCCGCGCTGGTCGAGGACCTCGGGCTCGCCGGCGACATTACGACGGGCGCTGTGATCCCGGCCGCAGCGCGCTTGTCCGGTGCGATCGTCGCACGGCAGGCCGGCGTGCTTGCCGGACTAGACGCGGCTCTACTCGCTTTCCGGCTGCTCGATCCGATGATAAAAGTCGTGATCGAGCGGCCCGACGGGAGCCGGGTCGCCCCCGGGGAAGCGGCCGTCCGGCTCGATGGTCCGGCGCAGCCGATCCTGACCGCCGAGCGGGTTGCGCTCAACCTGTTCTGCCGCCTCTCGGGCATTGCGACCGCAACGGCGGCGTTGGTCGAGGCGGCGCGTCCGCACGGCCCGGCCCGAATCGTCTGTACGCGCAAGACCACGCCGGGTCTGCGCGCGCTCGAGAAATACGCCGTCCGCGTCGGCGGCGGATCGAATCATCGCTTCGGGCTCGATGACGCCGTGCTCATCAAGGACAATCACGTCGCGATCGCGGGCGGAATAACGCCGGCGATCGAGCGCGCCCGCGCCGGCGTCGGACATCTCGTCAAGATCGAGGTCGAGGTGGACACGCTCGACCAGCTCGAGGAGGCGATGTCCGTCGGCGTCGACGCCGTGCTACTCGACAATATGGACCCGGAAACCCTCGACCGCGCCGTGCGGATGGTCGGAGGGCGCGCGGTAACCGAAGCCTCCGGCCGGATCACGGTCGAAACGATCGCCGCGGTCGCGGCGAGCGGAGTCGATCTGATCTCGGTCGGTTGGATCACCCACAGCGCGCCCATCCTCGATCTCGGGCTCGATGTGGGAAATTGAGGCGAGCTGGTATACGCCCTTCGCGCGGTCTGGCTCGCGTTTCGTGGCTGGAGCTTGCTCCTGCTTGCGCCCGCTGCGGCGGACTCTCGTCTGACGGATCGCGCAGCCGATGATGGGAGCAAAACACTCGACGCCCGGATCGGGGAACCGCAAAGCTGCAGGGCAACGCATATATTCTGAAGCAGCTTGCATCGACATTCGTCGATTTTCTACCCACGCTTTGAAATCTCGCCACGGACAAAAGCAAAGGACGCGAACCGTCCGCTATCTCGGGATCGAGATCGACGACGCGATCGAGATTGCTGAGAAAATCGACGTCTGAAATGCCTGGGCAGAGCTGCCGCGCTAACGCATCGCAAACCTCCGCAAAACATCGTATTATATACTAACGTCCAAGGGAGTTCCCCCGGCTCTGCCGGGGTGGCAGTAGCAGTTTGACTTTTACAGCAGTTCTCAGGAACTGTTGGGGCGGACGTGCCGGCCTGAGCCAGCAAAAAACCGTGCGAACAGGACTTGCCAACACGGGATCATGCTCTGTTTCTCTGCGAGGCATGCGAGCAGAACTGGAAGGTGAGGCGCTCTTCTGCAGCATATGGAGAGGGCAGGGACGACGAACTGCACCCATGGGGTCGCATCAGCGACCCCAACCAGCCGCTTTGAGCGGCTAACGTCGTAAAGCCCCCGGCTCTGCCGGGGGATACTTACTCGGCATAATGGGCATTCTGCGGTCGGAACAAACAGTCTATGCCCTTTCGACTGCCCCGACTCGTGGCAAAAGGGCCGCCAAGGAGACTAAAACCACATACCACAAATAATGTGGTAAACGATATCTGCTTTTAGTCTATTCCGTGCTGCCTTACGCATGTTTTGCACTACTTATATAGACTATTTGGTTTGATAGTATAATATACTCGTTATAGGCTTTTACGAATGCCAGATAGGCCCATTCGGGCGCACCGTATCCTGCAGATGATGGGAAGACAACGGCAAGCCCCTGCCACCTTCAAGGCCTCGAAACGTTCAGCGGGGCTCTATTTCCTTAGTAAAAGTGCCAAGCGGCACGTCTATTGGAGGGTCGACGGCATTTATCTGGAAGCGCGGCTCGAGGATCAGGCGCAGTGCATCCTTGTAATCATTGGCGCGACGCCTGAGCCAGACTTCTTGCATCAACCCTCCGCTCGATAGCTTCTTCGGTTGCCTGCTCGATAAGACCGGGTTTAGACTAACTGCACTACATATCAATAACATACTAATTTAGGCTTCAGCTGGGGGGTTCTGGTTCACAAATCCGCGCTGGTTGTCTCATTCCAGGCGGTTCACTAAGCCACTATGGCTGCGTACTTTTGAACGTGTCGAGGCCTTGAAGGTGGCAGGGGGGGGGTAGGCTTGCCGTTGTCTTCCCATCATCTGCAGGATACGGTGCGCCCGAATGGGCCTATCTGGCATTCGTGAAAGCCTATAACGAGTATATTATACTATCAAACCAAATAGTCTATATAAGTAGTGCAAAACATGCGTAAG
>JBAPYK010000300.1:0-14209 GCA_049284695.1 Rhodoplanes sp. | reverse complement strand
CAGTACGCTGGCGGGGGAAGAGGGATTCGAACTCGCGGTACGGAAGCGATGCTGGTTCCGCCACGGTGCCGGCTATCTCGAATGTGTGCATCATGGGTGCACAGGTGTCTTTTTTGCTTTTTTGGCTTCTCAAAAATATAGGCAGATTCTGAGAAAATTAGCGTAATATCAATTATATGAGATGGTGGGCGCACAAGGACTCGAACCTTGGACCCGCTGATTAAGAGTCAGCTGCTCTACCAACTGAGCTATGCGCCCGCATGCCCGTTTTGAGCGGGCCGCGCGTCCTTAGCAAACAGGTCAACCTCTGTCCAGAAATGGGCCGACCACTCCAGTAACAGCCGTTCCACGGCGCCGGTTCGGCGGGTTGACCGGAAACCCGCGATATAGGAGCGGCAAGTTGGTTTGGAAGAGCCCGTCGGCCAAATCCAATGGACCGCCTTTCGTAAACGCGCTTCAGGGCGATCCGACTCCCGAAAAAATGACGCAGGCCGCCAGGCGAACCCGGCGGCCTGCGTGGCCTGGCGATCTCTGGGGGCATGGGGGGACTTGCAGATGACCGCCCGGCCAAGCCTAAGAACAATCCTGGTCCTTTGTTCGAAACCTCTCCATCACGTTCGAATTCACGTTCGGAGCGACCCGCTCCTCATGATTTTCACAAGCGTTCCTCGTTGGGACCGATAGAACCGCTGTCTCCGCGCCAATCCTGCCGTCTCCAACCGCCGCTCGAACCATCGGTGTCGTCGCGGTCGCGCGAGCCCCAACGCGGGCACATGCCATGGTGGCGACCGGACTCATAGCCGCCGCGGTCGTCCCAATCGTTCCGGCCGCGCCCGTGCCCGCCCCCGCACGGACCCATGCCGCGACCCATCATGCCGCGATCCATCATGCCGCGACCGGGACCGGCGCTATCCTCATCGTCGTCATCCCAGCCCCCGTGGCGACCGTGACCGTGCCAGCCCCCATACGGACCCATGCCTCGGCCCATGCCGTAGCCGGGACCACCATCGTCATCGCGGTCGCGGTCGTCCCAGTCGCCGCGACGGCCGCGCCAGCCCCAATGTGGGCCCGTGCCGGGACCCGGGCCGCGCCCGTAACCGCGGCCTGGCCCGTCTTGGTCATCGCCGCGGCCCATACCATGCCCGCGCATGCCATACCCGCGGTGGAAGTCGCAGCCCTGCCCTGGGCCGCGCCCGCGCCAGCCCCCATCGTCCCCCTCACGCCCTCGGGCGGCGAGCCGGTTGCTCAGCCGAGCGAGCCGGGGGTGCCAGGCATAGATCTGGTCGAGGAAACGGCGCTGCTGGTTCTGGTCGAGACTCTGATAGAAGGGCGCCGTGGCGTCGGCGAGCCGCTTCATCGCATTGACGCGGCGGCTTGCGAAATCGGCCCAGGATTGAAAATTCTCGACCGGGTTGTCGCTGCGCCGCGCGGCCGCGAGATCGCGCCAACGCTCCGCCCGCAGCTGCGCAAAATCCCGATAGGCCTGTTCAAAGGCCGACCAGTTCTTCTCTTGCTCCGGAGTCAAGGAGAGCCGGCTGCGCAGCTCGGCGATGCGGCCCTCGGCGACGGCCCGAGCATCGTCCTGCGGTTGCACGGACGGCCTTTGCTGCGCCGGCGCAGCCTGTTGGGGCGCGCTTTGCGGAGCCGGCGAAACCTGTGGGGCTGGCGGGCTCGGCTGGGCCGGCCCAATGCCCGGACGTTGTTGCGCAAACGCTACGCCCGCGCTCGAAAGCGCCAGGGCGACCGTACCGGCGAGTATTGATTTCCACATGCATGCCTCCATCCCCGTTTGGAGTAAAAGCGCTAAGTCAACGTTCGAAACCGTGCAAGTTACACTTCTGTAAGCATTAAATTTCTGTCATGTTGAAATCGACGGTCATAAAAACTTGTTTTATTTGATCTGTTGCTGCGCACCTCGCATCGTTCACCAATTATCGGAGAGGTAATATTGCCGTGAACCTGCGGCTTCGCCCGGCCGTTGCCCGCATGAGATTGCAGGCTCATTTGCCTCACGCCAACGTGAGCGCTTGCGGCAGAAACCTTTTCGGCCTTTGCCGGTTACTTGCTCGCACGGGGCAACGTCGTGTTTTTGTTGGCAAACAAGAATTCTGCACGGTGAGGGATTGAACCTGGCCGCACGTTGCGGCGACCAAAATACGGTTCGATCGACGAGGGGTCGTCATGAACAGTAATGCGTCAGCGGTCGCCGCGGGCGGCCGGATCAATCACGTCAAAGTCGTCGTGCTCACCCTGGTGGCGGCGCTCGTTATCATGCTGATCGGGATTACCGCCCGCGCGACCGACGACACCAACGGCTACGGCATCAGTGGGACCGGCCCCGTCGTGATGGTCTCCGATCGGAATCACCGCTCCACCAACTGAACCGCTCCTTCGGCGTGATCGGCGGCGCAATTTATTCCCAGGCATCCTGCCGCACGATCGCCTTTGAAACGGCGTCCACTCCCCGGCGATCGCCACGAGCCCTCAAGGCGACCGCGGCGGCGGCACCGCTTCCAAAAGCTTTCCGGAAAACAGCACGGGCCCGGTCGCAACCCCGGTCGGGGAGCCGCCCTCGGGTTCAAGCGACACCGCAAAAGTGGCGCCTTCGATCGTGTTGCGATCATAGGCCTGCAACGCCGGAACTTGCGTGAACTCGCCAGCGCCGATGACACCAAGCGAACGCGGCGCGGGGTACTTGTCCGAGACGAGCCAGAGTTCGTAGCTCTTGCCAGTCTGCTCCTCGGCGGAAACGCGGCGGACCGTGAGGCTGCGCTGGGCCAGGTCCACCGTCATGATGAAGGCAGGCGCGTCGGGACCGCTCTGCAGCACGGCGACGAAGCGGCTTGGCGCAGGAACCTCGACGGTTCGCACGACCTCGCGGGTCACCTCGACGGTTTCCACCTTCGGCTTCGGCCGCAGCGGCGCCGGCAGGCGCTCAGGGGCGATCGCGGCGGTGACGACGATGCCGGCGAGCGCCGCCGCAAGCGCTCCGAACCCGATCGCGCCACCCCGCCAGCGCCGCAGGCGTCGCGTGAGGCTGACCACGTTCGCCGCTTCGCCGTCGGCGCTCGGTGCGGGCGTTTCCAAAAAACCCGGCAGCCGCACCTCGGCGGCGGGCTCGATTTCGGCGAGCCGCCCCTGGATCGCCATCCACAATTCAGGCGGCGGGACCACGGGCTCGACCATTGCATGCAGCTCGCCGAGCCGCCGTTCCCAGTCCTGCACGAGCGCCGCGAAAGCAGGGTCCGACCGTATTTGCTCTTCGGCCTGTTCGCGCTCGGCGGTGTCGAGCGTGCCGAGCACATATTCGGCCGCAAGACCGGCTCTGTCTTCGTCCGCCGTCATGACTCCAGGCACTCCCGAATGTCGGCCAGCGCGCGCCGCAGCTGGGTCTTGACCGTATTCACCGGCCGGTCGAATTGCGCGGCGATTTGGTCGCGGCTCATGCCATTATAATAGGCGAGCAGCACCATCCGCTGGCGGTCGGATTCGAGCCGCCCGAGGCAGGCGAGCAGGCGCTTGAGTTGCTCGCTCATCTCGCGCCGCGCCAACGGGTCGGCGTTCTCGGCTGCCACGGCCATGACCTCCGGTTCCTCCTCGATCGAGGTCTCCGTTCGTTTCCGCATGACGTCGATGGCGCGATTGCGGGCAATCGACACCATCCAGGTTATCGGCGAGGCGAGCGCAGGATCGAATTTTCCGGCGTTCGACCAGATCTTCAGATAGGTCTCCTGCAGGACCTCGTTAGCAAGGTCCGAGCGGCGCAAGATACGCAGCAGGATTCCGTAAAGTTTCGCGCGTGTCGCCCCGTACAGGCGTTCAAACGCCGCCTGGTCGCCTTTGGCGACCGCGGCCAAGAGCCACACAAGCTCAGCCGATGTCAGCATTCAGACCGCGCCCCGCCTGCAACCGCAGGCCGCCTACTCCACGTATGGTGCGTGGGCGAGACGGCCGAAAGATGGCTCGTGAGACAAATAGCGCCAGCGCGCCGCCCGCTTCGAATTCGCGGGGGTTGGAGCGGCGGAGCGAGTCGACGCACCGTTCAGCCGACGGCGCCGCGCATCCGCAAAGCGTTGACCGCGTCGAGTTCGGCCGTCTCGCCCGCCGCTTCGCCGGGTCGCTCGCGCATCTGGTCGCGTTCATCGAGCAGCTCGACCTTCTTCAGCTCCTCGAACGATTCCTGCAACGCGGTCCGTGCTCGATCGAGTTGGCCGACAAGCTCCTCGGCCGAGCGCTTGAGATTTTCGCTTCGGCCAATCGCCGCCTTGGCATAAGTCGAATAGGCGAAATGCGTCGGATCGTGGATGCCCGTGCGCTCCTGCTCGGCCTGGATTTCGCGATCGAGCTCAGTCGCGATGCGTTCGAACTCGGCGATCATCGCCTCGATCTGCGCGACCTTGCGTCGTTTTTCGTCGACCTGAAACTTCTTCAGCCGAATAATCGATTCGCGCGACTTCATCGACTCACACTCCCCCCAGAAGCCCGAGAAGGCTGACCCAGCCTGAAGTCGCGCCGCCCTTCAGGCGCGACCCAGCGATTGTGGCGGCACAGTGTTAGTTTTTGGTTTCCACAATGACTTGCGCCGTTGCGGTTAAGATGCGTTAGAACTGACGGATAGAGACGAGCGTTACGACCGCACATTCGCAGCTGAGTCCGCCTGACTTCTGTGGAACGAGCCCACCGTTCGCGATTCGCCCGATCAGCTTCCCATTGAAAATAATCTTTTTCCCGCCGTCCGTTGCAAAATTGCAACATATAGCCCTAACCCTCGGAAACCAAAGCTAAACCTTTAACGTTGTGTTTACCCGCTTCGTTAATCATTGCATCACCGTCCTTGGGACTGAAAACGTGGGCTCGGTAAATGCCAGAGGAATCATTCTGATCGGTTAAACCAGGTTCCTCAAGTGAGACGTGAGCGGTCTGATGAGAAAAATACAAAGTAATTACAATGACTTATGTAAGTTTCAGCAAATAAATCCAGCTGGGCCTTGCGCGGATGAATCATCTTTTGTTAAGCATTGCTCGTTAACGTTTCGAATCAGTTGGAACCCAAGGCGTATAGCAAGGCCGTCAAGAGGGTCGGCCATCCTCAATCCGACGCGGCATGGAAGGGGACTGGCATGCGCGTACTGCTGATCGAAGACGACACCGCAACCGCGCAATCCATTGAGCTGATGCTGAAGTCGGAGAGCTTCAACGTCTACGCTACGGATCTCGGCGAAGAGGGCGTCGATCTTGGCAAGCTCTACGACTACGACATTATCCTGCTCGACCTGAACCTGCCCGACATGTCCGGCTTCGAGGTGCTGCGGGCGCTGCGCGTCTCCAAGGTCAAGACCCCGATTCTTATTCTATCGGGCCTTGCCGGCATCGAAGACAAGGTGAAGGGGCTGGGTTTCGGCGCCGACGATTATATGACCAAGCCGTTCCACAAGGACGAGCTGGTCGCGCGCATTCATGCCGTCGTGCGCCGCTCAAAGGGTCACGCGCAATCGGTGATCCAGACCGGCGACCTGATCGTCAACCTCGACACCAAGACGGTGGAGGTGACGGGGCAGCGCGTGCATCTCACCGGCAAGGAGTACCAGATGCTGGAGCTCCTGTCCCTGCGCAAGGGCACGACGCTCACCAAGGAGATGTTCCTCAACCATCTCTATGGCGGGATGGACGAGCCGGAGCTCAAGATCATCGACGTGTTCATCTGCAAGCTGCGCAAGAAGCTCGCCAACGCCTCGAGCGGCCGCAACTACATCGAGACCGTTTGGGGGCGCGGCTATGTGCTGCGCGAGCCGAGCGAGGACGAAGCGCGCATTCCCGCGTGACGCAAGCGAACGGTTGCAGACGCAGATCGGATAGCGATAGCAAGTTTCTCCGGGAGCCAACGGGCTCTCTCCTCCCAACTCGGAGCCTTCCGACCCCGCCGCCAATGGCGGGGTTTTGTTTTTCGCTGAACGCGGTGCAACAAGCAAAGGCTTGCCCGCAAGATCGGCGCGATTACACTTGCTCCTCAGGGGTGCGATCGGCGCCTGTCAAGCTGGGCGGACCGAAGGGAACCGGCGATGACCACGACCCCGGATAAAGAAAGCGCTTTTCAACTCGGCCAGGACGCGCTCGACCGCGAGCATCAGGGGCAAATCGACCTGTTGCTGGCGATCGAAGCGGAACTCGGCGGGGCCGGCGACACGGCCCGGCTCGCCGCGCTGCTCGACCAGTTGATCGAATACACCAACATCCATTTCATGAGCGAACAGGTGGAGATGCGGCAGCAGGTCTATCCCGGACTCCCGGCCCATGAGGCGGAACACGACCAGCTCATGGAGCAGATGCGCGACTTCCAGAAGCGGATCGAATCGGGCGGACAAACCCTCAGCGCCGCCGACATTTCAACCTTGCGCGACTGGGTGCTGCGTCACATCCGATCCAAGGACGCCGCCTTCGCCGAATATCTCATCGATAACACCTAGAGCATTTTCCCGCGAAGTGGGAACCGGTTCGCCACAGAAAATGCGACCACTCAAGGACAACCGGAGCGAATTCCGATTCGATTGGAACGGAATTCGCTTTAGGACCGAAGCGAGCGAACAATCGGGTATCTTGGCTACGCGGCGGTGTATTTCGTTGGCCACGAGAAGCCCGGCGACCCGCGCTTCCATCCGTTAACCTCGCCGCCCGCCGTCAAAAACGGGGAGACTTTACGTGGCGACGACCATCTTCAATGCCCTGTGCCGACGGGGTCACCTGGCGAGGACGATCACCGCCTCGCCTTCGCTCTCGATCGCGACCGATAATCCACAGGTTCTCGCCAGCAAGCCGGTGTAAAAAGGCTGGATCGCATGCGCATCGATCGCCTGCCCCTCCTCACCGCCGGCGACGAGCGCAACCATCGCCTGCGGCACTCGGGCGTTGAGCCCGCAGGCCTCGATACGGAAGCCCACGTTTTCACCCTCTCCGGCCGAATCGACTGTCAGCACCCCCCCGCGCGGGATCGCGTGGCCCGCGACGAGCAACAGGTTGAGCAAAAGCTTGACGCGGTTCTTGGGAAGCAGCGCCCGCGGCAGGCCCCAATTGATCTTCACCTTCTCGTCCTCGAGGGCGCCGCGCGCGACCTTCTCCGCGTCCCCGAGATCGACCTGGGCGCCCACCGAGCCCGCAGCGCCGAAAGCGAGCCGGCAGAACTGCAATCTGGCGGATACGGTCGCTGCGCTCTTCTTGATCAAATTGAGGGCGAAAGCCTTGGTCTCTTCGTCCTGCGCGTCTTCCAACACTTCAAGCCCGTTGACGATCGCGCCGGAAGGACTGATGAGGTCGTGACATACCCGCGAGCAGAGCAGGGCGGAGAGATCGAGAGGCTCAAGCGTCGCCGCGCTGGACATTCAATGCGTCTCCAGTGTGGATGGCGTGTCCGGTGGATGTCACCCGCTCGGCGGCCGCGCCGCGGGTCGCCCCGTGTGATACACCGCCCCTTGTAATCAACGCAAACGACTCCCGCCGCGGGGCGCGCCTTTTGATGCATCCGATTGATCCCACTCTCATCGCGGCGCTGACCGGCCTCGTCTCGCAAGCGGGCGAAGCGATCCTCGCGATTGCGCGTAAGCCGCTGGCCGTGCGGCAGAAGGCCGATCTCAGCCCGGTGACGGCGGCTGACGACGCCGCACAGGCGGTGATTCTCGAAGGGCTGGCCAAGCTTCTGCCGGGCGTCCCGGCCGTCTCCGAGGAACTGGCTGGCTCGGAACCGGCAATCGAAGCCGGCGCTCCTTTCATCCTTGTCGATCCGCTCGACGGCACCAAGGAATTCATCGCCCGACGGGACGAATACACCGTCAATCTTGCGCTTATCGAGGCGGGAGAACCCGCATTGGGCTTCGTTTTCCTTCCCGCTCGCGCCCTGCTCTACCGTGGCCGCGTCGGTCAATTCGCCGAGCGCCTTGCTCTTGAGGCGGGCATGCCCCCCGAAACGGCGCGGGCCGCCGCGCCGATCCGCGTCCGAACCGCCCCAAGCAGACTGGTCGCAGCCGTCAGCCGGTCGCATCTCGACCCCGCAACCGAGGCTTTTCTCGGCCGGCTGCCGATCGCGGAGCGCGTCGCGTCGGGCTCTTCGCTTAAATTCGGCCTGCTCGCCGAAGGCGCAGCCGACGTCTATCCGCGCCTCGCCCCGACCCATGAGTGGGACATTGCCGCCGGACACGCCGTCCTCGCCGCCGCGGGCGGAACCGTGGTCCGTCCGGACGGCGCACCGCTAACCTATGGGCATGCCGAAACGGGCTTTCTGGTGCCCGCATTCGTCGCCTGGGGCGACCCTCATGTGCGGCAATAGGCTCGTGGCGCTCTAACGACGCGGACAATCCACTGCGCTTTGAGTCCGCCGTGCTCGCGTCATAGTCTTGCAAGAACCTGTGATTCGGGCGGCCTTTGGCTGGGGCCATCTGGCGCAGGGCGCGGATCGCTGGTCTCCGGCAAAACCTCGGGGGTGGCAAGCAATGGACAGAGCCTTGCGGCTTGTTGCGATCGTCGTTTGGCTTTTGTGTTCCGTCCCGGTGACGGCGGTTGCCCAGGAAACGCCACAGCCTGCGCATCCCAGCGGGTTCGCGCCGGGCGAGATCATCGCCGCGGGCCATCGGTTCTTCGGCGGCGTTTCGCGCGGGCTTGCGACGATCGTGGAAAAGACGGTCAGCCAATGGGGGCTTCCCAACGGCTATGTGCTTGGCGAAGAAGCCGGCGGGGCGTTTTTCGGCGGCCTGCGTTATGGCGAAGGCGTGCTTTACACCAAGAATGCGGGCGACCTGCGCGTGTTCTGGCAAGGCCCCTCTTTCGGCTGGGACTTCGGCGGAGAGGGCGCCCGCACCATGATGCTGGTCTACAATCTGCCGGCGACCGAGGCGATTTATCAACGCTTCGCTGGAATCGAAGGCTCCGCCTATTTCATCGGCGGGCTCGGCATGACGGCGTTGACCGCCAACAATATCGTCGTCGTCCCGATCCGCTCGGGCGTCGGGCTCCGGCTCGGCGCGAGCATCGGGTATCTCAAATTCACCCCGCAATCGACCTGGAATCCGTTCTGACGCCCCGCCCACCCGCGGCCAGCGCCACGACAATGTTGCGTGATCGGCGGCGTTTTCCGTGAGCCTGACGCCGAAAACGTGTAAATTCGCTTGTGCTTAGCGCAGGAAGATCACCGCAGCGTGTCAGCCTTCCCGGCGCCGTTTTGAGCGGAGGCGTTCCACGTGGTCGAACAGCTCATGTTTTTCGCGATCGGATTCCTGATCGCGAGTCTGTTCAATCTCATTTTCGTGCCGTTGGTCCATAATCGCGCCGTTCGCCTGACAAAGCGCCGGCTCGCGTCCGAGACGCCCTTTTCGATCGCGGAGATCCAGGCTGAGAAGGATCAGTTGCGCGCCGAGTTCGCCATGTCGACGCGGCGGCTGGAGATGAGCGTTGATCAGCTCAAGGCAAAGACCACCGCCCAGCTCAATGAGTTGGGCAAGAAGTCGATGGCGATCGAGAAGCTCAAGAACGAGTTGAACGAGAAGAACGCGGCGCTCCTTGCCATCGAAGCGCGCGAGAACATCACGCGCGAACAGTTACGCACGACCGAGCAGGAATATTCGGTCAAGACCAACAAAATGCATGACGTCGAACACGCCCTCACGGGCAAGGAGAACGAGCTTGCCAAGCTGACCGCCGCCCTCAATCAGCGCACGGCCGCGATCGACAGCCAGCGGCTCGAGATCGCCGCGCTGAAGACGCAGGTCGAGCAGTACAAGGCGCAGCTCGAGCAGGCGGCGAAGGACGTCAAGGAGTTCAGCCCGCGTATGGAGACCGCGCGCAAAGCGGCCGAGGCCGCGACCCAGGAACTCGCGCAGGAACGCGCCAAGGCAGCGAGCGCCAGCGGCCGCGCCACGCAATTGGACCGGCAGTTGATCGCGCAGACAACCGAAGCCGAGGTGCTCGGCAAGCGCGTCCAGGAACTGGAGGAGCGGCTGACCGAGCAGGGGCGGGTTTTGGCGGAGCGCGACTACGACGCACGCAAGACCCGCGGCGAGATCGACAAGATAGAGGCCCTGAAGGCGGAAAAGGCGAAGCTTGAGCGGGAGCGCGACGAGGCGCGCGAGGAGGCCGCCCGGCTCAAGCGCGAAGGCGCGTCTCTGCCGCAGGGGGCGGAGGCGGCCTGGGCCACGGAACGGGTCGAGAATGCCATGCTGCGGGAGCGCATCAACGATATCGCCGCGGAAGTCGCGCGGCTGACGCTCGCCCTGGAGGGGCCAGGCTCTCCGATTGAATCGATTCTCGCCGACGAAAAGACTATCGGCCTGCCGCAGGCGACGCCCGGCGGAAACGGCAGTCCGGCGCAGGGCGATCGCGCGCAAGCAAGTCGCGGCGATTTGGGCGAACGCATTCGGGCGTTGCAGACTCGCGCTTCCCGCCTTTCCACTGCACGCTGACCCGCGCGCGGTCCCCCCTTGAACGCAGGCAATCGACAGTCGCTGCGAGCGATTCTCGTGCGCAAGCGCTCCTAATCGAGCTCGAAGGCGTCCTTGTAATTGCGCGCAAGCGACTGGTCCTGCTCCTCTTTACGCAGCAGGCAATTGCCGGCGACCAGGAGATCGAGTTCGGTGCCCATGAAGCAGTGGAACGCGTCTTCGGGCGTGCACACGATCGGTTCGCCGCGTACGTTGAAACTGGTATTCACCAGCACCGGGCAGCCGGTCTTTTCTTTGAAGCGCGTCAGCAGCGCGTGGTAGCGCGGGTTGGTTTCAGCGTGCACCGTCTGAATGCGCGCGGAATAATCGACATGCGTGACCGCGGGGATATCCGAGCGCGGAACGTTGAGCTTGTCGATGCCGAATAGCGCCTGTTCCTCCGCCGTCATTGCGCGGCGGCGTTCCGGAACCACGTCGGCGACAAGCAGCATGTAGGGCGAGTCGCCGTCGAATTCGAACCAGTCGGCGACGTCTTCGCGCAACACCGAGGGCGCGAAGGGCCGGAAGCTCTCGCGATACTTGACTTTCAGGTTGAGCATTTTCTGCATGGTCGGGGAGCGTGGATCGGCGAGGATGGAGCGTGCGCCGAGCGCGCGCGGACCGAATTCCATGCGTCCCTGCATCCAGCCGACCGCTTGCCCGTCCGCGAGCCCCTGCGCCGTCGCCTCGATGACCTCGTCATCCGGCAACACCTGAAAGCGGGCGCCCTGCGCGGTGAGCCGCGCCTCGATGTCCGCCTGCGCGAATTCGGGCCCGAGATAAGCGCCGCGCATGCGGTCGGCGTTCTGACGGGCAGGCCGATCGCGACCGAGAAACAGATGCCACGCCGCGAGCGCAGCGCCTACCGCCCCGCCGGCGTCGCCTGCCGCCGGCTGGATCCAAATCTGCGGAAAAACGCCGTCGCGCAGCACTTTGCCGTTGGCGACGCAATTGAGCGCAACGCCGCCGGCAAGACAGAGATTGGGCAGGTCGAATTCGCGCGCGAGCGAACGGGCGAGCCGTAGGATCACTTCCTCGGTTACGGCCTGGATCGAGGCGGCCACATCCATATGGAAATCGGTGAGCAGATCCTTGTCGGGCCGCCGCGCCTGTTGGCCGAAAAGACCGGCGAAGGCGTCGTTGGTCATGGTCAAGCCGACGCAGTAATTGAAATAATCCATGTTGAGGTGGAAGGTGCCGTCGTCCTTCAGATGGATCAGCTTGTCGAGAATGAGATTGCGGTAACGCGGCTCGCCATAGGGCGCGAGGCCCATCAGTTTGTACTCTCCCGAATTCACCTTGAAGCCGGTGTAATAGGTGAAGGCGGAGTAGAGCAGCCCGAGCGAATGAGGAAAATGCAGCTCCTTGTGGATCGTGATGTCGCGACCGCGGCCGAGTGCGACCGACGTGGTCGGCCATTCGCCGACGCCGTCCATGGTCAGGATCACCGCCTCATCGAACGGCGAGGGGTAAAAGGCGCTGGCGGCATGGCTTAGATGATGCTCGCTGAACAGGAGCCGCGTCTTCCAGTCGAAGTCCGGCGCGAGCTCCTGCAGGCGTCGCCGCAGCATGTCCTTCTGGAACAGCTTCTCGCGAATCCACACCGGGATCGCCGTCTTGAACGACTGGAAGCCGCGCGGAGCAAAGGCGACGTAGGTCTCGATCAACCGTTCGAATTTGAGAAACGGCTTCTCGTAAAAGACCACGAGGTCGATGTCGGCAAGACCGCCGCCGGACTGAGCGACGCAATAGGCGATCGCGTTCTCCGGATAGCGGGCGTCATGCTTGACGCGGGTGAACCGTTCCTCCTGGGCCGCAGCGACGACCTCGCCGTCGACCACCAGTGCGGCGGCACTGTCGTGGTAGAACGCCGATATCCCCAGTATCCGCGTCACGCGGCGCGCTTCCTCTGCATCAGTCCGCGCGCATCAGAACAGCGTATAGATGAACGGGGCCACCGCCGACCCGGATGACAGCACCACCAATCCGCCGAGCAGCAGCAGCATGAGGATGATGGGCGTAAGCCAGAACTTCTTGCGCGCGCGCAAGAAGCTCCACAATTCGCTAAGAAACGCCATTCGCTCCCTCGTTCAAGCATCAAAACTGGTTCCGCATCGAGTCTGCGTCGATCGTGCGCTGCGAACGCAATATCCAATAACTCTCCCGCTGCGTCCGCTTGCGCGAGTCGATATCGAGCACGTCCTTGCCCCGAAGCCGCATCACGAGCGCCGTCGGCACGACAGCCAAGACAAAGATCAACCCCATGACCACCGGGTTCACTACGGCATGCAGCAACATGCCGAAGCGGAACCACACGACATTCAACGGATGCAGCACCCGCGGCGCAACGAGCGTCGGCACGAGGAAGCCAAGCGCGACCAGTAAGGCCCACAGCCGCGGCGAACCGCCCGACACCACGGGCCAAAGGCCGATTACGACGAAGACGGCGACAAAAACCGCGCCGAAGCTTCGATCCGAACCGACCTTTACCGGCCCGCTGTGGCCTTGGATGTCCTGCAAAGGAGTCCCCGTCAGTTGGCGGGCATAAGCGAACCGCATGGAGCATTTGCCAGCCAACAGGCTTTTTCGGGTCCTAAAGAGCGCCGGTTGTCCGCTTCGTCAATAGGATCGCCTATTTCACCGGCTTCGCCTTGATGAACAAAGGCAATCCTAAAGGCAATCCACCGCGGCGCTGGCCCGCCCCTCGACCACCCGACCGTAAAACCTTCCTCTCAGGTGATCAGGCGCGCGCCGCGTTGGAACGTCAGATAATTCCAGGCCCAGTTGACCGCGACGACGACCCGATCACGCGCGCCGATCAGGAAGAAGATGTGGACGAGGCTCCAGAATACCCATCCGACGAAGCCGGTAAGCTGCATGCTCCCCATTTTCACCACGGCCGCTTTTCGGCCGATGGTCGCGAGTTCGCCGAGATCGCGATAGATGAACGGCCCCGACGGCGTCGCACCGGCGAGTTTCGCGGCGATCCGCTCACCGACATAGCGCCCCATCTGCTTGGCGGCCGGAGCAACGCCGGGAACCGGATGGCCGGACGTATCCTTGACCGCGGCCGTGTCGCCGATCGCATAAGTATCGGCGCTGTCGCCGACCGAGAGATCGGGATTCACCAGAATGCGCCCGGCGTGGTCATGTGAAGCGCCCAACCACTCGGCCGCCGGCGAGGCAATCACTCCGGCGGCCCAAATCAAGGTTGCTGCCTCGATGCGCTGATCGCCCATACTGACGCCGTTGGCGTCGCAGTTCGTTACTCGAGTGCCCGTTCGCACCTCGACGCCCATCCAGGTCAGCGCGGCCACGGCGTAACGCGATAAGTCATCCGGGAACGACGCAAGCAGGCGGGGCCCCGCTTCTATCAGCACGATGCGGGCCAAGCGCGGATCGATGCGCCGAAAATCGGACCGCAACGTCTGCCGCGCGACTTCCGCGATCGCGCCGGCCATCTCGACGCCCGTCGGTCCGCCGCCGATCACGACGAAGGTCATCAGGCGACGCCGCTCTTCATCGTTCTGGGTCAGTTCGGCGCGTTCGAACGCGAGGAGTATCTGAGTGCGTATCTTGATCGCGTCCGCGAGTTGCTTGAGTCCGGGCGCAACGGCGCTCCATTCCTCGTGGCCGAAATAAGAATGCGTCGCGCCGGTCGCGAGAACGAGGAAGTCATAGCTAAACGAGCCAAGCACGGTGATCACCTGCTTGCGATCTTTGTCGATGCCGACTACCCGCGCCATCACGAC
>JBAPYK010000299.1:0-2935 GCA_049284695.1 Rhodoplanes sp. | reverse complement strand
CCGTCGCCGATCTGTGCGCCGCCCCTGGCGGCAAGACCCTTCAACTTGCGCTCGCGGGCGCCGCGGTCACCGCCGTCGATCGGGTCGAGACGCGCATGGCGCGCCTGCGCGACAACCTGCGGCGCGTCGATCTTGCGGCGACGATGGTCGTCGCCGATGTCGAAACATGGGAGGCTGGCCCGTTCGACGCCGTCCTTCTGGACGCTCCCTGTTCCGCCACCGGGACGATCCGTCGTCATCCCGACATCCCGTGGCGGAAGACCGCGGCCGGCATCGCCGAACTCTCCCTTCTCCAGGCGCGCCTGCTCGCGCGTGCGATCGACCTGACGCGCCCCGGCGGCGTGCTGGTCTTCTGCACCTGTTCGCTCGAACCGGAGGAAGGTGAGGACCTGGTCGCGGCCGCGCTTGACCGCGATCCGCGGATTCGCCGCAAGCCCATCGATCGGTCGGAGATCGCCGGCATTGCCGAGTTCGTCACCGCGCAGGGCGATCTGCGAACCCTCCCCTGCGCATGGCCCGATCCGGAGCCCCGCATGGGCGGCCTCGACGGCTTCTACGTCGCCCGGCTGGAACGCCGTTAACGGCAAAAAAGACCGAATCTTCTCCTCGGTTGCCCTTCGCCGCCCCTTAGTTATGGTGTGGCGCGGCAAAACAAGCAGACAGCCAGCGGAGGGACGTACCTCGATGCCCCGCGTAGCGATCGCGGACCGCGGCAAATTGATCTGGCTCACGCTGCGCCGCGGTTTGGCCTATGCGATCGGCCGGATCGCGGCGCTTCGCGTGCTGCAATTGCTCCGCTGGCCCGGCGCCTCCGACCGGCTCGTGATCGCCCCGCAGAACCTGCGCACCGCCGACCCGACGCGCGCGAGCGAAATCTATGCCGGCCATTTCGCCCTCGCCGGCAAGGTCGTCATCTGCGACGGCCGCTCTCCCTTTGAAATGGACCCGCCCTCGCCCGAGTGGGCGGAGGCGTTGCTCACCTTCAGCTGGTTGCGTCATCTGCGCGCCGCCGAAACGGCCATCACGCGCGCCAACGCCCGCGCGCTGGTTGACGAATGGATCCTGCTGCAGGGGACCTGGCACGCGTTCGCCTGGCGACCGGAGATCGTCGCACGCCGAATCATCGCCTGGCTGACGCAGGCCACCTTGATCCTGCACGACGCCGATGTGCGCTTCTATCGCCGTTTTCTCCGCAGCCTGACGCGGCAAGCGCGGTTTCTGCGCGCGACCGCCGCCACCGCGCCGGACGGGGTTGCGCGGCTGCAAGCCCATATCGCGCTCACCTATGTGGCGCTGTGCATGACCCGGCAGATCCGGCACCTGCGTCGCACGACGGCCCGCCTGACCGCCGAAATCGAGCGGCAGATCCTGCCTGACGGCGGCCATGTCAGCCGCAACCCAGGCGCCTTGATCGAACTTTTGGCCGATCTCCTGCCGCTCAGCCAGGCGTTCAGCGCCCGCAACGTGCCGCCGCCCGCCCCGCTTCTGAATGCGATCGACCGCATGATGCCGATGCTCCGGTTCTTCCGCCACGGCGACAACATGTTTGCGCTGTTCAACGGAATGGGCCCGACCCCTTCGGATTTGCTCGCGACAATCCTCGCCTATGACGACGCGCGCGGCGCCCCGGTCGCCAATGCCGTCCACTCCGGTTATCAGCGCATCGATGTTGGCCAGAGCATCGTTCTCATGGACACCGGCGCCCCTCCCCGACTGACCCTGAGCGCTGAAGCCCATGCCGGCTGCCTGTCGTTCGAGCTATCCGCGCGCGGGCAGCGCATCGTGGTCAATTGCGGGCTGCCGGAGACCGGACGGGGAAACTGGCGGCACCTCGCCCGCGCTACCGCGGCCCACTCCACGGTGACCCTCAACGAAACCTCGTCCTGCCAATTCCTCGACACCAGTCTGATCCGGCGGCTGTTCGGAACTCTCATCTCCCGCGGACCGCGTCATGTGACCGTGACCCGCGAGCAGACCGACGAGGCGGTCCATATCCGCGCCGTTCATGACGGGTATGCCCACCGATTTGGCATCATCCATCAGCGCACAGTCGTTCTCGCCGCCGACCGCGGACGCCTCGACGGCGAGGACGTTTTCCTTCCGGCCCGCGGCGAGGCGCTCGCCAGCGACGCCAAGGATGCGTTTGCGATCCGCTTCCACCTCCACCCCTCGGTGCGGGCCAATCGGCTGAGCGACAGCCGTGGCGTCATGCTGACCCTGCCCAACAAGGATGTGTGGACCTTTTTTGCGCCGGTTGACCGGGTCGAGATCGAGGAGAGCGTCCACCTTGCGGGGCGAGACGGTCCACGGCGGACTTCGCAGATCGTCATCCACGGGCGCGCCCAGAAAACGCCGCGCGTCCAGTGGAGGTTCGCCCATACGCCGCAGCCTTCGGCCGACGTCCGCCACGGCCGCGAGCAGGAGCCGGAGCTGCCGCTCGGGGGCTGATCGCCGGCAGGCCGGAGCGCTTCGGCGGGCGGGCCTTAATGCGAGAGCAGCACCGGCGCCGGCGGATTTGTGAGAATGAACTTGGTCGCCCCTCCCAGAATGAACTCGCGCATGCGCGAGTGCCCGTAGGCGCCCATCACCAGGAGATCGAGCTCGCGCGCCGACGCATAATCCTCGAGGACCTGTCCGATGGAGCGTCCGGCGGCATGCTCCGCGTCCGCCTCCGCCTCTATCCCGTGCAGGGCAAGATGCCGCGCAAGTTCGGCGACCGACCGCCGGGTTTCGATCGGCGCTTCTTCCGCGATGGTGACCAGACGCACGGACTTCGCGCCCTGAAGCACAGGCATGGCGTCGGCCACTGCCCGCGCCGCCGGCCGGCTGAAATCCCAAGCGACCCCGATCCGGTCGAAAGTCCCGGACGAACTGCGCTTCGGCGGCGCCGGAAAGACGATGGTCGGCCGTCCCGAGCCAAAGATGACCGTTTCCG
>JBAPYK010000298.1:0-2531 GCA_049284695.1 Rhodoplanes sp. | reverse complement strand
CTTCGCCGGTGGCGAGCTTTTGCGCACAAGCGGCGCTCCCCGGCTTCTAGCAAAATCTCGGCGAAACCCAAGCCCGCCAGCACGCGGCTCGATCAGCGCGCATGCGTTGAGATGATTGTCCATGATTGACGTGCGAAAGACGACAGGTATTTTCTCGCGCTTCCCAGGGGCTTCATGAAACGGTGCGGAGGGCGGTGGCGATGATCGCGCGGATCGGACTGATCGTGCTTCTTCTCGGGCCGGGAACGATCGCGCGAGCGCAGGACATTGTGGGCATCGAACTGTGCACGCGCGAAAGCAATATGGACCGGCGCACCAGCTGCCTGCAAAGCAACATCGAGTACCTGCAGCGGCTCGTCGCAAAAAACGCTGCCGCCGCCCAGCAAAAGCTCGCCGCAGCGGACGCCGAGATCGCCGTCCTCAAAGCCGCGATTGCGACCCTGCAGGCAACTGTCGAGAAGCTGCAGGCATCCGCGAACAAGCCGGATGCTCAGGCGAGCAAACCGGGCGCGAAATGAATCCCCTCATCCGAATTTCTTCGGCGCGCCGGAGATCTCCTCCCCGCCTGAGGGCGTCACTTTGTGAACGGCGAGCCCGCGCTGAATGGTGCCGTCGGCACGGAAGCGGAACACCCCATCGATCCCGGAGAACCCGGACGGATTGGTCAGCACTTCCGCAGTGATCGGCTGACCAGGCTGCGATTTCGCGAGCGCGGCGATGAGCGCGACGGCGTCATAGGCGAGCGTCGCGGTGCGCGCCGGGTCCTGGCCGAATTTGCTCCGATACCGGGTGACGAAGGCCTTGTAGCCTTGGGCATCCGGGGCGGCGAACCAGCCGCCGTCCAACGCGGCATCGGCGAAGACGCGCGGATCGTCCCACAGGCCGGTGCCCAATACCTGCAGACGCTTGGTGCTCACGCCGGCCGCCTCCAACAGCTTGGCGACCCTGGGGACGGCGTCGCCGCTGTCGGGAATAAAGAGCGCGTCGGCGCGCGAAGCAGCCTGCGCGATCTGCCGCACCGGTCCTTGCATGGCGGCATCGTCGGGCCGGTAGCGTTCGAGCGCAATGACGCGCCCGCCCTTGGCGGGGACCAGCTGCTTGAAGGCCGCCTCCACCACGCTGCCGTACGCGTTGTCCGGCACCAGCGCAACGAAGGAACGCTTGCCTTGGGAGATGGCGTAATCGACGATGCGCTCCACATCCGATTCCGGCAGGAAGCTCAAAAGGTACACGCCGCGGGTCGCGACATTGGAATCGGTGGAAAAGGCGATCATGGGAATACGCGAGGCGCGCGCGATCGGCGCCGCCGCGGTGACGGCGTGGGCGAAGAGCGGCCCGACGATGATCTGCGCGCCTTCTTCGATCGCCTGGCGGACGGCCGTTTGGGCGCCCTGCGCCGTGCCGCCGTCGTCCTTGACGATGAGCTCCACGTCGGGATTGCTGAAGTCGGCCCATGCCATCTCGGCGGCATTGCGCATCGACTGGGCGGCGGCGCCGGCATTGCCGCTGGCGGACAAGGGAAGGATGAGGCCGATCTTGGTTTTGTTCGAGCCGGGTTCCGAGCCGCTCGCCGGAGGCAGCGCGGCTGTCGTCGTGGTGTCCGGCTCCGGCTCCAACTTGGAACCGCCGAGATTGCCGAGCCCGGAACACCCGGCGATGAACGCGGCGGCTCCTGCCCCGAAGCCGCTCACCACGGCGCGGCGTGTCGGCCGAACAGATCTCCCGTCGCCTTTACAACCTGTCATCCCAAAGACCCTTGGACGATCGCTCAATCCGTCCCCATTTCCGCATTCTAATCAAGCCCCAAGCCGGGGCTAGAGCCAAGGTTATGAGCAAATCCCGACCGATCGGCGAGAAGGCGAGTGAGGAACCGCACGCTGCCGGCCGCGGGCGCTACACGCTATTCGGCGAGGACCGGGGTTGTCCGACGCTTGCGCCCGGTCTGTATATCGTCGCGACGCCGATCGGTCATCTGGCCGACATATCCTTACGCGCGCTCGAAACGCTCGCCGCCGCCGACCTCATCGCCTGCGAAGACACACGGGTGTCCAGCAAGCTCCTCGCCCGATACGCCATCGCGCGGCCGCTTCTCCCCTATCACGAGCATAACGCCAGCGTCATGCGGCCGCGACTGCTCACGGAGCTGCAGGCCGGCCGGGCGGTCGCGCTCGTCTCCGACGCCGGCACGCCGCTGATCTCCGATCCCGGCTACCGGCTGGTGCGCGAAGCCCAAGCGGCCGGACACAGGGTGACTGCCATCCCCGGACCCTCGGCGGCGCTGGCCGCGCTCGTAATCGCTGGGCTCCCGACCGACCGGTTCTTCTTTGAGGGCTTTCTGCCGCCGCGCGAGGCCGCCCGCCGCTCCCGTATCGCCGACCTCGCTGCAATCCCGGCAACGCTGATCCTGTTCGAGACCGGCCCGCGCCTGCCCACAGCGCTGGCCGATCTCGCCGCCGGTCTCGGCGCGCGCGAGGCCGCCGTCTGCCGCGAGCTGACCAAACTGCACGAGGAGGTGCGCCGCGGCGACCTCG
>JBAPYK010000297.1:0-4513 GCA_049284695.1 Rhodoplanes sp. | reverse complement strand
CTGTCCATCAAGAATCGCGAGGTCGGGCTGTTCTGCAGCGTCGCGGCGGCGACATTGGCCGATCCGGCAGTCTTCCCTGAATTCATCGAATTCGCCGATGCAAATCGCGCCATCGCGCCGGCCTTTGTGTTCGTGTTTTCGCACGCGGCTTATCGGTCGATGGGGTCGAAGGAGAGCGAGGGTCTCGGCGCGCTGGCCGCTCGCGGCTTCCGTTTCATGCTCGACCATGTCGGCGATCTGCGTCTGGAGGCGCGCGACCTCGCCGGCCGCGGTTTCCGCTTCGTCAAGGCGCCCGCGAGCCTGCTCCTGAACCGGACTGCGGCGCTCGCTGCAAATATCGATCCGTCCGAGCTTGCGGCCTATCTCGGCGGCTTCGGCATCGATCTTATCGCCGAGAAGATCGAACGCGAGTCGACCGTGGTCGATCTCCTCGATTACGAGGTGAGGCTCGGCCAGGGCGCTCTGTTCTCGCCGCCGCGCCCGGTGCGGTCGGAGGTGCTGCAGGGGGTGGAGCCGCGCGAGCTTGGGACGGCGGCGGCGAGCGTAGCCGAGAGCGTCGAATCCCCAGCCGATATCGGCGTGGCAACCCGCGCGGACGCGGGCCTCGAAGGCCCCGGCCCTGCACCCGTCCAACTTGCGCCGGGCACGATCGCCCGGACCTGAGTTAGCGACCGGCCATTCATCGAGATTCTCTTCACCCCGGGCTGCGCGCTGCCGACATTCAGCATGCGACAGGCGGGGATGACGCGAGGCCTCCGATCGTCTACAGCCAATGCTTTCTCAATCCCCGACCCTCGATGACCATTCCCGTCCCCGCACTGATCGACCATTTTGCAACGCTCGCGCCCCGCTACGACGTGGTTCTCTCCGACGTCTGGGGCGTGGTGCATAACGGGGTTGCCGCCTTCGTCGACGCGTGCGACGCGCTCACCCGGTTCCGCGCCGGCGGCGGAACGGTGATTCTCCTCACCAACGCGCCGCGCCAGAGCGAGATTGTCACCGGCTTTCTCGACAAGCTCGCCGTGCCGCGCACGGCCTACGACGCTGTCGTCAGCTCGGGCGATGTTGCGCGCGCAGTGCTAGAGGCGCGCCGGCACGACGCCGTTTTTCACATCGGCCCCGAGCGCGATCATTCGGTCTTCACCGAGCTGAAGATTCGCTTCGCGCCCCCGGCGAGCGCCGATTTTATCGTCTGTTCCGGCCTCTTCGACGACACGACCGAGACGCCGGAGGACTACCGCGACCTGCTCGACCGGCTCAGACAGCGCAACCTTCTGATGGTGTGCGCCAATCCCGATCTGGTGGTCGAGCGCGGCCACGAACTCGTCTATTGCGCGGGCGCGATCGCCGACCTCTACCAGTCGATGGGCGGAGACGTGCTCTATGCCGGCAAGCCCTATCGCCCGATCTACGAGCAGGCGCTGGAACGGGTCGCCGCCTTGCGCGGCGCCGAGGTTCCGCTCGCGCGGGTGCTCGCGATCGGCGATTCGGTGCGCACCGACCTCCTGGGTGCGTCCGGCTTCGGCGTCGATTGCCTGTTCGTCACCGCCGGCATTCATGCAACCGAACTGGGCGGGCGCGAGACGATCGATCACGGGGCGCTGGCGGACATGTTCGGCGAGGCGGGCGTGCTGCCGAAGGCGGTGACGCGGAATCTCGTGTGGTGATCGGAAAACGTATCTAATCGCTGAACACCGCCTGGATCTTGTTCTGGAGCGTCCGGGCGTTGAAGGGCTTGAGGATGTAGCCGTCGACGCCCGCCTGCTTCGCGGCGGTCACGTTCTCGGTTTTGGTCTCCGGCGTCACCATGATGAATGGCGTTTGCGAGAGCGCAGGATCGGCGCGTAGTCGTCGAAGCAATTCGCGGCCGGTCATCGGCGTCATGCTCCAGTCGGAAATGATGAGGCCGTATTTCTTATCGCGCATCTTGGTGAGGGCGGCCGAACCGTCGACGGCGGCGTCGATGTCCTCGAACCCGATCTGTTTCAGCAAGTTGCGAAGAATGCAGATCATCGTGCCGTGGTCGTCAACGACCAGCACCGGCATCGACAAGTCGATAGCCATCGTTCGAGCCTCATCGCGCGCTGCCTGGCCGGCGCGGCGGCGTGTCCTTTGTTATTGCGAACGCAGGTGGACAGGCTCCGCCGCCCGGGCTACACCCAGGCTTCTCCCCAAGCGGCGCAAAATAGCGGCGCATTTGTAAACATCTGGTTAATCAGGCAGAGATGCGAGCTTCGGACGCTCCCCGGCTCCCGGAACGAGGTCGGCGAAGGACGAAGATTGACGTTGAAGGTGCTCTCGCTGGAGCTTTGCCTCGGTAGCTCGATGTGACCCGTGCGATGCCTGCATGAACGACTCTCTCTCGTCGCCGGCTACCTCTTTCGTCGTCGTCCGTGACGCGCTCGAACTGGCTGCGCCCTCCGACGGCGCGCTCAAGGGCGCGGTGCTTGCCCTCGGCAATTTCGAGGGCGTTCACCGCGGGCATCGCGCCGTCATCGACGCCGCATTGGCGCGTGCGCGCGCCTTGGGTCGACCGGCCGCCGCCATGACCTTCGAGCCGCATCCGCGCGCCTTCTTCAACCCGAACGCCCGCGTGTTCCGGCTGACCGATGTGGCGGGGAAGTTGCGGCTGCTCGCGTCGACCGGGCTCGACGGGGCGATCGTCATGAGCTTTGACGCGGCGCTTGCCTCGCTCACGCCCGACGCATTCGTCGCGCAGGTGCTGGTCGAGCGTTATGCCGTCGCCGGGGTCGTCGCCGGCTACGACTTTCATTTCGGCAAGGGGCGCGCGGGGACGCCGGACTTCCTGCAGGCGGAGGGAGGCCGGCTGGGCTTCGCGGTGGACATTGTGCCCGCCTATAGCGATGGATCGCAGCGCATCTCATCCGGAGCGATCCGCGACGCGCTGACGCAAGGCGAGGTCGAACTGGCGATGCGCCTGCTCGGCTATCCCTGGTTCGTCAGCGGCGAGGTGGTGCGCGGCGACCAGCGCGGGCGCGAACTCGGCTTTCCCACCGCCAATATCCAGCTCGATCCGCAATGCGGCCTGCGGCATGGCGTCTACGCCGTGCGGGTCGGCCTCGGCGATCAGCGTTACGACGGCGTCGCCAATTTCGGCCGGCGGCCGATGTTCGATACCGGCGTCGTGCTTCTCGAGGTGTTCCTGTTCGATTACTCCGGCGATCTTTACGGGAAGACGCTGGACGTCGCCTTCATCGCCTGGATCAGGCCGGAGGAGAAATTCGCTGCGGTCGATGAGCTGGTGCGCCAAATGCGGGAGGACGCGCGCATCGCCCGCGCGGCGCTGGCGCAGGCAGGCGACGCCTTTCCGCCGATCGCTGTGTCAGTTCCCGGAACTCGGTGAAGCCTCGGGCGGCCTCCCTGTCGCGCGTTCCTGCATCCGCCGGAGCATCTCTTCAACGACTTGCGCGCCGGACTCGCTCGTAACAAAGGTCAGCACCGTTTGGCCCTGCAACGTACGCCGCGGCCTGCGCAGCCAGCGGCGCGCCTTGACGCGATCGCCGAAAACCTGTTCCGCCAGCGCCGCGATCCGCTCCAACCGCTCGGCTGACGCTTTTTCGGCGCTTTCGCGCACCGCGGCCGCCTGTTCGGCGACGGCCTCCATTTGCGACTTGACGAACTCGGTCTGCACTTTGACGAGGTCTTGCACGTCCTTGACCTGCACGAGCTTCTGGGCAAAGGCGACGGCGTTGGCGACGTTGCGCCCGGCGTACTTGGCGAAGGCGCTGGTCGCCTCATTGCCGCTCTCGACCTCACCCTGTGCGGCGCTTGCGAAAGAACTCAGGTAATTGCTGAGCGCCGTCTGCACCTTCTCCATCCCCTGCCGGGTCAGTTCGGTCAGATCGGGGGTCGGAGGCGACTTCTCATCCTTGTGGGTCGGATCGGGGGGCGCGGGCGGCGACTTTTCGTCATCGGTCATCGTTGTCCTCCTGGGCGATCCGCGGTTGCCGGCGAAACCCTCTGTCGTGGGCGACGCGATTGGCGCGTCGCGCCCGGCGCCGGCTTGGGTCGCCCAAAAAGCATTTGGCCGGGGCGATTCGGCGCCATAACGGAAATCGGCTGCAGAATAGGATATCGCGCCGGCTGCCGTCCAGGCCGCGGCCCTTCCCGCAACAGCGCCGGCTTGTTAGAAGGCGCGCATGAACGAGATCGTGAAGAAGCACGCCCGCGACTATTCCAAGACGCTGTTTCTGCCGAAGACCGATTTCCCCATGCGGGGCGGTTTGCCGCAGCGGGAGCCGGGCATTCTCGCGCGCTGGGAGAAGCTCGGCCTTTATCGCCGGCTGCGCGAGGCGGCGCACGGGCGCGACCGCTTCATCCTGCATGACGGCCCGCCCTATGCCAACGGGCATATCCACATCGGCACCGCGCTCAACAAGGTGCTCAAGGACTTGGTGACGCGCAGCCAGCAAATGCTTGGTTTTGACTCGAACTATGTGCCGGGCTGGGACTGCCACGGCCTGCCGATCGAATGGAAGATCGAGGAGGAGAA
>JBAPYK010000296.1:0-4070 GCA_049284695.1 Rhodoplanes sp. | reverse complement strand
GATTTGTCCCTGGCGCAGGATCTGCTGGATCGCATGGCCCGCAATGGCACCGATTTCACTTTGACCTTCCGACGGCTCTGCGACGCGGCTGATGGTTGCCACAGCGACGAGGCTGTGCGCAGCCTGTTTGCCAATCCGAGCGCCTTCGACGATTGGGCGACGAGATGGCGCCATCGGCTCGCAGAGCAGAGTGAGGCGAACGAACGCCGGGCAGCGATGCGTGCGGCTAACCCTGCCTTTATCCCGCGCAACCATCTGGTGGAAGAGGCGATCTCTGCTGCCGTGAACGAAGGGGATTTCTTGCCCCTCGAGGATCTGGTGACGGTGCTCTCCATGCCTTGCGAGGACCAACCTGCGTTCAGCCGCTATGCCGATCCGCCGCGGCCCGATCAAGTCGTGCACCAAACGTTTTGCGGCACTTGACCATGGAAGGGGAAGGGCGAGTGTGTTGGTCCTCTCGATATCATCGCGCAGGAGCCCCAGATGGCTGACTTTGTGAAAGTAGCGAACACAAACGAGATCGAGCCCGGCCAAGCTCGACTGGTCGATGTGAAGGGCAAAGAGATTGCTCTGTTCAACGTCGACGGCGAGTTCTTCGCGCTTGACAACACCTGCACTCACCGCGGCGGCCCTCTCGCTGAGGGGGAGGTGGCGGGGCACGAGGTGACGTGTCCCTGGCACGCACTCGGCGCCACTTTCGACATTAGGACGGGCGAGGTCGTGGGTCCGCCGGCGCAGCGGGCAGTTGCTCGATACGACGTTCGCGTGACTGGAACCGACATCGAGGTCGAATTGTAGGAGACGGTCGAGGGGGTCAGAAAGAAAGGACCTAATACCACCTCCATCACCGTTTGAATCGTGGGTTTTCCTGAGCAGCTTGCGGAAATTGCCGGCGGCTTGCGAGGTATGTGATTCGTTTGATCATCTGATTCGGAGGGACCGGATGGTCAAATGCAGCAAATCGGAAGTTCAGCGGCTGAAGACAGCATTGCGTTGGAAAATCCCGACCATCGGATTTAACCTGCTCTATGCCTTTGTCATGGTCCGGCTGGCACGCCGAGACCTTGTCTGGATTCGAAGGTAAGGCTATTGGCTGGTCACCTCGGCGATGATGCCCTCGATAACCCGCATCTGCGGTGACGCCTTGGTGAGATAACGATCCTTCTGCCCGGAAGGGTCGAGATAGCCCCACCAGTCCCAACAGCCGTTGGGATTGAGCTTGATCGGCAATTCGTCGAATGCACTGTTTACAGGCGGTGCCTGACAGGCTTCCTCAGATAACGATGCACTCGGCTCAATCGCAGGGTACACAACAATGACCTTATAATGTTCGGCCCAGTTATTGTAGCCAGCTCTGTTCGCGAAATTCTTCACGTCCTGTTTGCAGCCATGCAATGCGATATGCACCCGGCAAGCGCTTCCACTAACGCGGCAGGATGGCGGAACATAGATGTAGCCCTTCTCGGCCATGTCGAAGTTCTTCCGGCGCTCGCTGGGAAAGGTCCAGAACCACCACCAGATGGTGTCCGGCGCGACCTTGGTGCCCGGCTTCACTTGATCAATCAGATGCTGCTGATCGAACTGCCACACTTCGCTTTCGGGGATATTATTCACTCTCTGGCTCGGGTCGAAAGGCGAGCCCGGATCGTCATAAAGCGCGTGAAACATCTTCCCTGCATTATCTTCGGCACCACAATAGCGAATATACGTCGTTTCCGTGCCGTCAGCCTGGCAAGACTCGTTATGGCTGTCGGGGGCGATAATGCCGTGCCCCGCCTTATTGCTCCCATCAACCGCGTTGCCGAAATCAACCTCCGAATTGTTGCCAATAAAGGAGGAGAGGAAAGCGATGTTCGCCTTGCCGGATTTTTCCACCACGGTCGCGTCCGCCGGACTTTGGAACACAAAAGACCGGCTGAGCCGCAAGGGCTTGTTTGACGCCGAAAGACTGTCGATCTTCCCGCTGGCAGCCAGCTGGCGGGCCTCGTTGACCTTGTTGTCAGGGGACTGCCGTCCGCACATGCATTTGTTGATCGCCTGCGAGGCGCTGCCGTCCGCGCAGCCCCATGGCGGCCCGGCAATGCTGCCCACGCCAACGGTCGAACCGGAATGACCGACGGCGTACTGCACCGCCATCGCCGCGCCTGATGAAATGCCGGAAATGCTGACGTCCGAGGCATTGCCGCTGCGCTTCAGTCCGAGCCCGTCATCGGCATGGGCAACAGAAATCGACGAGACGAGAGCGGCGAATAATAGAAAGGAAACTGTCTCATTGCGATAAGTTCTCTGAACACGCGTTCCGAGCGATGCCCGTCTTTGATGGAAACGCATTTTCTATTACCCTAACACCGGATCAACGCTCTAACATGCAGGCGCGCTCGGGCACCCGGGATGAGAGCAAGCGCAGTATCGGATGCGACGGGGGTGGCGAGGGTGTTTGATCCAAGCGTGGTGTCCCAATTTCTGCGGTCGCGCCCAGATAAATTTCGTTCGGTAAGGTGGTTGCGAGCCAACCATCTCGGTAGACTCTATGATCGTCACCTTTAACGCTGTTGTTTGATCTGAGGCACCCGAGAGATTATGGCGTAGGGATCGGGCCCGTATCCTTCGGAACCTGATAGCCCCTCTGCACCGCCGGCCGGTCGAGCATCGTCAGGTACCAGCGCTTTACATTCGGGAACGCGCTCATGTCGATCTCTTGCCATTCGAAGCGGGAGATCCAGGGCCAAGTCGCCATGTCGGCGATCGAGTAGTCGTCGCAGATGAACTCGCGACCCTCGAGGCGCTTGTCGAGTACGCCGTAGAGGCGTCTCGCCTCCTTACTGTAACGCTCCTCGGCGTAAGGCGCCTTGCCTTTGTTAAAGCGCAGGAAATGATGCGCCTGGCCTAGAAAAGGGCCGATCCCGCCCATCTGCCACATCAGCCACTCGATTACCGGCCATTTCACCTGCCCTGACGGCATGAAGCGGCCGTGCTTCTCGGCGAGGTACATGAGGATCGCGCCCGACTCCATTAGGTGGATCCTGGTCTCGCGGTCGACGATCGCAGGGATCTTGTTGTTCGGGCTGATCTTCAGGAACTGCGTCGTGAACTGCTCGTCCTTCCCAATGTCGATAGGCGTCACCGTGTAGGGAACGCCCAGCTCCTCCAGCATGATTGATACTTTGCGGCCATTGGGCGTGGTCCAGGTGTAGAGATCGTACACGCGTTTTCCTCTCTCACGCAGGCGCGCCCCGCGGGGAGTGCTTCCATTGTCGCTCACGATGCGGGTGCCTTGCACGTGATCAGCGGTCGAGGCTCCTCGGCGCCATCGCTGAAGCGATCGGGCAGCAAGAAATACAGAATCTCGTCCCGCATCAGTGATTCCGGCCGATCGTCTTGCAACAAGCCAGTGGTGTTCGGCATGGTTGGAATCTCTAGCGCAGATTGTATACCAACACAAATGTACCGATTTTCTGGAATTGCCTAGAGGAGGCCCAGATTCGTCAATCACATCGGGGCCGACCACGGTGAGAGGCGTGATCGGTAGCGCGGTCGCGATTCATGTCAGCGGTGGAAGTTGCCGCTCGCGCCCGACCGGACATATCGGTCATGATGGCATCGGCAATCATAGAGCGCGGACCGGAGTAGATACGGCTGGCAAGGCGTCCATTGAAGCGGACGGCCATACCGATGATCATCGGGGGAATTTTGATTGTCACTAGCGCGCTTTAACGTTGGCTGAGGTTCTAGCATTGCGCGGCAAGCTACGATTGCCACCGAAGCCCGAGGAGCTCGTGGGCTGCCCGGTCGCTTTGCTCTCGACGAGTCCGGAGCGGGATGACACGATACTCGTACATACGCTAGGCGGGGCGGCGATTTTCGGGACGAAAGCTTGTAATGGCGAACTACTATCCGCTGATTGCCAAGGCCGTGGCCGGCCTTGAAAAGAACACCGGAGAGTCGCGGCGTATTCTCTACGAACGCGCCCGCAATGCTCTTGTGACTCAGCTACGGTCGGTCACGCCTCCGCTCAACGAGTCGGACATCACGCGCGAGCGGCTTGCGCTCGAAGAGACGATTCGCAAGGT
>JBAPYK010000295.1:0-14370 GCA_049284695.1 Rhodoplanes sp. | reverse complement strand
GTCGCCAAGGAGATCGAGCTCGAAGACAAGTTCGAGAACATGGGCGCGCAAATGGTGCGCGAGGTCGCGAGCAAGACCTCGGATATCGCCGGCGATGGCACCACGACCGCGACCGTGCTCGCCGCCTCGATCGTGCGGGAAGGCGCCAAGGCGGTTGCCGCCGGCATGAACCCGATGGACCTGAAGCGCGGCATCGATCTCGCCGTTGACGCGATCGTCGAGGACCTCAAGAAAAACTCCAAGAAGGTCACTTCGAACGAGGAGATCGCGCAGGTCGGGACGATTTCCGCCAATGGCGACGCCGAGATCGGCCGCTTCCTCGCCGAGGCGATGAAGCGCGTCGGCAATGAAGGCGTGATTACGGTGGAAGAGGCCAAGTCGCTCGAAACCGAGCTCGACGTGGTCGAGGGCATGCAGTTCGATCGCGGCTACATCTCGCCGTACTTCATCACCAACGCGGACAAGATGCGCGTCGAGCTCGAGGATCCCTACATCCTCATCAACGAGAAGAAGCTCTCGGGCCTGCAGGAATTGCTGCCGCTGCTGGAGGCGGTAGTGCAGACCGGCAAGCCGCTTCTCATCGTCGCCGAGGACGTGGAGGGCGAGGCGCTCGCCACCCTCGTGGTCAACAAGCTGCGCGGCGGCCTCAAGGTCGCGGCGGTGAAGGCGCCGGGCTTCGGCGATCGCCGCAAGGCGATGCTGCAGGACATCGCCATCCTCACCGGCGGGCAGGCGGTGAGCGAGGACCTCGGCATCAAGCTCGAAAACGTCACGCTTAACATGCTCGGCCGCGCCAAGAAGGTGATGATCGAGAAGGAGAACACCACGATCGTCAACGGCGGCGGCAAGAAAGCGGACATCGAGGCGCGCATCGCCCAGATCAAGGCGCAGATCGAGGAGACCACCTCCGACTATGACCGCGAGAAGCTGCAAGAGCGGCTGGCGAAGCTCGCGGGCGGCGTCGCCGTGATCCGCGTCGGCGGGGCGACCGAGGTCGAGGTGAAGGAGCGCAAGGATCGCGTCGACGACGCCATGCATGCGACCCGCGCGGCGGTGGAGGAGGGCATCCTTCCCGGCGGCGGCGTCGCGCTGCTGCGCGCGATCAAGGCCATCGAGAAGGTCAAGACGCAGAACGAGGACCAGAAGCACGGCGTCGACATCGTCAAGAAGGCGTTGTCGTGGCCGGCGCGCCAGATCGCCGTCAATGCCGGCGAGGATGGCTCGGTCGTGGTCGGAAAGGTCCTCGAAAAGGACGAGTACAACTTCGGCTTCGACGCCCAGAACAGCGAGTACGGCAATCTCGTCTCCAAGGGCATCATCGACCCGACCAAGGTGGTGCGCACCGCGCTGCAGGATGCGGCGTCGATCGCAGGCCTGCTGATCACCACCGAGGCGATGGTGGCCGAGCTGCCGAAGAAGCAGCCCCCGCCGATGCCGGGCGGCGGTATGCCCGGCGGCGGCATGGATTTCTGAGGCCGCTGGTCTCCGGAACAAAGCGAAAGCCCGGGCCTTGGCCCGGGCTTTCCGTTTGAGACCTTCGATTGCGGCCTCGTCATTAGGCCGACAGTTCGGCGCGCGTACCTCCGGCGTCGCCGTTCCGTCGGGGCGCCGAGTCGCCTCAGCACCCGGCGCAGTATACCCGGTTATGGTTAACAGTTTCTTGACGCCTTCGCCCGCTGTCCCAAGCGCGCCCGCGGTTCGTCTCCGCGCAGGAAGTTCGTGCTAAGGTTTCGTGACAGTGCGTGGAATTCTGATTCAGGGTCGCTGTTGAATCCGGCTCGTATGAAAAATTCTCCGCTCTTCACCATCGGCTATGAGCATGCGGCTGCGAGCGCGGTATTGGACGAACTCGCGCGCGCCGCTATCGGCGTTGTCGTCGATGTGCGTGCGGTCGCAGCTTCGCGCCGCCCGGGATTTTCCAAACGCCAGCTCGCGGCTGCGCTGGACGAGCGCGGGATCGGCTATCTGCATCTGCGCGGACTGGGCACGCCGAAGGAAGGGCGGCTTGCGGCGCGCGCCGGCGATGTGGCGACGCTGTTCGAGATATACGATGCGCATCTCGCAACCGCGCAGGCGCGCGAGGAACTCGATGAGCTCACCGAAATCGTGCGCACCGGCCGCCGCATCTGCCTGATATGCTATGAGCGCGATCCCGATCACTGCCATCGCAAGCGCGTCGCCGCGCTGATCAGCGAGCGCACGGGCGTCGCGGTCGAACATCTGTTTGCGCCGCCGTTTGTCGAGGCGGCGCGCGTGTGAGGCTGGGGCCGGTCTGAGAGCGACGGAGGCACACCTGCGCAAGGAGAAGAACTCAGCGAAATCCGCGGCGATCCGCGTCGGCGTCGGCGGGTGGACGTTTGCGCCGTGGCGCGGCGCGTTCTATCCGCAGGGGCTTCCTCACGCGCAGGAGCTTGCCTATGCGAGCGCGCACCTCACCTCGATCGAGATCAACGGCACATTCTATCGCACGCAAACACCGGCGACCTTCCGCAAATGGGCGCAGGAAACGCCCGACGGCTTCGTGTTTTCGGTGAAAGGCCCGCGCTACGTCACCCATCGCCACGCGCTCAAGGAAGCGGGCGAATCGATCCGGCGGTTCTGCGATTCCGGCGTTGTCGAATTGGGCGACCGGCTGGGTCCGATTCTCTGGCAATTCGCTCCCACCAAGAAATTCAACGAAGCGGATTTCGGCGGCTTCCTTGAGCTGCTTCCGCGCGAATGGGCGGGACACGCTTTGCGCCATGTCGTGGAGGTGCGTCACGACAGCTTCAGCACCCCCGCATTCACCGCCTTGTTGCGCGCCCTCGATACGCCGGTTGTCTTCGCCGAGCATCGCACTTATCCGGCGATCGCCGACGTTACCGGCAGCTTCATCTATGCGCGGCTGCAGATGGGCGAGGATTCGGTGCCGACCGGCTATCCGCCGGCCGCGCTGGACGCCTGGGCGCAGCGCGTTCATATCTGGGCCGCAGGACAGGAACCGGACGATCTACCGCGCGTCGAACCGGATCGGCATGCCAGCGTCCGGCCACGCGAGGTGTTCGTCTATTTTATCCATGAGGGAAAGGTGCGCGCGCCCGCGGCGGCGATGGCGCTGATCGAGCGGCTGCGGCGGACATGAAAGAGCAAACCGCGTCCGCGCGTCACTCCGCCGGCACGACCTTGCGTCGCGCTTCGACGGTGGAGACGACCGCCACGAGCGACAGCACGGCCGCCAGGAACGCGCCCGATGCGCCGACCAGCGCGGCGAGCACGAGATCGAACCCGCCACGGCTGTAGAGATAGGCGATCAGCGATACGGCGACCGCCGAGGAAATGAAGGTGAGGAAGAATCGCACGGCATAGACTCGCCCGCGCCAGGCGTCGGCGGTATAGCGCGCGATCACGATGTCGCCGACCGTGATCTGCCCGTAAATGCCCACCATCACCAGCGCCAGCGCCGGAATGAGAACCATCCCGTGCGCATGCGCGGCCCACAGGACGCCGGCGAATTGCAGCGACACGATCGCGCCGAACAGCACGTGGGCGGGAAACCGTTCGACCAACCGCCCGACCACCAGTTGCGCCGCCGCTCCGCACAGAAAGACCAGCGTGGCGAGCCCGCCGACCGCTATCAAGTCGATGCCGCCGCCGACCTTCTCCTGGACGATCTTCGGCAACGCGATCACGATCGTATTGAAGGTCAATCCGCCCGCGAATGAAATCACCACATAGAGCAGGAAGAACGCGAGCGCGGCAGGCCGCGGAAGAACGACGTCGGGGACGCTCTTGCGCGTTCCGGCCGTGCCGCGATCGTCGGCGACCGACAAGAAATAAACGACGCCGGTCGCGACGGCGAGCACCGCCGGCACCAGGAATGCGCCACGCCAACCGAGGAACGACGCGAGCACCGCGGTAATGGCTGCGGCAAGCGAGACGCCGAGATTGCCGCACACGCCGTTAAAGGCGAGGGTGCGTCCGCGCGCTTTGGAGATCTCGATCAGCATCGCGGTTCCGACCGGATGGTAGATCGCCGCGAACATGCCGAGGGCAAACAGCGCGAGCGCGAGCACGACAAGGTTCGGCGCGAACGCGGCGGTGGCGAGAGAAGCGCCGCAGCCAACGAAAAACAACGCCATCATGCCCCGCCGGCTCCAGCGATCGGCGAGCCATCCCGCCGGAAGCGAAAACACCCCGAAAGCGACGAACATCGCCGTTGAAAGCGCGATCAGCTCCGAATAGGAGCGCTGGTAAACGGCCTGGAGGCCGATCACGATGGTCGGATAAATCCCGAGAACGTAGTGATCGAGTCCGTGCGCCCAGTTGAGGAACGCAATCGAGCGGGTCTTTTCGGCGTCCATCATCGCGGTCGGCATCAGTCGTAGCGCTCGCGCGCGGCAGTCCTTCGTTGCAACAATAACGTGTCGCCGAAATGCCTCACCGCCCGATTATTTGGTCACAAACCTTTTCGGTTTTCGAAACTCGACTAGACCGTAGCCGGTCGCGCGTGGTTCAATTTCGCTGAGGAGCATGCCGGAAACCGCAGAAAAAGCAACGCCCGCTCTCGGGAGGCCGCAATGCCTGTCTTGCGCATCGGCGCGGCCGCGCTAGCGGCGGCGGTGGTGCTTTGCACTTTTCCGGGATGTGCGTCGGATATCGAAGAAGCGGACGCGACCGAGCGCGTTCTTCTCTTCAGCGGCGTCGAGCTCTCGCGGACAGGGGGATTCCTCTTCGGCGGCTTTGTATGGTCGCCCCACGGGATCAATGCCGGGGGCTTTGCCATGAAGACGCTCGCCGGAGGCGGCGTCTATCGCTATCGCTCCGGCGCGGAGCAGATCGTCGGGCGCCAAGTGCTCAATTCCGTCATGCCGGGATGGCGGTTCAAGTTGGAGCGATTCGAGGCGAGCATGTTCGCCGGCTTGGACGTGCAGGCCCACCGTTTTCACCCCGACGATCCGGGCAATCGTCTCGCTGGCACTCACGTCGGCATGCGGTTCGCAGGCGACGTCTGGTGGGAGCCTTTGCCCGACACGATGGCGAATGGGTGGGCAAGTTGGTCGACCGTAGGAACGAGCTACGCAGCGCGCATAGCGTTCGGCTGGCGACCGGTTGGACTTTTCTATCTCGGCCCCGAAGCGCAGGCCTTGGGTGACGGCAGCTATCGCGAGCTCCGGTTCGGGCTTCACGTTACGTCTTGGCGGACCGGCCCACTCGAATGGTCGGCAGGCGGAGGTTACGCGCACAGCCAGGACGGCGACGGTCCCTATGTGCGGGTCGGGGTGCTCGTGCGTGAGTAGACGGGCCGAAAGGTGGCTGCACGAAGCTCAGCCATGATCGCGATGTCAATCGGCTTTGAATAGGGACCCCCGATCGGCGTCCAAAAGGGACCCCCTTGGACATGGGAAGGGGAGCAAGCCGCGAGCGAGCGCGCCTTCATGGAGCGCCGTAGCGAGCGAGCGGCTTGCGGTGGTCAGGCGCGGCTTTTGAATCGCCAGCTATCGTTGCCGGTCTCGACGATGTCGCAGTGGTGAGTGAGGCGATCGAGCAGCGCGGTGGTCATCTTGGCGTCGCCAAATACGCTCGGCCATTCGCCGAAAGCGAGATTGGTGGTGACGATGATCGAGGTGCGTTCGTAGAGCCGGCTGACGAGATGGAAAAGGAGCTGGCCGCCGGACTGGGCGAAGGGCAGGTAGCCGAGCTCGTCGAGAACGATGAAGTCCATGCGGGTGAGATGATCGGCGATCCGGCCCTGCCGACCGTTGCGGGTCTCGGTTTCGAGCCGATTGACGAGATCGACGACATTGTAGAACCGGCCACGGGCGCCGGCGCGGATGCAGCTTCGCGCGATGGCGATGGCGAGATGCGTTTTGCCGGTTCCGGTTCCGCCGACCAGCACGACATTGCGTTGCTGGGCGATGAAGCCGCCGCCGGCGAGGTCTTTGACCAGGGTCTCGTTGATGGGCGTGCCGGCGAACTTGAAGTCAGCGAGGTCTTTGGCGAGCGGGAGCCTGGCGATGGTGAGCTGGTATTTGATCGAGCGCGCCTGCTTCTCGCTGATCTCCGCCGTGAGCAGGTCGCCGACGACCCGCTGGGGTTCGTGCTGGCGTTTGACGGCGGTCGCCATGATGTCGTCAAAGGCGGCCTTCATGCCGTAGAGCCGAAGCTCGCCCATGAGGTCGAAGATTTGGGTGCGTTCCATCAGATGGTCCTCCTGAGGCTGTCGTAACGGGCGCAATCGGGAACAGGGGCATGGCGCAGGGTGAGCGCGGCCGGCGTGACGATGGTGATGGGCGGGCCGGGATCGCGCTGGCGGGCGAGAATGTTGAGGACGACGTCGGCGGAGTGGACGCCGTGGGCGAGCGCCTCGGCGCAGGCCGCTTCGACCGCCGGCAGACCGTCGGTGAGCACGGCGACCAGGATGTCGACCATCTGCCGATCGCCGTCATCGGCGCCGGCTAGCTTCCGCTGCACCCGCTCCATGGCGGCCGGCAGGACCCAGTCCTTGAAGGGCGCGCCGTTGCGCAAGGCGCCTGGCTTACGGGCGAGCACCGGCACGTAATGCCAGGGATTGTAGACCGTCGCGCCGCGGCCGAACGCGCGCGGATGCTCGGCGACGATCCGGCCGTCCTGGCGGATCACAACGCGGTCGGCGTAGGCGTGGATCTCGACCGGCCGACCGACGGCGCTCGCCGCCACCGAGTATTTGTTGTTGTCGAAGCGGACCAGGCAGGTCTTGGAGACCGAGGCGGGCACGGCGTGGAAGCCGTCAAAGCGACCGGCATAGGGAACGAGCTTCGGCCGCTCCGCCTCAAACGCCTCCCAGATCGTCTGCTCGCTCAGCTCCGGATGGCGATGCGCCTTGGCGTAGGCGACGCATTGATCCAGCAGCCAGGCGTTCATCTCGTCGTAGCTCTTGAACCGCAGCCGCGGCGTGAAGAACCGCTCGCGCACCAGCCCGACCTGGTTCTCGACTTGCCCCTTCTCCCAGCCGGACGCCGGCGTGCAGGCGACCGGATCGACGAGGTAATGGCTGCACATCTGTAGAAAGCGGCGGTTGTAGAGCCGGTCCTTGCCGACAAAGACCGCCTCCACTGCCGTCTTCATGTTGTCGTAGTTATGTGCCGCTCAGTGTTATGTGGCCGAGCCGCGAAGGCGAGTGAAATTGCGTGGAACGCATTCCTGACGCGGCCACATAATCCTCACAGCGATTCAAGCCAATTCATAAGCGATGGATCATCCCTCCATACTGGTCTTCGGGGGAATTGCGTTGAAGCGGCGGTCGGTGGAGCGCACGCGGCCAGCGCCGCTTCTTTCATGCGGATATTGATCTCGGCGTAGCGGTTTGTCGTGTCGAGGCTGACGTGACCGAGCCAACCGCGGATCACATTGACCTCTACGCCGGCTTCGAGCAGATGGACCGCGGTGGTGTGGCGAAGTACGTGCGGCGAGACCCGCCGCGGCACTTGCCCCTGTCCGTTGCCCAGGGCCGATGTATGGCGGCGGACCAGCTTGTAGATCCCGAAACGGGTGAGCGGCGTGCTCCGCCGTGAGACGAAGACATGGCGGCTCGGTGGGGCGCCTCGGGGTGACGCAGCAAGCAGCTCGCGCAGCAGCCGGGCGGTCTCTGGCCACAGCGGGCAGGTTCGCCACTTGTCGCCTTTGCCACGAAGATGAACGCGTGGCTGCGGCTCGAGCACAAGATTGCCGACCACGAGGTCTGCGACCTCCTGTACGCGCGCCCCGGTGTTGTACAGGAACAGCAGAAGTGTTCGGTCGCGCAGCGACGAATATCCCTCGGTCGGCATACCCGAGAAGAGCGAGTCGATCTCATCTCGTTCCAGGAACCGCGTGGCTGGCGGCGGCGTTCGCTTCATCGGAATCGCAGCCACGCGTTCGGCTTCGGCAAGCATCTCGGGTGCTCGGCCTGCCAAGTAGGTGAAGAAGGTGTGAAGAGCGGCGAGCCGCTGGTTGCGAGTGCGAATGTGGTTGCCGCGCTCGGCTTCGAGGTGACCGAGAAACGCGCGCACGCAATCAGCCGTGAGATCCTCGATACCGAGCCGGGTGATCTGTCGACGGCGCTGACCGGCAATGTATGCGAGGAGGAGTCGGAGGGTGTCGCGGTAGCTCCTGACCGACGACGGGCTCAGTCCCTTCTCTGCCTTCAGATGCCGCTCGAAGAATGCGTAGACGACAGGGCCGAGCGCGGTCACGGCGCGGCTCCCGTCGAGAGCGGCGCGACGAAACGTGCGAAGCGTTCGCCGGCTACCTGCAATAGGTCGGCCGTGATGGTCAGATAAACGGCCGTGGAGGCGGGGTCGACGTGGCCGAGAAAGGTGGATAGATGCAGCAACCGCGATGTTGGGTCGGTGCCGTCTCGGTACCAGCGCAGTAGGGTGCCGACAGCGAAGCTGTGCCGCAGGTCGTGCACACGCGGCGGCGCGACACCTGCCGGGATGACCAGCCCGAGGTGCGGCACGAGTGCATGGAAGGTCTGGCTGATGGTGCCGGGATGTATGGCGCGGCCCGCGGTAAACGAGAATACCGGCGCCGCGAGTGGCAGCACTCCAAACCGGCCCTCCTTGACACCAAGATAAGCAGTGAGCCGTTCGGCCATGCGCGGACCGAAGGGCACGAGGCGGGATTTTGCGAACTTTGTCTCGCGGATCACGAGCAATCGACGGCCGAGATCGACGTCCGCCCGGGTGAGCCGCGCAACCTCGCCGACGCGCAGCCCGAGGCCATAGAGCAGTGCGAAGGTCATCGCGTAGGTCGCGCCGCGGTGTCGCGCGTTGTTGTTGTCGGGGAGTGCTGCAGCGACATCGAGCAGCCGGCGGGCATGCGGCAGATCGAACAGGTATGGGATTCGTCGCATCGTCTCGCGACGGGGTCGCAGCTGTACCGGTGAATGGTCGAGCATCTCCTGATCGACCATCCAGTCGAACAATCGCCGCAGCACCCCGAGCAGGTGATTGTAGCTGCGTGGGCGCGCTCGCGGGCGCCCTGCTAGGAACGCGTCGATGACCGCCGGCGTCACGCTTGCGATATCATTGATGCCCTGCATAACGAGATAGCGGTCAACCAGGCAGAGGGCTCGCTCCTCCGTGTCGAAGCGGCGATTCAGAGCGCGCTTGTGAGCAATGAAGCGGCGGATCGGCTCGGCAAGCGGACTATGGAAGTTGATGCGCGCGCACCTCATGGCAGCGCCTCCCCGTCACCCAGGGCGACGTCGCGCAAGGTCTCGACGGCGACCTTGGCGTAGATCTCGGTCGAGGATGCGGATCGATGACCGACATAGTCGCCGATCGTCTTGAGCGGGAAGCCGGCATCAACAAGCCGCTGCACGCAGGCGTGCCGGAGCGTGTGCGAGCCGGCGCGACGCACCGGCACACCGGCCTTGTGAAGATAATGGCTGGCGCGGCTTGACACGGCCTCAAAAGTGAGAGGTCGGTGTGGCGCGAGGTGACGGAAAAACAGATGCCGATCAGCAACCTTGGGGCGGCCACTTTGTAGATAAGCGAGCACCGCCTCGCCGACCACAGGCGACAGCGGGTAGACCGCGACATGATCAGCCTTGCGCTCGCGCACATGCAACCGCTCTCGCTTCCAATCGACGTCGTCGAGCGTCAGGTGTGCAACTTCCCGCGCTCGCAAGCCATAGGTTATGAGCAAAAGCAGGATGGCGTAGTCGCGGCGCCCAACCGGGGTGCGGCGGTCGACGGCTTCCAGCATCCGTCGGACTTCATCCCAGCCGATTGACCGCGGCAGGTCGGCCAGACGATATACCTGTGGTGGCTCAATGCTGCGACTGAGATCGCGTGCAATGATGCCTTCACGGCGGACATAGCGGAGGAACACGCGCAATGCGCTGCACAGGCCGATCATCGCGGTCCGCCCGAAGGCGCCAGCGGACTCGATCACAAAGGCGCCAATAATCGGTGGCGAGAGGGCGCCAAGATCTTCACAGCCGATCCGGTCGAGATAGGATTCGAACCGTCGCAGGAAATGGCCGTAATGCCGGATTGATGCTTCGCGCAAGCCGCGTTCGTCCTGCAGATAAGCGAAAAATCCCGGCGCTTGCCTGACAAATGGGCTGAGCGCGTGCGGTCGATGACTGCCGATGACGTGACTTGGCAGTGCGAGTCGAAGCATTTGCTCAATTGCATTGCGGACGTCGCTTCCTGCCTTCCGCCGAGTTGCCGGGCTCGGGTATCCGTTACGCGATTGCAGCCAAGCCGCTATGAACGCCTCAACATGAGCGGGCAACTCGTCCCAGCGGTTGGCTCCCTGACCGGCCGCGAATGCACCGAAGCGGACGAGGATCGGCACCCTTCGAAGTACGTTCCGCGCCGCATAATTGTGCTCGGTCAGCCACCTGACGTATCCCTCGATCAAACTGCCGATCCAGGATTCCCGAATGCGATCGACCGTCTCTGGCCGGATGAAGTAGCTCTCCAACATGGCAACCTCCGTTCCAAAAAAACGGAACGATGGTGCGCTCCCGGCGCCCCCCCGATTATGTTCCCTCCGCTACGATCCAAGCATCTCCACAGAATACTCTAGCGGCACACGGCCACATAACACTGCGCGGCACATAAGCCCGATTATGTGCCCGGGCACATAATCGTAGACCGTAGCCTTTGGCACACCGCCGAAGAAGTCGAACGCGTTGACGTGCGCACCAATCCAGTCGGGCAGCGTCTCGCTCCAACACGCCTCGGCATAAGTGTAGCTCGACGCGTTATGCTCAGATGAGCATAACGCTTCTTATGCGCACATCAGGATTATGCGCAGGTCGGCGTGATTGGTTGTCCACAACGCATTGACTTGCTTACTTCATGCGAAGCGACGTTCTGCTGGCGATGCTCATAATACTCGGCGATCCCACTGGCGTGCTCTTGCATCAAGGGGATGGACGCCATGCATGCCAAGCTACGGGTGGGGTTGAACGAGAGTGTGCTGGAATCGCTCGCAGCCAGATATCGGACATACCTCGAAGAACGACGGTACGCGTCACAGACCAGGCACATTTACCTGAGCTGCGTGACGCACTTTGCGCGCTGGGCCACCAGCATCGGTGACTCGCCGACGCGGATTGACGAAGCGGCAATTGCCCGCTTTCTCAATGAACACCTGCCGCGATGCACGTGTCCGCGTCCTGTTCGACGTGTTCATCTTGATAATCGATCTGCCCTGACGCTCTTTCTGAACGTGGTACGGGGGGAGGATGACCAAGCACTGGCGCCCGATCAGACGGGCCATATCGGCCAGGAACTTCGTCGGTTCGATCTCTTCATGATGCAGGTGAAGGGGCTGGCAGCAAGTACGCGCCGCCAGCGGGTGCGCGTTGTCAGACGATTCTTGGCCGAGCTGTTTGGTACAGGACCGATTGTCGCTCAGCAGATCAAGCCTGCCGACCTTCGTCGGTTCATGATCGCGGGGTTTCCGACCTGGAGCGCGGGCAGCCGGAATCTGATCGCCGGGTCGTTGCGGAGTTACATTCACTTCCGCGCTTTGCTAGGCGACCCGATACAGCATCTTGCCTTTGCCGTTCCGTCGGTCGCCAACTGGCGCCTTGCCACGCTGCCTAGCGTGCTGTCGGAGATCGACATCGTTCGGTTTCTCCGGTCGTTCGATCAATCGGCCCCGTCCGGCAAGCGCGCCTACGCCATGGCTCGTTGCCTCACGGATCTTGGTCTGCGGGCCAATGAGGTGGCACGGCTGTGTCTCGAAGACATTGATTGGCGTGGCGGCATCATCCGCCTCGCCGGCAACAAGTCCCGCCGCACGGACGTATTGCCGCTGCCGCCGGAAACCGGTCGCGCGATCGCAGCCTACCTGAGCAAGGAACGGCCGGTTACGGCCAACCGAGCAGTGTTTGTTCGTCATGTCGCACCGTATGACGACCCGATCGGACCTGGCGTGGTGCGCAAGATCATCATTGCCGCGTTCCGGCGATGTGGTTGGGCGCATTCGCGTGTCCACATCCTCCGACACAGTGCGGCCAGCAGGCTTCTTGCGGCAGGCACTCCGTTGAAAGAGATCGCGGACATCTTGCGGCACCGGAATCTCGACACCACGGCGATCTACACGAAGGTCGACATGACCCGGCTGACTGCAGTGGCCTTGCCTTGGCCCGGGAGCCGGCCATGACGACGGTGAACGCCATGCAGCTCCGTGTGCAGGACTATCTCGACGAGCGCCGCCGGCTAGGCCACGCCCTTGGTATCGCCGGTTCGAGACTATTGACATTCGCGCGCTTCGCAGACGATGCCGGTCACAAAGGGCCATTGACCCTGCAACTCATTGTCGATTGGGCGCAGGGGCAAGCCACCCGGGCTACGCCGATAACTTGGGCGCGGCGATTGGAGATAATTCGCCCTTTCGCCAAGTTCTGCGCGCAGGACGACCCGGGCACGGCAATCCCCAGCGCTGACCTGTTCGGTCGGGGACACCGTCGTCTCACACCTCACATCTACACCGATGATGAGGTTGCCGAACTCCTGCTGGCGGCAGGAAAGCTGCCACCAGCAGGTAGCTTGCGACCGGTGACCTATCAGACTCTGTTCGGATTGATCGCAGCGACCGGATTACGTCTTTCCGAAGCCTTAAATCTGCGCTGCATCGACTTCGATTCTGCCCAAAGCAGGCTGACGATCAGGAAGACGAAGTTCCGCAAATCTCGGCATGTGCCTCTGCACCTGACGGCAGCGGCGGCGCTCGCGCAGTATCGGCAGCAACGTGATCACCGCTTCGGCAGTGCGGCGACAGATCATTTCTTTGTAACTCGGCTGGGCACAAGTTTGGCTAAATCGACCGTGCACGGCGTCTTTCAACAATTACGCACGGCTCTCGGCTGGATCGCCCGCGGCGACCACGCCGCGCCCCGTATCCACGATCTTCGGCATACGTTTATTTGCAAACGGGTCAAGCTCTGGCAACGAGACGGCGCAGATATCGACCATGCGATGATCGCGCTCGCGACCTATGTCGGACATGCCGGGGTTGCGCACACCTACTGGTACCTGACCGGCGTTCCAGATTTGATGGCGGCAGCCGGCGATCGGTTTGAGCGATACGCCTCCGAAACGAAGGAGGCTGGCGATGCCTGACGCCATTCTCGCCCCCTCCTTCTCAAAGCTCGTGCAGGGCTTCTTCGCTGAACATCTCGTGCAACAGAGAGCGCTGAGTCCCCGCACAGTTGCCGCGTACAGAGATACTTTCCGCTTGTTATTGACGTTCGCTGAGCAGACCACCGGCAAATCGCCGACGAGCCTTCAGCTGACGGACCTCAATGCCAACCTCGTGCTCGCCTTCCTCGACCACATCGAGCAGGTGCGGAACAACGGAGTTCGGAGCCGCAACGCCCGCTTGGCGGCCGTTCGATCATTCCTGAAGTATGCCGCCCACCACGATGTCTCGGCGCTCCACATTATCCAGCAGACCATGGCCGTACCGACGAAGCGGTTCGACCGGCCAATGCTTGGGTTCCTGACCCGCGACGAGATGCAGGCCATCCTGGAAGCTCCAGATGCGGAAAGCTGGGCCGGGCAACGAGATCGCGTTCTTTTTGCGATGCTCTACAATACCGGAGCGCGCGTCTCAGAGGTGATCAACATCCGCGCCAAGGACGCGATCCTGGATAGCTCGCCGAGCGTTCACATCCTGGGCAAAGGTCGAAAGCATCGGACGGTTCCCCTCTGGCGCTCAACGGTCACGCTTCTTCGTGCTTGGAAACGGCGCCTCGGTAGCATTCCTGCGGATGCACCTCTCTTTCCCAACCGCGAGGGAACGCAAATGACACGGTCAAATGTACGGCAACGGTTGGACCTCGCGATTCGCCTCGCGGCAGAAACGCAACCGCAGCTCAAGACACGAACCATTTCGCCTCACACCTTCCGGCACACTACAGCGATGCATCTCCTCAAATCCGGCGTCGATATCACCGTCATTGCGTTGTGGCTTGGCCACGAGAGCACGGCGACTACCCATATCTACGTCGAAGCCGATCTGGCCATGAAGGAACGTGCGCTGAGCAAGCTGCAGTCGCCGGCCATCAAGCCGCTTCGATACCGACCGCCCGATCAGCTGCTGCAGTTCCTCCAGAACCTTTGATTATGGTGAGGTCCCTGCCTGCGCTGCCGCCTTCTACACCCCGCGGTGCAAGGGACCTGCACATAATTCTGATGTGCGCATAACGAATAAAGAGTTTCTGTATCGCGAAGCCGATGCAGAAACTCCGTTGGATTGAACGCAGGCCGCGGCGCGAGAGGCTATGGAATTTTCAGGCGCGGACTTGAGCGTCCAAGCTCGGCTTCGGGCTGGAGACGGGGCGCCAGCAGTCACGGGGAGCACGGGCGATCATCGGTGGACGCAAGTGTTTGTGCCGTAAAC
>JBAPYK010000294.1:0-1809 GCA_049284695.1 Rhodoplanes sp. | reverse complement strand
CGATGATGCGCGCCAGCACGCCGAGCGCGGCGATCCGGGCCGCCTCGTCGAGTTGCTCCCAGGTGGCCGGCGGGCTGGTCGGAGCAGGGCTCGACGGCGGCTCTGGAACGGTTAGGAACGCCAAGTTTAGCTGCATGGCTGCTCTCCATGTGTGGCGCCGACTCAACATGCCGGCTCAGGAGAGCGTCGATGACCTTGCGCAGTTGGAGCAAATCATCGAGCTTGCCGATAGAGGATATGTGGTCGATATCGTGATCGCTCGGCGATACGTCGGCATTGCACCAGTCGGTCCACGCGGCTGGTATGAGTGATCGGCTGCCGTTCGGCAGGATGACCAGCACGAGCAACACGCCGCGCCGCTTGATTCTGCTGATCACCGGCAGCGTCCTGCCCTCGAACGCATGGCGCTTGCGGATTACCGTTACCTGATCCGGGATATCGCGGAGATGGGTAGTCTGTCGTGTCTTCCTTCGACAACATCGATCACCACTATGTCATGACATGCCTTCGCCGGCGTGTCGCGGACAGGCGGGTGACGCGACTCGTCAGAACATTCCTCAAGGTGGGGGTTCTGTCCGAAGGCGCGCTCGTGCGCACCAAGGCCGGCACCCCGCAGGGTGGCGTCCTCTCTCCTTTGCTCGCCAACATCACGCTGGCCGGCATCGAGGGACGATACGCTAAATATGTCTCGCCTCGCCTCACTCGCGACGGCAAGCCGTATGCCCGCCCCGGCGATGCGATCCGCAAATTCCGCCACTACGAGCGCAAGGCGGGACGACCGGTGTTCCTACCCATTCGATATGCCGACGATTTTGTGGTGCTCGTCAACGGGACCGAGGAACAGGCCCGTGGCGAGAAAGAAGAACTTGCCGCCTTTCTCCACAACGAGATGAAACTCACGCTCTCGCCGGAGAAGACGCACGTCACTTCGCTCACCGAGGGATTTGAGTTCCTCGGCCATCGTGTCCGCCTTCGTTGGGACGACAGATGGGGCTATTGGCCCCGCATCGAAATCCCCGCGGCGCGGGTCAAGGACTTCCGCTACCACATCAAGCAGTACACGACACGGGGGCACACCCGGCTCTCCTTCCAGGAGGTCATTGATGCCCTCAATCCGGTCTTGCTCGGTTGGGGACGCTTCTACCAGCACTGCTACGGCGCCAAGCAGGTGTTCACACGCATTGATCACTACGTGTGGGACCGCCTGCGGCGCTGGCTGCGCAAGAAGTATCCTAAGACGCCCCGCCTCGTGATCCGTCGCCGTTACTGGCGGCGCCTCCCAGGCCGTGCCCGATACCGATGGGTCGATAAACGCCCCGTCGCGATCGTCGCCGACCTGAAGGTTGGGCGTCACGACCTGCTCAAGATGCGGATGCCCGACTACGCGTATCCGGCACGGGAGAGCCCGGTGCATAACGAAAGGTGCACGCCGGGTTCGGGAACGGGGGCTGGGGAAACCGGCGGGGGCAACCTCGATAACGGCGCTCCGCCCCCACGTTCGCTCAAGAATCAGCGAGGCCGCTCATGAAAAAGCCGGTCGTCCGCAAGCTCCGCTGCGCGGTCTACACTCGCAAATCGAGCGAGGAAGGCCTCGACATGGAGTTCAACAGCCTCGACGCGCAACGCGAGGCATGCGAGGCCTATATCGCCAGCCAGAAGGCCGAAGGGTGGCTGCTCGTTCCCGACCGTTACGATGATGGCGGTTTTTCTGGCGGAACTTTGGAACGGCCGGCACTACAGCGTCTGCTCGCCGATATTGAAGCGAATCGCGTCGACGTGGTCGTCGTCTACAAGATCGACCGGCTATCC
>JBAPYK010000293.1:0-10414 GCA_049284695.1 Rhodoplanes sp. | reverse complement strand
CGGCAGCATTTCGAAGTCGCTGGTCACCTGGTCCGGCACCCTCACCTCGTGCAGCCGCGCCAGCGTCGTGTCGACGGCGGCAAAGTTCTTCTGCACCGCAGCCGCGCCGCGCTTGCCGTAGGTGTCCTCGATCGCCTTCTTAATCTGCTTGATCGCCTCATCGCGCGGAAGCACGCCGCTGATGGCGAAGAAACAAGTCTGCATGATGGTGTTGATGCGGCTGCCCATGCCGGCTTCGCGCGCCGCGGCGTAGCCGTCGATCACGTAGACCTTCAGCTTCTTGCGAATGATCCCGTCCTGCACCTCGCGCGGCAGATGGTCCCAGACTTCGTTGGGGCCGTGCGGCACGTTGAGCAGGAAAGTCGCGCCCTCTTCCGCCGCCGACAACATGTCGACGCGATTGAGGAACTGGAATTGGTGGCAGGCGACGAAATTCGCCTTGCTGATCAGATAGGTCGATCGGATCGGGTTGGGCCCGAAGCGCAAATGCGAAACGGTGACCGACCCCGCCTTCTTCGAGTCGTAGACGAAATAGCCCTGAACCCAGCTGTCCGTCCCCTTGCCGATGATCTTGATCGAGTTCTTGTTCGCCCCGACCGTTCCGTCCGAGCCGAGCCCGTAGAACAGCGCCCGCACCGTGCGCGGGTCTTCGGTCGAGAAATCGGGATCGACGGCGAGGCTGGTATGCGAAACGTCGTCATTGATGCCGACGGTGAAATGGTTCTTCGGCTCCGACTTGGCGAGCTCGTCGAACACCGCCTTGACCATCGCCGGGGTGAATTCCTTCGACGATAGGCCATAGCGTCCGCCGATGATGCGCGGCATGGTGGTCGCTACACCGCTGGAGATGCGTTCGGCATAGACCGACAGAACGTCTTGATAGAGCGGCTCGCCGATCGCGCCCGGCTCCTTGGTGCGGTCGAGCACGGCGATCGACTTGACCGTCTTGGGGAGCGCCGCAAGAAAGCTATCGACATCAAACGGCCGGAACAGCCGGACCTTCAGCACGCCGACTTTTTCGCCGCGCGCCTGCAGGGCCTCGACCGTCTCTTCCGCGGCGCCGACGCCGGAGCCCATCAGGATCACGACGCGCTCGGCATCCGGAGCGCCGTAATAGTCGAACAGGTGGTACGAGCGGCCGATCCGCTGCGCGAACTTGTCCATCACGTTCTGCACGATGGTCGGACAGGCCCGGTAGAATGGATTGATCGCTTCGCGCGCTTGGAAGAACACGTCCGGATTCTGCGCCGTTCCGCGCAGGATCGGCCGATCCGGCGACATTGCGCGCTCGCGATGCCCCCGCACCAATTCGTCGTCGATCAAAGCGCGCAGATCGTCGTCGCTCAGCTCGCTGATCAGGTTGACCTCGTGCGAGGTGCGGAACCCGTCGAAGAAATGCAGGAACGGCACCCGCGCTTCCAGCGTCGCGGCCTGGGCGATCAGCGCCAAGTCGTGCGCTTCCTGAACCGAATTGCCGGCGAGCAGCGCAAATCCGGTCTGCCGGGTCGCCATCACGTCGCTGTGGTCGCCGAAGATCGAGAGCGCGTGCGTCGCGAGCGTGCGCGCCGCCACGTGAATGACCGCCGACGTCAGTTCGCCGGCGATTTTGTACATGTTGGGAATCATCAACAGCAGGCCCTGGGAGGCCGTGAAGGTCGTCGCCAGCGCACCGCCTTGCAAAGCGCCGTGCAATGCGCCCGCGGCGCCGCCCTCGCTTTGCATTTCGATCACGTCGGGCACGGTGCCCCAGATGTTCTTGGCGCCCTCCGCCATCCACTGGTCGGCCCATTCGCCCATCGGAGACGACGGCGTGATCGGATAGATCGCAACCACTTCGCTGAGCCTGTAGGCCACCGAGGCGGCAGCTTCGTTTCCGTCGACAATCGTTCGCTTGTGACTCATCGTTTCTCTCCGAAGGGTCCCGTTGTTGAAAACGGGACGGAGCGCTCCTCGAATTCGTCTACCGGTTTGTCTATCGCTGGGAGCGGGTTTACCGCAGGAAGGTCATGACTGCTTACCTACTCGATGGCCGCCGCGTCGTCTGGGTCGAAGACCGGAGAGTTCCTCCTTTGTTCCTCAACCCAACTCGGTCGGCCATCGCGCCATCAGGTACCCGAACATGACCATGCCAGCAATGACTTCTTTGCTTTCCTCCGCGCACGGCGGGAGCAGCCCGCGCGGAGGCGCGTGGCTCGCCACTAAGGGAACGACAAAACGTTCGGATTTTCAATGATCACTTCGCGTAGAGCGCCGCGGGCAGCGTCGTCGCGAGTTGTGGCAGAACCCACAGGAGCACCAGTGCGAACAGTTGGATCAGCACAAACGGGATCGCGCCGACGTAGATATGCAGGGTGGTGATCTCGGGCGGCGCGACCCCGCGCAGAAAGAACAAAGTGGGGCCGAGCGGCGGGTGGATGTAGGACGTCTGCAGGTTCATCGCCATCATGACGCCAAGCCATATCGGATCGATTCCCGGCATCATCAGCAGCGCCGGCGCGACGATCGGCACGACCACGAAGATGATCTCGAAGGCGTCCATCACGAAGCCCAGCAGGAACATCGCCAGCATCACCATCACCACCGCCCCCGCCGCGCCGCCCGGCAGGTGAGCGAGCGCCCGCTGCACCATGTCGTCGCCGCCGAGGCCGCGAAACACGAGACTGAACAGCGTCGCCCCGATCAGGATGGTGAAAATCATCGTCGTGATATGCGTGGTCGCCGCCAGCGCCTCGCGGAGGATGCCGCTGCGGGCGACCGCGCCGACCGCGCGCGCCGCGCCGTAAGCAAGCAAGGCGAACAGCACCGCGGCGATGGCAAGCGCGAGCCGGCCGAAGACGCCTTCCGCGTGCCCGATGCGTAAATCGACGAAGGCGCGCGCTGCGAGAATAAGGATGATCGCGCCTGTCGCGAGGAGCGCCGACCAAGAGCGCTCCGTCTTGTATGCGGTCAGCAGGATCGCGCCGAAAGCGCCGACCGCCGCCGCTTCGGTCGGGGTGGCGAGGCCCGCGAGGATCGAGCCGAGCACCACCACGATCAACAGGATGGGCGCAACCAGCGCTTCGAGCAGGCGCAACGCCGCCGGACCCTGCGCCCCAGCGTCTGGCGGCACCGCCGGGCAAGCCTTGGGGCGGAGAATGGCGACCGCAATCTGGAACAGGAGATAGAGCGACACCAGCAGCAACGCCGGGATGATAGCGCCGGCGAACAGATCGCCGATCGACACCGAGTCGGGCGAGAACTTGCCGGCGGCGAGCTGCGCCGACTGGAAGGCGATGTTGACCTGGTCGGCGAGCAGCACCAGCACGGTCGCCGGCGGCATGATCTGGGCAAGCGTCGCGGTGGCGGCGACGGTGCCCGCGGCAAGCCGCGGATCGTAGCCGTGGCGCATCATAGCGGGCAGCGTGATCAGCCCCATGGTGACCGTGGTCGCCCCCGCGACCCCTTTTGCGGCGGCGAGCAGCGTCCCGACCAGGGTCGCGGAAATCGCAAGCCCGCCGGTCAGTGAGCCGAACAGCCGGCCCATGGTTTCCAGCAGTTCCTCGGCGATGCGCGAGCGCTCGAGCATCACGCCCATGAATACGAATAGCGGGATGGCGAGCAGCACCTCGTTGGTCATCACCCCGAAAATGCGCTGCGGCAGCGCGCCGAGCAGCGTGAAATGCATCACACCGGCAAAGTCCCCGAGCGCGGCGAAAATCAGTGAAACGCCGGCAAGCGTCAGCGCGACGGGATAGCCGATCATCAGCATCGCCACGACGGCGATCACCATCAGAATAGCGAGCGGTTCGGCCGATTCCATCGTCCCTCAGCGCTCCGCGCCGTCCCCGCGCGTACCGGCGAGCACGAGGACGGACCGGATGAGCTGTGCGAGTCCCTGCACGGCGAGGAGAATGGCGAACAGCGGGATCAACGACTTCAGCACGAACACCAGGGGTAGCCCGCTCGTTTCGCGCGAACGCTCGAGAATGGCGTAGGATCGCGCGACATAGGGGAGCGAAAACCACAACAGCACAATGCAGAATGGAAACAGAAAGACCACCGCGCCGAACGCATCCACCAGGGCTTTGCGATGCGGCGCGGCCTCCCCATAGAAAACATCGACCCGCACATGCCGGTCGACCTGTAGCGTCCAGGCCGCCGCCAGCATGAACAGCGTCGCATGCCCGTAGATGATCGATTCTTGTAGCCAGATCGAGCCGAGCCCGAGCGCGTAACGCAAAAGCACGACGGCGACCTGCACCAATGTGATGAACAAGACGCACCAGGCTGCGCCGCGCCCGACCGCAGCGGTCAGGCGGTTGATCGCATCGGCAAACATGCTGAGTTGCTGTCGCGGCCCCATGCCGCATCATACGCTGCGCGCAGGTGCGAATGATAGGCTCGGGTGATGGTGGGCCGTTACTCCGGAAGCCGAGCTCAGCAAGGCCGTCCCGAGTCCATAGGTAGCCACCGCCCGCGCCCGAGAACGACGCACGTTAGCGTCTTCCCGACCCCGGTCGAAAAGTGTGATGATGCTTCATCAATGAGGAGTGATTCCTTCGAACGCAGCGTGCGCTTATATAAGGGGCGGAACGGAGCGCAGCGTAGCACCATGAGCGACAAGATCCCCGTCACCGTCCTGACCGGCTACCTCGGCGCCGGCAAGACCACCCTGCTCAACCGCATCCTGTCGGAGCCGCACGGGCACAGGTTCGCCGTCATCGTCAATGAATTCGGCGAAATCGGCATCGACAGCGACCTCGTCGTCAACGCGGACGAGGAAGTATTCGAAATGAACAATGGTTGCGTTTGCTGCACGGTGCGCGGCGACTTGATCCGCATCATCGACGGCCTGATGCGGCGCAAGGGCAAGTTCGACGCCATCATCGTCGAAACCACGGGGCTTGCCGATCCCGCCCCGGTGGCGCAGACCTTCTTCGTCGACGCCGATGTCGGCCGGCGGACCAGGCTCGACGCCGTGGTGACGGTCGCCGACGCCCGATGGCTGCGCGACCGTTTGCAGGATTCGCCCGAAGCCAAGAACCAGATCGCGTTCGCCGACGTCATCCTGATCAACAAGACCGACCTCGTCAGTGAAGCGGAGCTGCTGGACGTCGAGGCGCATGTGCGCGCCATCAACCCTTACGCGGACGTCCATCGCACCGAACGCTGCGGGGTGCCGATCGGTCGCGTGCTCGACCGCAAAGCTTTCGACCTCGACCGCATCCTCGATCTCGAGCCCAAGTTCCTCGATGCCGCCGAGGATGCGCACGACCATGATCATGACCATAACCACGACGATGATCATGACCATGAGCGCGGTCACGAGCATGACCACGACCACCCGCACGAGAACGGACACGACGAGCATACGCATGCGCGGGAGCACCGCGGGGCATCGCTGCCGCACTATCATGACGAGGACATTCAGGCGCTGGCGCTCAGGACCGACACGCCGCTCGATCCCGACCGGTTCTTTGCCTGGATCCAGAAGCTCGTCGCCGAGGAAGGGCCGAAGATTCTCCGCTCAAAAGGGATTCTGTCCTTCAAGGACGATCCCGAGCGGTTCGTGTTCCAGGGCGTCCACATGATTCTCGATGGCGATCATCAGCGGCCTTGGCGCGAGGACGAGCGCCGCGAAAGCCGCATCGTCTTCATCGGGCGCGAATTGCCGGAGGAGGCGATCCGCCAAGGCTTTGCCGACTGCGTCGCACCGTGACCGATACCCGTTCTGACGCGCCATCGCTGACCGAGCGCACCCGTACCGTTGCGGCGGGTGCGCCGGTTGTCGCCGCAGCTTTCCTGCGCGACGCCGCGGCCTTCGTGCTCGGTGAGGACGCCGTGCTGCTGATCTCGGACAGCTGCCAGGAAGAGCGCCTGCCGGCGCATGGCGGCGCCATCCTGTGCGCGGCGTCCGATGGCGCGCAGGTGATCACCGGAGGCGACGACGGCCGTGTCATGGCGACGGACGCGCACGGCGGGATCAGCCTCGTCGCCGCGGATGCAAAACACCGCTGGATCGATCATGTCGCCGTGGGCCCGAGCGGCGCAATTGCATGGTCCGCCGGCAAGGAAACCTTCGTGCGGTCGCGCAAGGGCGAAGAGCGCAGCCTTGCCGTTGCCTCCACCGTCGGCGGGCTTGCGTTCGCGCCGAAGGGTTTGCGGCTCGCGATCGCCCACTACAACGGCGTCACGCTGTGGTTTCCCAATGCGCAGGCCGCGCCGGAGATGCTCGAATGGAAGGGCTATCATGCCGGCGTGACGATCAGCCCGAACGGACGCTTCCTCGTCAGCGCGATGCAGGAGCCGGCGCTGCACGGCTGGCGGCTCGCCGACGGCAAGCATATGCGCATGACCGGATACGCCGCCAAGGTGCACGCGATGGATTGGAGCGCGGACGGCGAGGAGCTCGCGACTTCCGGCGCCGATCACCTTGTACTCTGGCCGTTCCGCGGCAAGGATGGGCCGATGGGCAAAGGCCCGCGCCTGCTCGCGCCGACCAATCAGCGGGTCTGCGCCGTCGCCTGCCATCCGAAAGAGGCGGTCGCGGCGACGGGCTACGAGAACGGCATGGCCTTGCTGATCCGCCTTGATGACGGCGCCGAACTCGTGGCGAAGCATCCGGGCGGCGGCGCGGTGACGGCGCTTGCCTGGAATAAGACGGGGACACGCCTTGCCTTCGGCACCGAAGAGGGCGAAGCCGGACTGATCGTGCTGTAAGCACGATCATCGCCGCGGCTTTCCAGACACGGGGGCGATCATGCAGATTCTCATCACCGGCGCCGCCGGCATGATTGGCCGCAAGCTCGCCGAACGGCTCGGCCGCGACGGCGCGCTCAACGGCGCAGCCATTACGAAACTCACGCTGACCGACATCGTTATGCCGAGCCGGCCGCCCCGATTCGCCGGTGATGTTGCGCTCGTACCCCTCGACTTGGCCGCCCCGGGTGCTGCGGAGGCGCTCGTCGCCGCGCGGCCCGATGTCATCTTCCACATTGCCGGCATCGTCTCGGCGGAAGCCGAACTCGATTTCGACAAGGGCTGGCGGGTCAATTTTGACGGCACGCGTGCGCTGCTCGATGCGATCCGCAAGACGGGCGACGACTATCGTCCGAAAGTCGTGTTCACCTCTTCGGCTGCGGTGTTCGGCGGCCCTTTCCCCGACGTGATCGGCGACGACTTCCACCTCACCCCGCACACGTCCTACGGCACGCAGAAGGCGATGAGCGAGCACATGCTCGCCGACTACAGCCGCCGCGGCTTTCTCGATGGCGTCGGTTTGCGCCTGCCGGCGATCTGCGTGCGGCCAGCCCCGCCGAACAAAGCCGCGTCCGCCTTCTTCTCCTCCATTATCCGCGAGCCGCTGGTGGGACAGGAGGCGATCCTGCCGGTCCCCGACAGTGTGCTGCACACCCATGCGAGCCCCCGCGCCGCGGTCGGCTTTCTTCTCCAAGCAGCGGCGTTGCGCCCGGAACAGCTCGGGCTGCGCATCAACCTGACCATGCCGGGGGTATGCTGCACGGTGGCCGAGCAGATCGAGGCGCTGCGGCGCGTCGCCGGCGACAGGGCGGTGGCGCTGATTCGGCGGGCGGCCGATCCGCTGGTCGCCCGCATCGTCGGCGGCTGGCCGCACCGGTTTGATCCGAGGCGGGCGCTCGCCCTGGGATTCACGGCGGAATCCTCGTTCGACGACATCATCCGTATCCATATCGAGGACGAGCTGGGAGGAAAAATCGCCATCTGAGCCGCACGCCTGGCTCGCCTTTGTGCTCTTGCCGGCGATTGGAGCTATCAAGCAGCCATGCGCTACTCGGGCCCGCTGATGCGCGCGACCTTGATCCGTCGCTACAAGCGCTTTCTCGCCGACGTGGCGCTGACGGACGGATCGGGGGAGACCGTGCACGTGGCCAACCCCGGTGCGATGCCCGGGCTCGCCGTGCCCGGCGCCACCGTCTGGCTGTCGCGTTCGGCCAACCCAGCGCGCAAACTCGCGTTTTCGTGGGAGTTGGTCGAGGTCGAACTCGGGGCCGGCCCCGAACTGGTGGTCGTCAATACGGCGCATGCGAACACCCTCGCCGCCGAGGCCCTTGCCAGCGGCGCGATTGCCGAGCTTGCCGGCTACGCGACCGCGCGGCGGGAGGTGAAATATGGAACGAAATCGCGGATCGACTTTCTCCTGGAAGAACCCGGCCGGCGGCCTTGCTATGTGGAGGTCAAGGCCGTGACCCTGATGCGGCGTCCGGGACTTGCCGAGTTTCCCGATGCGGTGACGGCGCGCGGCGCGCGGCATCTCGACGAGCTTTGCGCGATGGCCGCGGCGGGCCATCGCGCCGTGATGCTGTTTCTGATCCAGATTGCGTCCGCCGAGAGGCTCACGCTCGCCCGCGACATCGACCCGCGTTATGGGCAGGCGTTCGACCGCGCGCTGGCGGCAGGAGTCGAAGCGATCGCCTATCGATGCGCCGTCTCGTGCGAGCAAATCGTTGTTGCGGACCGCGTTCCCCTGACGGACCAGGCCGGCTCACCCTCGTGACGGGCATGACCCCGAGCCGCACGTGCCGTCGCCGGCGGCCTGGCGCACTGCGCCCGGGCGCGGGCTTTGCCGGCGGCTTGACTGGCGGTCGCGATTGATTTGAGGGCGCAATTGCCTACATTCGACGAGGACGCACGAGGCACACACCTTCATGACCTATATCGATGCGGCGGTCGCCCCGCTGCGCAAGACCGGGCAAATCAAAATCTACGACGCCGAGGCCTTCGCTGCGATGCGGCGCGCCGGCCGGCTGGTCGCCGAGTGCCTGGACATGCTGGTGCCCGAGGTTAAGCCCGGCGTGCCGACCAACCGGATCGACCACCTCGTATTCGAGTTCGCGATGGATCACGGCGCGTTTCCGGCGACGCTGATGTATCGCGGCTACACCAAGTCGACCTGCACCTCGGTCAATCACGTGGTCTGTCACGGCATTCCCAACGACAAGCCGCTCAAGGAAGGCGACATCGTCAACATCGACGTGACCCTCATCGTCGACGGCTGGCACGGCGATTCGAGCCGCATGTACGCCGTCGGCCCCATCCCGCGGCGGGCGGAACGGCTGATCGACGTCACCTTCGACGCGATGATGCGCGGCATCGCCGCGATCCGTCCCGGCGGCACGGCGGGGGATATCGGCGCGGCGATCGAGAATTTCGTCGAACAGCACAATATGAGCGTGGTGCGCGACTTCTGCGGGCACGGCGTCGGTCGCCTGTTCCATGACGAGCCGAACATCGTGCATGTCGGCCGGCCGGGCGAAGGCATCGTGCTCAAGCCCGGCATGCTGTTCACCGTCGAGCCGATGATCAATCTGGGCCGGCCGCATGTGAAGGTGCTGTCCGACGGCTGGACCGCGGTCACCCGCGACCGCTCCCTGTCGGCGCAGTTCGAGCACACGGTCGGCGTGACCCCCACCGGGGTTGAAGTGTTCACGCTGTCCCCGACGGGTCTCGACAAGCCGCCCTTTGGCTCCGTTTGACAAACCGCGCTTGGCGATTGCCAACGGTGCGGCGATTTGGTCATGCTGGCGCTGGCGAGCGCGACCGCCTCGCATGCGACACGGGCATCATGGCGCACGGTCGGAGCTGGGACGACGAGCGGAGCGGCGCCGGCCTGTCCGACGCGGCCCCGCATTATCATGGCCATCGCGAGCGGCTGCGCGCGCGCTTTCGCGAAGCCGGCAGCGATGCCGTGACCGACTACGAGCTGCTGGAGCTCCTGCTGTTTCGTGCCCTGCCGCGGCGCGACGTAAAGCCGCTCGCCAAGGCGCTGATCGCCAAGTTCGGCTCCTTCGCCGAGACGATCGCTGCGTCGCCGCAAAGGCTTGCCGAGGTGCCGGGGCTCGGAGAGGCGGCGATCACCGAGATCAAGATCGTGCAAGCGGCCGCCAACCGGCTCGCCCGCGGCGAGGTGAAGCGCCGGCCGGTGCTGTCTTCCTGGTCGACCGTGCTCGATTATTGCCGCACCGCGATGGCGTTCGCCGACAAGGAGCAGTTCCGCATTCTATTCCTCGACAAGCGCAATCAGCTCATCGCCGACGAGCTTCAGCAGGTCGGCACCGTCGACCATACGCCGGTCTACCCGCGCGAAGTGGTGAAGCGGGCGCTCGAGCTGAGCGCCACCGCCATCATCCTCGTGCACAACCATCCCACTTGACCCTTCTCGATCACACTCGATCACGCACCTACTCATTGAATCACCTTAATTTTCTGGCTTGTCGTAGACTCGGATGCCATGGCATATTGGGGTCGGTATAAAGGGGGATCAGTCGCCCTTTTGACCCCAGTCGCCGACCCCCACTACCCGTCTGGCGACCCCACCCGAGAGCCCACGGGAGAGCCCAGTGCCGAGCCTTACCGATGGAGAAATACGCCGCACCCTGAAGCAGGTGGAGCAGACGGG
>JBAPYK010000292.1:0-8022 GCA_049284695.1 Rhodoplanes sp. | reverse complement strand
AGAGCTCGTATTCATGCCGCTCCGGGTTGCCGCAATACTCGCTGCCGCGGTCAGTCAGCATGCGCAGGAGCTTCACCTCACGGCTGTCGAAGAACGGGATCACGCGGTCGTTGAGAAGATCGGCGGCAGTGATCGGCGTCTTGCGATCGTAGAGCTTAGCGAAAGCGACCTTGGCGTAGGTATCAATGAAGGTCTGCTGGTAGACCCGCCCAACCCCCTTGAGGTGGCCGACATAGAACGTGTCCTGGGCGCCGCAGTAACCCGGATGCTCGCTCTCGAACTCGCCATGCGCCTCCTTTTCGGTCTTGGCCTTTTCCAGCGCGACCACCTGCGCCTCGGTCAGCACCAGGCCGTCCTGGGCGCTCTTGGCCTCCAGCGCCTTGAGCCGCTTGGTCATGGTCTCCAGGTCGTGGCGCTGCCACACGCAGCGCACGCCGGCAGGCGACACGGTCAGCCCGCGTTTCTTCAGTTCGTTAGCGACGCGGACCTGCCCGAAGGCCGGCTGTTCGACGGCAAGGGCGACGATGGCGTCCTCAATCTCCTGCGGCACACGGTTCTTCAGCACGGGCTTCTTGCGACTGATCTCCTGCAACGCCAGCTCGCCGCCTTTGTCGTAGAGTTCCTTGAAGCGATAGAAGCTGTCGCGCGAATAGCCCATCATCTTGCAGGCTTGGCTGACATTGCCGAGCTGTTTGGCAAGCTCAAGCAGTCCAACCTTCGCGCGGATGATCTTCTGTTCGGTCGTCATGGTGTCCTCCAATGCGCCAAGGCGGGGCGCTTCGCCACCCCGACCGCTCCGCGCCCCGCCTCGGCTTGCGATTCGCCGTGGGGAACAAGACACCTCTGTCAGATTAAGTTTTAGCTAACGCACATCACGGCAAGGTCGTTGCGGAACTCCTCGAGGACCTTGTCGTCCATATCCTCGATCAAAGCCTCATCGGCATAGATGACGACCGGCACGCGCATCGCGCCGCGCGGCTTGAGCCGCCAAGTGGTGGGATCGACGCGGGTGAAACGCGCAGGGTCCATGACTGATCTCCGTCAAGGCGAATTCCGTTTCATTTTGGCTCGGAAACCGCTCGCGTCGTTCTCGGGTCTCGACTCATCGCATTCCTGCGCCGACCGGCACCCACTCTCGAATCAAGTCTCGAGGCGGGGTTTGCGGAAAATGCTATACGTCCACGACACAAGCGGCCGACCATTGGCCATCGGCCGTTTCCGAAACATTCAACGCCGTATAGGTCGCGCCTTTCGGCTCGCAGGCTGGTGCGTGCCGCTCGACGTCGACCGGTTCGCCCCAGAGCTTGCCGATGAGCTGGCCGCCGTCGATCCAGACGATAAACCGGCTGAACAGCATAGCGTGAACCGCCATCTCATAGATAATCGCGTTAAGCCACTCCACGAAGAGAAGCTCCATGTCAGGCGCCTCGCATCGTACCTCCACTGCGGCCGAGGGCTGCACATCCGCATGCGTGACGATGGCGGTCAGCGCATGCGCCGCCTGTTCGAACGCCTCCGCAGGCGTCCTGCCCCAGCCGCGCACTCCGATATCGGCGCCATGCGGAAAATGCTCCCATCCGGACACGGCCCCCGTGGATACGGCCGAGCCGTTCATGCGCGCATCCGGTGCTTGCCCAGCAGCTTGACGGAGCTCGCCTGCGGCCCCTTCTCGCCCATCTCCTCGGCGAACGACACGCGCGTCCCGACCGCCAAACGCGAAAACCCGGGATCGAGCACGCTATTGCGGTGGAAGTAGATCTCCCGGCCATCGGTCGATTCGATAAAGCCGAACTCGCCCGACGGATCGAGCCGCGTCACCGCACCTATGGGCTGACCCTCGTGTTGTTTCACCTGCCCCTGCATGCGGCGAACATGGTCCTGCAACCGCCGCCGCGCGCGCCGGAACGTATCGTTGATGGCGAACGGCAAGTCCGAATAGCGCTCATCCGCCTTCGGCGTACGGGCGATATTGACTTCACGCCCGTCGGGAAGCGCGAGCCGGATGTTGATCTCGTAGAGCCCGGTCCGATGGTGAGCGCCAGGACCTTTGACCACGACGCGGCAGGCGGTTACGCGGCCGTAGCGCTGTTCCAGCTTGCCGACATGCGCCTCGATCGACTCGTGGACCGCCTCAGTCCCGTGCATGCCTTGGAAATCGATTTCGACGGGCGTTTCCATGTCTGCCCCTGAGATTTCGCAGAAAACGTATCCAATCGGATGGGCGCTCGATCGCTCCTCCAAAGCGCCAACAGCCCAGACCCTTAGTTGACCGTGGCGTTCGAAAGAGGCGAAGCGCTCTCTGCGATCTCGATCACGGTCCTTAGTCATCGCCTGCGCATGACAATCGATCGAGTGACAAACCGGCACGTTGATTCACGTCAAAACTTGCCCCGACCTCAGGAGCAAGAAATGGTCCCTGCGCTCACATCGCCATGTCCGGTTCGGACGGGCGTTGCTTGTTAGTCTCGGGTATCTCCGTCATGGTCGCTTCGGTGAGCAGCAGCACGCTTGCGACGGACACCGCATTCTCAAGCGCAATACGCAGCACTTTCGTCGGATCGATAATGCCGGCCTCGACCAGATCGACATATTCATTGCGGCTGGCGTCAAACCCGTAATTGCCCTGTCCCTCCAGCATGCACGCGACGACGACGCCGCCGTCCGCCGCAGAGTTTTCTGCGATCTGCCGAGTCGGCGCCTCATTATGAGCGCTCTCCGCGCTCGGTCATGGAGACCGCCGGCCGCTTGCATAGGCCCCCAGCTCAGCCCCCAGATGGTCGAATGCCGCGCGCATGCGCATGCTCGTCCGCAGGTTTCCGTGCATGACGAGCCAGACCTCGAGGTCGAACGCGAAGTGCTTAGGCACCACGCGAATGAGTTCGTCACGGCGGCCGATCGGCACTTGGCATACTCCGATGCCGTATCCGGCACGGATCGCGGCCAGGTGCGCGAGATCGCTGTCGGTGCGGAGCGCGAACAAGTCACGCCAGGCTGGCATGCCTTTGGCCAAGAGGGACCGTACGACAGGTGTCTCCTGGTCATACCCGATCAGCGCATGGCCGCGCAGGTCGTTGAGGGTTCGCGGTGTGCCGTGGGTTTCGAGATAGCGGCGATGGGCGTGCATCCCAAGGGTGACCTCGCCGACTTTCCTGGCGACGAGCGCTGTCTGCGTAGGCCGCACATTACGGACGGCCAGATCGACATCCCGTCGCAAGAGGTCGCGCACCTGGTTGGAGACTACGAGTTCGACGGCCAGCAGCGGGTGCCGCGCGCGCAGGCGTGCGAGCATGGGCGGCAGCACTTCCACGCTGATGACCTCGCTGGCGCTGAGGCGCACGGTGCCTCGCACTTCGTGCGAAGCGCCGGACGCGGTGCGAATGAGGGCGGCCGCCGAAGCGGCCATCGCCTCCGCATGTGGCTTGAGTTCGAGGGCGGCCTCAGTTGGTTGCAGGCCGTGTTGCGAGCGCGTGAACAGGGCAGCGCCGAGGGCCGTCTCCAGTGCGGCGATATGGCGGCCGATCGTGGGCTGCGTGAGTTTGAGCGTGCGGGCGGCGCCGGAGAGGCTTCCGGCCTGAAGGGTGGCAAGGAAAGACCGGTAGAGCTCCCAGCCTGGTTCAATGGTCTCGGCCATGCGGAAATGTATAGCGGATATTCGCGTTTCCACAATTTGCTTGATCGCCAGGAGCCACCAGATTGCCGGCATGAAATCCGACAATGGAGACAGCCAATGAGCAAGACTCGAACTGCCCTCGTGCTGGGCGCCACAGGCGGCGTCGGCGGTGAGGTCGCGCGGGCGCTTCTGTGCGGCGGCTGGCGCGTACGGGCGCTGCACCGCCGGCCGCACGATCAGCGTAACAATGCAGAGGCAAACGGCATTGAATGGGTTTCCGGCGATGCCATGCAAAGGGACCAGGTCATTGCCGCGGCTGAGGGCGCGGACGTCATCGTGCATGGCGTCAATCCGCCCGGCTACCGGAACTGGCGCGGCCTCGCCTTGCCAATGCTGGAGAGCTCAATTGCGGCGGCCAAGTCTTCTGGCGCCCGCATCGTCTTTCCCGGCACGGTCTACAACTTCGGGCCGGACGCGTTTCCCGTGCTCCGCGAACGGTCTCCGCAGAACCCGACGACGCGGAAGGGCAAGATCAGGGTCGAGATGGAGCGGCGCCTCGAGAGCGTGAGCGCAGACGGTGTGCGGACGCTAATCGTGCGCGCCGGTGACTTCTTCGGGCCGCGGACAGGCAACAGTTGGTTTGCCCAGGGGCTGATCAAGCCACGAAGGCCAATACAGTCCATCACCTATCCGGGAAGGCCGGATGCCGGCCATGCCTGGGCCTATTTGCCGGACGTCGCGGAAGCCGTTGTCCAACTGCTCGATCGCGAGCCCGAGCTTGCCGATTTCGACGTGTTCCACTTCGGCGGGCATTGGCTGGAGCCCGGCATCGAGATGGCGCGAGCCATTCAGCGTGTCGTCGGCAAGCCGCATCCTCAGATCCGCCGGTTTCCGTGGGCGCTGGCATATCTGGCCAGCCCCTTCGTGACGGTGCTGCGGGAGATGCTGGAGCTGCGCTACCTGTGGCAGCAGCCGGTCCGGCTTGACAATGCGAAGCTCGTGGCCTTCCTGGGCACCGAACCGCACACCCCGATCGATGACGCAGTTCGCACCACCTTGCTGGGCCTTGGCTGTCTACATGGCGGAGATGCCGTTCGGCCGACAGCGGGGCCGAAGACACGCGCCACTGCCATTGGGTAGGAGTCGGTCGTGACATCGTCGAATGTCCCACCGCGGTTTGCCGCTGCTCTGCTCGCGCTTTCGGCGATATCACTGCCGGGCGCTGGCTCAGGACCGGATACTCAGCGGGAGGGATCGGGTCGACCTCACACCTGCCCAGCAGGCCGTTGTGGACAGGATCACGAGAGCTCCCGAGACGGTGAATGTCAGCTTCCTGAAGGCCACCGGCACGACGGACGGACAGGCGCCCGGGATCGCTATGCCACGCTCGTGCTGCGGCTGCCCGAGGGCAAGGACATTACCCTTTCTCGCTCGCAACTGACGGTCCTCTCCCCGGGCGGCTTTACCTGGCGCGGGCAGTCCGAGACGGCCGAGCGAGGCGTGCTCATGCTGTGGAATGACGGTCATCTATCCGGCTACTTCGGCTACCAGGGCCGCCTGTTCAGCGTCAACTACATGGGTGGATGGCTGGATCCGGTTAAAAACCCTCTTGTAATCGAGCTCTTCGTGGCATATGACTTTAGCATCTGCCTAGGAGAACTCATGCCTGAGCAGCGGCACGTCAGATTATTCCGCAATGGTCGCAATCAAGCGGTCCGTATTCCAGTCGAGTTCGAACTGCCGGGCGACGAGGCGATCATGCATCGGGACGGCGATCGTCTTGTGATTCAGCCGGTGCGTAAGCGCGGCCTCGTCGCTTTGCTAGAAACAATGAAGCCGCTCGAAGAAAGTTTTCCCGAGATCGACGATCCGATACCGGCGCCGGAGAACGCGCTTTGACTCGCTACATGTTGGACACGAACATCATTTCCGAGCTGATCAGAAACCCGCAGGGCAGAGCTGCGAAACGGATCGCCAAAGTGGGCGAGGATAAGATCTGCACCAGCATCATCGTGGCGGCCGAACTGCGTTACGGATGTGCGAAGAGCGGTTCGAAACGGCTCCTCAAGGCTGTCGAAGACTTGCTCGGCGAAATCGACGTGCTTCCCTTCGATACGCCCGCCGATACCGATTACGGCGGAATCCGTTCGGAACTGGAAGCGGCCGGAAAGCTTATTGGCGCCAATGACCTGCTGATCGCAGCCCACGCATATGCGACGGGCGCCACGATTGTGACGGCCAACACCGACGAGTTTAGGCGTATCCGCGGCCTGAAGGTGGAGAACTGGCTTGGTTGAGAAAACGGCCCAAGTCGCTCAGAGTTCCACAGCGTGACGCAGGGAGCTATGCGCGAGTCTCTGGTTGAGGAGCCTAGCGCGGATTTACGGGACCTATCGCCGGGGTCAGCGACAACGAACACCGTGTCGCAGCCCACACATCGGCAACTTCCCCAGACTAAACCCCAGACTAAAGGCACGACAATGACCGCGCCTGCGCCTCCTCGGATGGATGACACCACCGCACAGTGTCGGTTTAGCGGCACGAGGCCAACCATCTGCGATGTCGCTTTCACGGTGGGTTTCGGGGGAGAACCGGACTCATCGCGGAAGCCGTGAAAACGGCGCTCATGACCCGGAACTGACATCTCGTCCGGCCATGTGCGGCGCTGCGGTCGCGATCCATGTGGATGTCACGCAGGCCTGAGTGCCTCGACTGCCACCAGCTCCTGATACGCGTGCGGCAGCAAGCGCGCGAGCAGCCGACCCCACGCCTGCTGCCCCTTATCGTCGGCGATCAGATCCTGGCGGACTTCGATCGCAACGTGATGCAGGTCGCGTCGCTCACCGTGCACCGGGATGGTGTAATCTGACGCATCGGTCACGCTGTACGGCTCGTTGTCGCCGACGACGAGCCCCTCTTCCCGTTTCAGCAGCGCCATGAGGAGATGGGCGAAACGCGGATCGCGATTGTACAGCACGCCGACGTGCCAGGGCCGCGCCGCGCCCATAAAGACCGGCGTAAAGCTGTGCATCGCGATCAATGCCGCTGGCCGGCCGGCTCGGCGTCTGCGGTCGAGCTCGGTTTCGATCCGATCATGGTAGGGCCTGAAAATCTCGCGCACGCGCGCGGCCTTCTGGCCTTCGCTCAATCCGATGTTTCCCGGTACCGATATGAGCTCGCTAATTTCCGGGATCGACGTCTCCGAGCCCGGCGAGCGATTGCAGTCGATGATAAGACGCGAATAGTTCTGCCGCACCAGGGTGGCGTCGAGCGCGTCCGCCACGAGGCCGGAAACCGCGGCGATGCCGATGTCCCAGGCGATGTGGGCCTCGCATTCGCTTTCCGGAAGGCCGAGCCGACCGAGCGCGCGCGGCATGAAGTTGCCCGCGTGATCGGCGACGATCAGGAACGGCGACGGACCGTTTTCGTTATGCACCGTGACCGGCGCCGGCTCGTCAGCCGCCAACAGGCTATCCCGAAACTCGTTCATTGGCGCTCACGCTCGTGGAACCAGCGACAGTGCAGAGAGGGACGTGCACTGTTCTGGCGCGAAAAATGCATATAATTGGAACGCGAATCATTGTGGGGGCCGCAATGCCGATTCTCACCATCAGGCACGTCACAACCTATCACTATAAGCAACCGGTCGCGTTCGGCGAGCACCGCATGATGCTGCGTCCGCGCGACGACAACGACCAGAAGGTGCTCGAATCCGAGCTGGAAATCACGCCCGAGCCGACCCAACTGACCTGGACGCAGGATATCTTCGGCAATCATGTCGCAGCCGCCCGTTTCGCGGATCGGGCCTCGGAGCTTCGCTTCAAAAGCACCATTCATGTCGACCACACGCCGGCTCGCTTCCGGGCAGCCGATATCGAGGATTTTGCCCGGACCCATCCGTTTGCCTATGCGGCGGAAGATCGACCCGGTCTGGCACGCTTCATAGCGCCGCTGTCGCCGCACCCCAGTGTCGATCGCTGGGCCGCCGGTTTCCTCCGCGAGGACGGATCGGCCGACACCCACAAGCTTCTCGTCGACATGACGCAGACCATCAGACGGACCTTCAAGCACGTCGCGCGGCACGAGAAGGGTACCCAGGATCCGATCCGGACTCTGAAGCTCGGGAGCGGGAGCTGTCGCGACTTGGCGGTGCTCATGATCGCGGCGATGCGCTCGTTTGGAATCGCCGCGCGGTTCGTATCCGGATATGCGCATCTTGCCGACGACGATGATGACGACGAGGGTGTCAGCGGCGGAAACACCCATGCGTGGGTCCAGGTCTACGTTCCCGGGCCCGGCTGGGTCGACTTCGACCCGTCGAGCGGCATGATCGGAAATCAGAACCTCGTGCGCGTCGCGGTCGTGCACGAGCCGCGCGCGGCGATCCCGCTACAGGGCACATGGATCGGGAC
>JBAPYK010000291.1:0-3304 GCA_049284695.1 Rhodoplanes sp. | reverse complement strand
GATGCTGCGGCTTGTGCGCGTGACCGCTAGCGCCACCACGGCCGCGGGTTCGGACCAGCGCATCGGCGTTCCGCGAAACGTCTCGACCAGATGGAAACCGGCCGCAATGGCCCCGAGCCGGTGATCGTCGGGCGCGAATTCGGCGACGGCCGGCGCGCGTTCCAATGCGACCAGTCGCGTCAGCTCCCGCAGCCTTCGCGCGTGGATGAGCGCCCGAACAAACCGGTCGTAATAGCCGGCGAGCTTCGCCTGTGAGGCGATTATGTTGGCGGCGAATAATTCCGCGCGTCGCCCCGCCACCATGATGTCCGCGGCGCGCTGCGAGCAGGCGACGCCGCAGGCGGCCACGGTCGACCACCGCACAATGGCAGGCAGCCATGCCAGCGATCCGAAACGCGCGGGCCATCCTCGAAGCGACTTGCACACGCAGGTCGCCAGGGAGCGCGCAAACGAACGATTCCAATTGCCTCGCTGGGTCCACTCAGGAGGCGTGTCGTCCTGCATGATGCGGTCGCGATCGCCTCCCCGCGCGTAAAACCCCATCTCGCCTTCGACGAATGAGTAAGTGAACCTGCGCCACTCACTGATAACGCCCGAATAGAAGTGGCAAAGTGTGATATGCGGAGCATATCCGACCGTCAGGCCGCACTCGTAGTACCGCGCGGCGAGAGCCCATTCGGCGAAGTGACCAAGCTCGGGATCGAAGCCCCCTGTTGCACGGTAGGCATCGCTCCTGGTCACGAAGCATTGATCGAGAATCTTGCGCCAGGGATGGGCGTTCATCGCCTGATCGATGTCGTGCTCGTAGAGATCGGCCTCCAACTGCGCCAGCGGGTTCAAAGCTACACGCGCGGTTCGGCAGGAGAAGGCGGCCCAGTCCGGATGGTCGTCGAACACCTGTTTCGACGCGAGGAGGACATCATGCTCGGGCCAGACGTGGGACTCGGTGAAGAACAGGCAGGTCCCGCGCGCTATCGCAGCGCCGTGGGCGCAAAGGTCCATATCGTGATGGCCTTCGCAGCGCTCTAGCCGGTCGTGCGGGCGCAACAACGGCCGGATCAAATCGCCCAGCCTGTCCGGGTCGTCGCTCGGCAACAGGCAGATCAGCTCGAAGTCTTCGGCCGGCATGCGCTGGGTCTCGACCCAGCCACGGATACAATCGAGCGCCCGCGATCGATGGAAATCCAACGGGATGATGATCGAGAATTCCATGTCAGACTGTTTGCAGCATCAGTGCAACATCGAAAACGCATACGGCTTTCGTCTCCATCTGGCCGCCGTCTGGCGCCGAAAGCCCGTGTCTCAAAACCGTAGGATCCCGAAACGGTAAGCCCAATGAAAAACGAACTGACGCGCCAGATAAGGCGCTATCGCCCGCATGATCTGTCTATGGTTTGGGGCATATCCGAGATGATGGACACGTAGCCGCATCATCTCTTCGCGTCCGACATCGTAGAGCGCCGCAGTTTTTTGCTTGTCGTGAACACGGAAGCACGCGAGAAACCTGGGCAAGCGCGCGAACTTGAAGTGGGCGGCCTGGGCACGAAGGATAAAATCCCAATCAAGCGCATAGTGGAAACTTTCGTCGAGGGGACCAACCGCCTGCCAGACCCGACGGCGCCAGAATAACGTCTCCTGGGGCACGTAGTCCGCCCAGCACAGCGCCGCCGCGTCGTGGGCCGGCAATACCGCTCGCCCGATCTCCGCTCCGTCCTGATCCACAAATATGCGATGGCCGTAAACCAGATCGACATCCGGTCGGGCCCGAAATACGTTCGCCACATAGGCGAGCGTGCCGCTCAGCAACATGTCGTCGCTGTTGAGATAGGCCATGATGTCGCAATCGCCAATCTCGGCGAAGGCCCGGTTGATCGCCTGGGCCTGTCCGCTGTCGGGCTCGCTTCGCCACGTCAGGCGCGCACCGTAGGATCGCAATAATTCGCAGCTGCTGTCGGTCGAGCCGCCGTCCTGCACGTGATATCGGAGCGACGGATAGTTCTGTGTCAGGACGCTGTCGACGGTGGCTGCGAGGAAGCGGCCGCCGTTGAGGCTCGGCGTCACGATCCCGATCGACGGCGTGTCAGCGGGCGCCTGTTCTCTGGCGTAATCCGCATCAATTCGTAAGGGTCGCGGCGCGTGCTGCTCGAACGTCCAGAGCGGCGGTCGCAACCATATCCGGCGTGTCCCATGGCGCGCTAGCGAATAGGCCGCGGCCAGAGTCTTCACGTTCGCTTCCAGCTTCGAGATCCGGGCTTCCAATTCTCGCAGTCGCTGCGCCGTAATATCCCCGGTGTCGTCCATGCTGTGAGCTGAATCCCCTGGCGCCGACCGGTGAAGCATCAAACCCTGTGATAGTTCGCCAATCGCGGCCGGCGGTTCAACGGCCGGACGCTCGCTCATCGGAGCGATCGACGGTCTCCATCGGCGCACAGGCCGGCCCGGACGCCGCTAGTCCGGAGATTGGCGGCGCGTTCGCGAGTTCGTGTTCGAGAAACCAATTATAGACGGCAGCGATGCCTTCCTTCAGCCCGAGGCGCGGCCGCCAACCGAAGTTGCGGAGCTTGGTGGAGTCCATCAGCTTGCACGGCATACCATCGGGCTTGCTCAGATCGTGTGCGATCGTGCCGCGAAAACCGACGACGTCGCAGATGATTTTCGCCAGGCCAAGAATCGTGATGTCCTCGCCCGAGCCGATATTGATATGCGCGTTTCCAGAATAGGTCTTCGCGAGATGAATGATGGCGTCCGCGCAATCATCGACGTGAAGAAATTCCCGCCGCGGCGCGCCGGTGCCCCAAACTACGATCTCGCGGTCACCCTGAAGCTTAGCATTATGTGCTTTGCGCATCAGCGCCGGCAAGACATGACCCGTGTTGAGGTCGAAATTGTCGCCGGGACCGTAAAGATTGGTCGGCATAACGGAGATGAAATCGCAGCCGTACTGCTCGCGATAGGCCTGCGCCAGCTTGATGCCAGCGATCTTGGCGATTGCATACCATTCGTTCGTCGGTTCGAGTGCACCGGTCAGAAGCGACTCCTCGCGGAGCGGCTGCGGCGCGAGCTTTGGATAGATGCATGACGAGCCGAGAAAAACCAGCTTTTCGACCCCTGTACCAGCTTCGACGAGGTTCGCTTCGATCATTAGATTGTCGTACAGGAATTCCGCCGGGCGTGTCGCGTTGGCGAGAATGCCGCCGACCTTTGCGGCGGCGACGAACACCGCGTGCGGTCGCTCTTGCGCCATCCACGCCTCGGTCTCGCTCTGACGTCTCAGATCGATGGCCTTGCGGTCGACGGTCAAGAT
>JBAPYK010000290.1:0-4780 GCA_049284695.1 Rhodoplanes sp. | reverse complement strand
GCCTTGGACACGAGCGGCGATTTCTTGAGCGGAACGAAACTCGCCGCCTTGTGCCGTCTGCCGGTCCTGCCGTTGAACACTTTCAGCCCGTCGGCCGTCGCCACGATGTCGCCCGCTTGCAGCGTCGGGTCTTTGCTGATGTCGATCTTGGCGAGCCCGAACGGGGTCTTGCCGTTGCAGGTGCAGCTCGCGACCAGCTCCTTGCGGAACAGGAACGCCGTCGAAAGCCGCTCATAGCTCGCGCCGTCTTCCGCGGTCGCCTCCTCGATATTTGTGCCTTCGTACACCTTGGTGCGGCTCGCCGGGCACAGCGCGCTGCAGAGCTTCGCCGGCGTCACGTTTGCGCTCGCCCGGCTGAGCGGGAAAAAGCGCCCGTCGCACAGCCGCACGCAGTAGGCCGTGGTCGGCTCCGCCGGCGGAATTTGCATCGGGGTCGTTGCAGTTGCCGGCGAGAACCGCTGCGCGGCGTTCGGATCGGAATAGGCCAAAGGCGGTGCTCCGCGCCGCGCCGGCGCGACCGCCTGCGGCTCAGGCGGGGAAGAGGACCAGGCGCCGCTGCCGAACGGCCAATTGCCGGACGATGAGCCGGAGGTCCAAGCCCATTGCGCCAGTGCCGGACTCGGCACGAAGGCGAAAACAAAAACCGCGAGCAGCACCAATCGAAATGCGTGGACAGCGCTTCTCGTCGCCGATCTTTTTACCATGGCTAACGGTTGCCCGACGCTTGCCGCTGTTCGCTAAAAGCAAAGCGGCCCCGCCGGACCGAGGCGGAGCCGCTCTGCGAGCCCATCGCTCAGCAACTCAGTTGGCGCTGCCAGCCGAAGGCGCACTTGCGGTCCGGCGGCCGCTCATCGGCAACACGATGACCTTGCCGCCCATCTTCGCGCGTCCATAGAGGTCGATCACGTCGGCGTTGGCGAGGCGGATGCAGCCGCTCGACACGCGCTGTCCGATCGTCGTCGGGTCATTGGTGCCGTGGATACGGTAGATCGTGTCGCCGAGATAAAGCGCGCGCGCTCCCATCGGGTTGCCGGGGCCGCCCGCCACGAAACGCGGCAGATAGGGTTGGCGCGCGATCATTTCCGGCGGCGGCGTCCAGTCCGGCCACTCGTTCATCCGGGTGATATGTTGAACGCCGGACCAGGTGAAGCCTTGGCGACCGACGCCGATCCCATAGCGGATCGCCTTGCCGCCGCCGAGCACGTAATAGAGATAGGTGTTGGGCGTATCGATGATGATTGTGCCGGGCGCTTCGTTGCTGGGGTAGTTGACCACCTGACGGCGGAAACGCGCAGACACGGCGGCCGGCTGCTCTTCGCGCATCCGGTCATCACGCACATAACGGTCGACGGGCGACGACGCGCTCACTCCGGGCGATGCCCAGAACAGCGGGTCGGCCTTGCTCGGCGCGCTGGCCAAGCCGATCGACGCGAACGCCAATGCAGCGCTGACTGCGAGAGAAAGCTTCGTTTTGCGAGTCATGGCAGACCCCCCGTTATTTTCCCCTCGGCATAGCGTTGCCGATCAAACAACGTGGGAGGCGCGGAAAAGTTCCGCGGAAAGTATTGATGAATAAGCCGAAGTTGCCATGAAAGCAGGCGCAATTGCGGCAACAAATCGCCATTAAACATCGCAGTTAGAGTAAAGAAAGTTGGATAACAAACAAAATGGCCGGGCGAAAACCCGGCCATTTGCGAATCGGCTCGTTGCTGAGTTTCGATCTTGCGCGCGATGCCCTCTAATGAAGCGCAGCGAGTCTAGCCACCGCGTACGATCAGACCAGGCACTTGCTCAGGATGTGCGAGAGCTGCGGCGCTGCAATCGGGCTTGCCGCCGCGTCGCAGCCTTCCGGGATGCGCGGCCGCCGCTCGTTGCTCTGCGGAGCGACGCCAACGGGCTTGCGCTGATCGCGCGAGTCGACCGTCGGATTCGCCTTCGGCGCATCGTTCGTGACCGGACGCACGGCGCTGCCCGCCGTATCGCGCACCGTGACTTCCGGAAGCACGACGCCCTTCATCACCAGCGTCGCATTGCTCAGCGGATCGGATTGATACAGCACGCGCCCATCGCGGTCGCGATAGATGATGGCTGCGTCGCGAACGCCGACCACCTCGACCGCGGAAATCGTGCGCGCTTCGCCGCGCGCCGTCTGCGCCGCCGTCAGGCGATCACTTTTTCGTGTACGGTCGACCGACGTGACCGCGGCTTTGGCGCCCGCCGATGCGTCGGCGACGCCGACAAAACGCGCGCTCAGGTCCCCCGAAAAGCTCACGGCCGCTCCGGCGACGAACGCGGAAATGCCGATAACCAATAGAGATTTCAGCTTGAACATCGGAGTCGTCCGATTTTTGCTGATTGATGGCCCCGTGCCATGGACCGTCCCCCTGACGATCCACCGCGATAACGCATTCTTAAGGATTTGGTTCCGTACGGCGTCGCCGGGGCCGATCGGTTTTTCGACCGGCGCGGGGGGCGGATCAGCGCCCGCCGAGAAGATGCGTCGCAGGGATGAGCATCCGGCAGCGCACGCCGGTCGGTTCAAAGGTTAACGCCACATCGGCGTCGAGCGCGCGCGACAGGTTCTTTTCCACGACCAGGCTGCCGAAGCCGCGGCGGCTCGGCGCCGTCACGTCGGGGCCGCCATGTTCGGCCCACACGATTTCCACGCCCTCTTTTTCCGCGCCGTTGTTCGCCACGGTTTCCGACGACGGGAGTTTGCGCCAAACGACTTCAACGCGTCCTTGCGGCACCGATAGCGCGCCGAAGCGCTCGGCGTTCATCGCAAGCTCATGCAGCGCGAGGCCGAAACTCTGGGCGGCGGCGGGCTTGAGATGAATGGCGGGTCCGGACAAGGTGACGCGATTGCCGGCTCCGTCGAGATACTTCGCGAGCTGCCGGCGCGTAAGATCCTGCAGCGAAGCCCCATACCATCCTTCCTGCACCAGCAGATCATGCGACGTGGCGAGCGCCTGCAGCCGGTCGCCAAAGGTTTCGAGAAAGGAATCGATCGTGCCGGCGTGCCGCGCGGTTTGGCGCGCCATCGATTGAATTACCGCGAGGAGGTTTTTCGAACGATGGGTCAACTCGCGCATCAGCAGGCGAAGATGACCCTCGCTGGTCTTGCGATCGGTAATGTCGAACAGCGCGCACGTAACGCCGATAATGTTGCCTTTCTCGTCAGGCAACGGCTCGACATGGAGATCATACCAGCGCGTCTTGTCGGCCTCCTTCACGCTGACTTCGCCGTCCTGGCCGTGGCCGCTCGCCAGCGATGAGCGCATCAGCGCGCTGAACTGATCGCGACTTTCCGCGGGCAGGATATCGGCGCTGGTGCGGCCGACAATCTCCTCGACCTCACGTCCGAACAGCGGATTGCTGATCGAGGTGAAGCGCAGGTCGCGATCCTGGGTAAAGAGAGTCACATGCGAACCGCGGAGCGCGATCTCGTAGCATTGGAGAGCGCCGCGCAATTCGTCGGCGAGCCGCCGCTGTTCGCTCTCCAGCGAGCGAATCCGCGAAATGTCGATGGCGACGCCGGTGATTCCGTCGACGGCGCCGTCACGTCCGCGCGACGGCGCAATATGGTAGGAGTAATGCGCCTGCCCGCGCGCATCGACCGAACATGCCTCGCAGGTCTCCGGTCGACCGGTCGCGAGCACGCGCCGCTTGACGGCGATGACCGCGTCTCTGACCTCCGCCGGCAGGATGTCGTTATCGGTCCGGCCGATCATCTCCGCCGCCGCGTCAGCGTTATCGGGATTGTAGGCCCAGGTGTAGCGCAGCTCCCGGTCCTGGGAGAAAGCGTGGACGTGAGCGCCGCGCAGCGCGGTCTCGAGGCGCGCCTTCGCCAGCTCCAGCTCGCGCGTCCGCTCTTCGAGCTGCGCCTCAAGCGCAAGCCGGGCCGCTTCGCGTTCAGGCCGGGCCGCCGCAAGTTCTTGCGGCGTTTTCGGATGGTCTGCCGATGCGCGCAGGTCCGGTTCGTTCAGATCGGCGAAACCGACCGCGGCGGCTGCCGCGCTCTGCGCGAGCTCTCGCCACAAAAGCACGACGACCACACCTCCCAGGATGGCGGCAGCGACTTTGGCTAGCAGCACCCATCCAAATGAAGGCGTCTGCGGACCGAACGCATTCGCGATATGGACCGCCCCGACCAGGAGCAAAAAGCCGCCGGACGCCCATGCCAGACCCCGATCCTGACTTGGCCAGCCGGGGCGTCGTCGGGCAATCCATAGAAGGCCGACCAGGATGACGAACAGATCGAGCGCAATGACGATGTCCGCCCCGCGCGCCAACAGGAGATAAAGAGCGCCGGACGCGGTGCATGGCTTGCCCCCGCAAACGGCCGAGGCGAGCCAGTCGAGGGCAGCGCTCATCCCTTCCAATCCCGTTGTTGCTTGCGCGACAGGCAATAGGCTTCTGGTTCATAGACCCACGTTGATTTCGGGCAATAAGGGAATCCACCGCGGCGCCTCGCATCTTCGCGTTCTAGTTGTAGAAAGACGCATCCAGGGACGATTGCGAAACAGATCGGTGCGAAATGGGAACGTTGCAGCAAGCTCCCCTTTCCTTTTGATGGCCCTGCCGGTGCGGAAAATGCACAACCAGGCTGAGCGGAGGCGTGTGCAAATCAACACAATCTTAAAAAATTTTTGCGGCCAGCGGGAACCAATCACTGAAAAGCCCGTTACGCCACTGACCGGCCGCCATTCCCCCTCCCCCCGTGCTCGGCCGGCCATCTAAGGCGTGTCTGACGTTTTCGTCAGCCACGCCTTTTTCTTTG
>JBAPYK010000289.1:0-3769 GCA_049284695.1 Rhodoplanes sp. | reverse complement strand
TTTCGCGCTACCGGCGAAAGACTTGGCGCGCCGATTGGCGTTCCTTTTCGAGCCGACATCGATCCTGGCGCGTCAGTCCAGGTCGCCGAACGCTTGTTCTTGCTTCGCCAGCGAGGCGAAGTGGTTGTTGCGTTGCAGCCAGACCAGCAGGACGAGGCTAGGCAACGCGACCACGGCGCTCAGCATGAAGAACCTGCCCCAGCCGACGGCCTCGGCAAGAAAGCCCGCGCTGGAGGAGAGATAAGTGCGCCCGATTGCGGCGAGCGCCGTGAGCAGCGCATATTGGGTCGCCGTATGCAGCGGACTTTTGCACAGCGCCGACAGATAGGCGACGAACACGACCGTGCCGATCGCGCCGGTGAAATTCTCGACGATGATCGTGATGGTGAGGGCCCAGAGCTTGACGCCGACATAGGCCTGCCAGGTGAACACGAAATTCGAGACCATCTGCAGGATCGCCCCGATCCACAGGCTGGTCGCAATCGGAAAAGCGCGGAACAGGACGCCGCCGGCAAAACCGCCGATCAGGGTTGCGGCGAGCCCCACGCCCTTGACGATCGCGGCGTAGTCGTTGCGGGTGAACCCGAGATCGATCACGAAGGGCGCGGTCATCGTCCCTGCGAAGGCGTCGCACAGCTTGTAGAGGATGACAAAGGTGAGCACGACGAACGCGCTGTCGCGGGCGAGAAACTCGGAAAACGCGCCGACCGCAGAGGTCACCACCCGCTGCAATGGGTTGCCGGTCCGGGGTTCGGCGGCTGCGGCGACGTTCTTTGGTTCGCGGGCAATCAGCGTCGTGAAAATGCCGATCACCACCAGGATGGCCATGGTGTAATAGCCCCACGCCCAGGCGTCGCCCTTGCTCAGACCGAGCCCCTCGAACCCCGTCACCAGAAACAGCGCGCCGGCAGTCGAGGCGAGGGTGCCGATCCGATAGGCGGCGACGTAAGAGGCCATCCCGGCCCCCTGTTCGTTGTCGGGCAGGCTTTCCACACGGAAGGCGTCGATGACGATATCCTGGGTCGCCGAGACGGCCGCCACCAGGAAGGCGCCGAATGCGACCAGGACTGGGGTGGTGGCGGGGTCGCAAGCGCCGAGGAAGATGATTGCTGCGATCAGCAGGAACTGCGTGAGCAATAACCAGCCGCGCCGCCGGCCGAGCCAGCGCGACAGCAGCGGCACATCGAGCGCGTCGACCACGGGCGCCCAGATGAATTTCAGGGTATAGGGCGTCCCCACCAGCGCAAACAGGCCGATGGTGCCGAGATCGACCCCGGTCTCGCGCATCCACACAAGCAGCGTCGAGCCCGACAGCGCCAGCGGCAGGCCCGACGAAAACCCGAGAAACATGACGACCAACACCCGGGGGCGCAGATAGACGGCAAGCGTGTTGACGAAGGAAGGCCGGGCGGCGGGCGCGAGCTCGGGGGTCGATGTCATGCAAACCCTATCGGTGGTGGAGCCTTAGCCCAAGGCTTGCAGCCGATTGGGTTCGTTTTTGGGTCGGCCGGGATGAATCACAGGGCGAACCATTTGACGCATCGGGCCTCTCTGCTTACATCGCAGGCATGGCAGTGCGCGACATTATCAAGCTTCCTGACAAGCGACTAAGGCTCGTTTCCGATCCGGTGGATAAGATCGACCCCGAGCTCAAGCGGCTGGTCGAGGACATGTTCGAAACGATGTACGACGCTCCCGGCATCGGGCTCGCGGCGATCCAGCTCGGCGTGGCAAAGCGCGTGGTCACCATGGACATATCCAAGAAAGAGGATGCGAAAAATCCGCGCGTGTTCATCAATCCGGAAGTCGTGTGGTCGTCGGACGAAAAGTCGGTTTACGAGGAGGGCTGCCTGTCGATCCCGGACGTCCATGAGGACGTCGAGCGGCCGGCGCGGGTGATCGTCCGTTACCTCGATCTTGCGGGGAAAGCCCAGGAAAGCGAGGCCGATGGCCTGTTCGCCACCTGCATCCAACACGAGATCGACCACCTGAACGGCGTCCTGTTCATCGATCACATTTCGAAGCTCAAGCGCGACCGCATCGTCAAGAAATTCACCAAGGCGGCGAAGCGGGCGGCCGAACCGGCCTGACGGGCGGCCGGGCAACCATCCTCAAAAGGTGGCGGTCATGCGGTAGACAATGCCGCATTACATTGATATCGATGATATCAAAGCGAGGCCAGGATGACCGACCTGCTTATCCGTAACATTGATCGTCGCCTGAAGCGCCAGCTTGAGGAGCGCGCTCGCCGACATCGGCACAGCCTCTCCGAAGAAGCCAAGGCTCTTCTGCGGCAAGCTCTATTGCCCGCGAGGCCGCGCGCGCAGCTCGGCCTTGGCACACGTCTGTTCACACTCGCGCGCGAGGAGGATCGCGGCGATGATCTCGTGTTCGACGTGCCAGGCGAACTGAGCGCGCCGCCGGACTTCGAATGATTCTTCTGGATACCAACATCGTTTCGGAGCCGCTTCGCGCACGACCCGATCCGCGCATCCGCGCTTGGCTCGATGCAGCCGATCAGCAATCGTTGTTTCTCTGCACCCCGGTACTGGCGGAAATTCGATTCGGGATAGAACGCCTTCCATCCAGCGCGCGCCGCGCCCGCCTCGATAAATGGTGCGTGAAGATCGAGGAGGATATATTTGTGGATCGCATTCTGTCGTTCGATCGGAGCGCGGCGCATGAGTTCGGCCGAATCGTCGCTCTCCGTCAAAGGCTCGGACGAATGATCAAGCCGCTCGATGCGCAGATCGCCGCGATCGCGGTGGCTAACGGCTTGGCGCTCGCCACGCGCGACGTCGAGGACTTCGCGGGGCTCGGGTTCGAAGTGATTAACCCGTTCGCGAACGCTCCGCCCTCGCTGACCTGACGGGCGGTTGAGCGAGCCATGCCGCTGCGCCTCGCCTTCATGGGTACGCCGGACTTCGCCGTTCCGACGCTGGTTGAGATCGTCGGCCGCGGACATGAGGTCGTCGCCGTTTATACGCGCGCGCCCAAGCCCGCCGGCCGGGGGATGGAGCCGCAGCAAAGCCCCGTCGAGGTGAAGGCGCGTCAGTTCGCATTACCGGTGCTCACGCCCGCGAGCCTGAAGGGCGACGACGTGCAGACGGAATTCCGCGCCCATGGCGCCGACGCTGCCGTGGTCGTCGCCTATGGATTGATCCTGCCCAAGCCCATCCTCGATGCACCGCCGCTCGGCTGTTTCAATCTGCACGCTTCGGCCTTGCCGCGCTGGCGCGGCGCCGCCCCGATCAACCGGGCGATCATGGAAGGCGATACCGAGACCGCGGTGATGGTCATGCGCATGGATGAGGGGCTCGACACTGGCCCGATCGCGATGACCGAGCCGGTTGCGATCGCTCCCGACATGACCGCAGGCGAGCTGCATGATCAGCTTGCGCGGCTTGGCGCTGATCTGATGGTTCGCGCGCTCGCGGCGCTGGAGCGCGGCTCGCTCACGCTCACGCCGCAGCCGGAGACGGGGGTTACCTATGCGGCGAAAATCGGCAACGCCGAAACCCGGATCGACTGGCGACAGCCCTGGAAACGGGTGCACGACCATTGCCGCGGGCTGTCGCCGTTTCCTGGCGCCTGGTTCGAGCTAAGCGGAAACGAAGGCAAGCCTCCAGTGCGGGTGAAAGCTCTGCGCACGACGAAAGGGGAGGGAACGGGGATGCCGGGCATGGCGCTCGACGACAAGCTCACTATCGCCTGCGGCGAAGGCGCGATCCGCATTCTCCAACTGCAGCGCGCGGGTCGCGCGCCAATG
>JBAPYK010000288.1:0-7645 GCA_049284695.1 Rhodoplanes sp. | reverse complement strand
CCCGCTCCTGCGCGCGCAGCGGCGGCGCGAGTTGGGCGAGCGCCGCCGCGCCGATCGCGAGGCCAACCAGGAGCGCAAGGACATGCGGCTTTGCGGGGGTGAGCATGAGGTTCACTTCGCCTTGGGTTATTCAGGCGGACATTGGCATGGTCCGATCCTCGCCGACGATGCGGCCATCTTCGATGCGGACGATCCGGCTGGCGAACGGCAATATACGCGGGTCGTGAGTGACGACCAAGACCGCGCGCGACGCGTCTTTCGCGATCGTCGTCAACACTTTCATGATGGCGTAGCCATTCTCGCTGTCGAGCGCCCCGGTGGGTTCGTCGGCCAGGATCGCCGACGCGTCTCCCACGATCGCGCGCGCGATCGCCACCCGCTGCTGCTCGCCGCCGCTCAATTCATGCGGAAACGAATTGACCTTGTGCGACAAGCCGACAAGCGCGAGCGCCTCGCGCGCCTTGGCGGGCGCCTTCGCCGAGTTCTCGCCGCGCACGTCCAACACCAGAAGCACGTTCTCTGCCGCGGTCAGCGTCGGGAAGAGGTGGTAGGATTGAAAGATGAATCCGACATGGCGGCGCCGTAACGCCGCGAGCTCCTCCGGTCGCGCGCCCGTCGTCGATCGGCCGAGGACGCGCACCGTGCCCCGCGTCGGCGTCAGCATGCATCCGAGCACCGACAGCAGCGTGGTCTTGCCGCTGCCGGACGGGCCCATCAGCAGCGTCAGCTCCCCGCCGGTGAGCGCAATGCTCACGCCCTTCAGAGCCTGGACCTGCCCCGCCCCTTCGCCAAGAACCTGTACGATGTTGACGCCCTCGATGATCGGTGCGGTCATCGCGCGAAAACCATCGCCGGGTCCAAGCGCATCACTTCGAGGATGGCGGAGATTGCCGATATGGCGCACATGATGACCGTGATCACGAGCAGGCCGACGGTGAGCCCGGGCGTCATGACGACAGGCAGCGCGGTGTCCGCCGTCATTCGTACGATCACCAAGCCGATCGCCGCGGCGATGAAGAAGCCGATCACGGCGCTCAGCAGCGCCTGCCACAGAATCACTTTGACGATGTAGATGCTCGACGAGCCGATCGCGCGCAGCGTCGCGAACTCCTTGAGGTGATCCTTCGTGCTCGAATAGAGGGTCTGCGCCACGATGACGGTGCCGACGATGATTCCGAGCAACGCCCCGGCGAACAGGGCGGCGCCGGCGCCGGTGCCGAACAACCAGAATGACCGGCTGCGCTGGCGGAACTCCTCGGGCGTCAACACTTCCGTGTCTTTGGCGTTTTCGGCGATCTGGCGGCGCACGCTTTCGACATCGTAATTCGGCGCAACGCGCACGAGAAAATAGGTCGCCTTGTTGGGAGCGATGCCGATATAGCCCCGCGCCCGGTCGAACTCGGTAAACACGTAGGGCGTCGTCGTGAACGACCGGATGCCGTTGGTGACCACGGCGACCTTCGCTTTCCGATCGCGCATTTCGGCGACGTCGCCCAGGCCCGACACGCCCAGCCGTTCGAAGTAGGATCGATCGACCGCGACGGCGTCGGGCGCGGCGAGTTGACCGAGATTGCCCTCAACGATGTTCCACGGCTGCAAGCCGAGTTCACCCTTGTCCGAGCCGACGACGAACACCGGCGTCGCGCCGCCGCTCGGCAGTTTCCATTCGGCGAAACCGATCACCAGCGGCGCGGCCGCGGTCACCCCGGGGACCGACAGCGCGCGAAACCGCTCGCGATCGTCCAGCAGCGACGGGTCTTCGAAACATTTGGTGCCGCGCGGCACGATCCACAGATCGGCGTCGGCATGGTCGATCATCGTGGTGACCATCCGCTCGAAGCTCAAAAACAGTCCGATCTGGACCGTCACAAGGATGATCGAGAACACGACGCCGACCACGGTGGCGATCAATCGCACCCGGTCATGAAACAGATTGCGGGAGGCGAGAACAAAGACCAAAGGCAGAGCGGGTCGGACTCCGGCCTCACGCAGCGATCGAACGCCGCGATCAAGCGCCGCGCGCGCGGAGGCTGCAACTCCCCCAACAAACCGTAATGCGTCAGTAACCATTCGCAACTCCGCCAGACCCGGCGCGTTCGATGCGCGAACATCCCGAGTGGCATTCCTCGAACACTATGACACTTTCGCGACCGCGCGCCGTTCCCCGACCAATCGGGAGCCCAAGGGGATGCAGCGAATGGCCGCGGTGGCCCCCCAGCTCAGCACCAGCGTGACGGAGAATACGATCGTGGCCTTGGCGACGGCGCCAAGCGGGACCTCAAGCAGCGCGTATTGCAGCCAAACGACGAACGCATAGTGAACGAGATACATGCCATAGGCGTTGTCGCTCAAACTCTCCGCCACGCGCAAGCGGTTAGTAGCAAACCGCAGAAACAGCGCCAAAGTGGAAAAGCAGGCGGCGCCGCACGCCAAGACGAGGCTGAGATCGGCGGCGATACGCACGCCGAGCGGAGCGGCCACAGCGGTGTCCATCGTTTGCGCCGTCAAAGCGATCCAAAGCGAAAAACAAGCGAGGGAGGCGACAAGCCAAGCCGCCCAGCGCTGCGCCAGCACCCCACTCGAGGAGAGCAGGCCGCGTTCGAGGCCGGCCGACCCGATCGCCGCGCCCGCAAAGAAATAGACGGCATAGTGCAGCGGGCGTGAGCGTTGGAACCCGAACGGGCCGATCTGGAACCATTCCCATGGCGTGAAGGCGAGCGCCAGCGGCACGTAGGCGACGGCGGATGCGGTGACCAATACCAGATAGAATTTCACCGGATGCTGGCTCAGCGCGGAGGCGAGCGCGCCGCTCGCCTGGATGGACTTCGGCCACAGCCGGTAGAGCACGGCCGCGACGATGTTCAGGCTCAATAGCTGCCAGAGGAACCATTGCGGACCGCTTGGCCAGAGCGGCAGCGCCATGAACTGCCGCCAATACTCCGCGATCGTCGGGTCGGTCGCCGTCATGCGATACGTCGGATAAAGCGTCACCGGCATCAGCAGCATCAGCGCCAGCGCGAACGGCAAGGCGAGCCGCACGAAACGGTCGCCAAGGAAATTCCAGCTCCCCTTGCGCACAAGACTCGGCCACACGAACAGGCCTGACAGAAAGAACATCAGCGACATCAGATAGACGTCCTGGTATGCGCAGAACAGGTCGAATCCGATGAACCGGGCGCTGTCGATGATGGCGAAGGATTGCCACTTGTAGGGAGGCGTGTCGAAGCGATAGGGCGAGTCCGGCAGAAACTGGAGATAGGCCAGCACCGAATGGAAGGCGAGCACGATAAGAATGACAAACGCTCGCAAGTTGTCGAGCGCCACGCTGGACCTGGACATTGGCGTGCCGTGACTCCGTCGCTAGACGCGGTCGCGTCACCGAACCGCAGACGCACGTCCACCATGATGACCGGCGCGCCTCGGATCGATTTGCGCGCGACCTTAGAGACCTTGCATTTCTTTGGCGAGGGGCACAACGGCGCCGCGGTGTCGCTTTCGCCGTTCATCATTAACTGTCGCGCCGGAGCAACAAGGCGCCACAGTGAAAGCGGCTTTTGTTCTGATGGAATTCCGAATTCTTTTCCGCGATTCTTCCATGGCTGCATTAACGGCGACGTCCGCTTCCACTTTCGTCGAAGATCATGTCTGGCCGTTCAGCTGCGCCTGCGCCACCACGCGGAAGCGCGCTCGTGCATTATACTGCCGTAGCAGCGCGACACGGTCGACGATGACATTGGAGTCGCCGCATTGCCGCGCGAACATCTTTTGCATCAATGCGAGCACAACGTCGCGGCGCCCGGGCGCCACCGGGCCGGCAAGGGTCATATGAAAGCGGAAAGCTTCGAATACAAAAGGATAACCCCATCGATCGAGATTGCCGATCTCGGCCGGGCCTAGTCCCGCCGCCAAGCGTCGCTCGCGCTCCGCGCGCGCCAGCGGCGCGCGGAAACAATCGAATTCCTTGACACATCGTGCCGCCAAGTCATCGAGCGCGGCGCACGGCCGGCGCGACATGATGGCGATGAACGGACCAAGCGTGCACACGCACGGTTCAATCACCGGGATCGCGTGGCGCGAGGCAGCGAAGCCGGCGAACGCTCGCGTCAGCGCCGCTTCGTCGACAGTCGGAAGCAGGTGGAACGGCGCCTTGAGCGTCGCATGAAATCCGTAGACGCGCGGTTCGCGCGTGAGTGCGGCCCATTCGGCCGGAACGAGCCCATCGAAGGCCGGATAAGCGGGCTCTTCGCCGGAATAGCAATCGTAGCCGAGCACCGCGCGGCCGAACCGAAACAGCGGCTGATCGGCGGCGGGCACGAAATAGATCGCATAGCGTGAACCGGAACTCATGTGCATATGACTTGTTTGTTTAAGCCGCAGCGCAGCCGATTCTCCCTATCGCTTGCGACTTGACTTGGACTGCGACGAAAACGCGTCGAGCTCTGACGCGTCCGCCGTCGCCACGTGATCCGCGGAGCTGCTCGGCCACGCCGAGGTCGCTTGGTTTCGCCGATGGACCAAACGCCGGGTCAGCGCCGGTTTCATGACGACGAGAAGCACCGCCTGCGCCGTTCACCCGTTCGGGCTCGGCGCGGTCTTCAGGATGACCTTGCCGGTGGTGCCGCGATCGCCCAACGCCGCGAGCGCTTGCGGCAGTTCGTCGAAGGGAAAAACCGCGCCGATATGCGGACGGACCTCGCCGCTTGCGACGAGGTTGGAGAGGCGCTCATTCGTGCGCGCGACCGCCTCGCGGTCATGGGTGTTGTCCCAATAGACGCCGATCGCCGATAGACGCCGCAGCATGAGGCGGTTCGCCGGAATTTGCGGGATCTCGCCGGAGCTGAACCCGACGATCAGGAGCCGCCCGCCCCAGGCGAGCAAACGCAGCGCGTCCATGGTGGCGTCCCCGCCGACCGAATCGACGACGACATCGACGCCGCGCCCGATGGTGACCGCCCGGACCTGATCGATGAGGCGTCCGCGGCGGTAATCGATCGCGATATCGGCCCCGTGCGCTTGTGTAAGCGCGCATTTGTCGGCGCCGCCGGCGGCGGCGATGACGAAGGCGCCGTAGTGCTTCGCCACTTCGACCATCGCAAGCCCGGTGCCCCCGGCGGCGGCCAGCACCAGCACCGTATCGGCGGCTGAGACGGTCGTGCACTCGGAAAGGGCGATCAGCGCCGTCGTGTAGGCGATCGGCAGCGCCGCCGCGGCCTCGAGCGAAAACCCGGCGGGAACGCGCATCGCCATGTCGGCGCGCACGATCGCATAATCGGCAAATCCGCCGCAGATGACCTTGCTGGCGACCTGCTCGCCCGCGGTGAAGCCGGCGCCCTGCCCGGCCGCGACGACGGTGCCGGCAAGCTCCTGGCCGGCGATGAACGGGCGTTCCGGTTTTACCTGATAGCGGTCGTCGATCATCAGGAGATCGGCATAGTTCAGGGCGGCCGCGTCGACCCGCACCAAGAGCTCGCCCGCCTTCGGTACAGGACAAGGCGCTTCGCCGAGTTCGAGGCCGGTGAGCCCCTTCGTATTCGAGCGCCAGGCTCGCATCATTTTTGTTGTCATCAGTGGCGTCGCTATCTGCTGCTGAGCGCCGACCGTGTCGAGATGTCGCGGTCATCGACACAGCGCTCAGAAAATTTTCGGGACGTTTGCTTAAAGCTTTTTTCGCGGTGCGTGAAGTGCAGTGCAGCGAACTCCCTTAAGCCGCTGACGTGGGTGAGCGCAACCGCGATAGCTAGATTTTTTCGGCCATTCTGCGCTGCTATTGCTCTAACAGCCGGCAACCGTCCATTTCTCAGAGGGTCTCCATGACATGAACTATACTGCTCGTTTCCGTCAGGCCGCTGCACAACGGATTCGGGCGCGAGCCGCGTCGGGCGGGAGAAACCGCATTAAAGTTATTTCAGGCTGTAACCGTTGTATAAAAATTCGATTGAGTCCTGTTGCGTTTGCATAAAAACTAGGGCTAGTCGCCGTCTCGGGTGACGTAGCGTACTCATAACGACAAGTCCCAGGAGGGTACATTGCGCAGGTTTTGGATATGGGCCGCAGCCGCGGCCGCGCTTGCTCTTGCCCCATTCTCCGCGGTGGCGCAGCAGCCGATCATTATCAAGTTCAGTCATGTGGTCGCTGACGCCACGCCGAAGGGACAAGCGGCCATCAAATTCAAGGAAGTGGCTGAGCAACTGCTGCCCGGCAAGGTGAAGGTCGAGGTCTACCCGAACTCCCAATTGTTCGGCGACGCCAAGGAAGTCGAGGCGGTGCTGCTTGGCGATGTGCATTTCATCGCCCCGTCGCTCTCGAAGTTCGAAAAGTTCACCAAAGTGCTGCAGGTCTACGACCTTCCGTTCCTGTTCGCGGACATGCAGGCGGTCGACAAATTCCAGGACGGCAAGGTCGGCCAGGATATGCTCAAGTCCATGGAAAAGAAGGGGCTCCTCGGCCTGAACTACTGGCATAACGGATTGAAGCAGCTCTCGGCTAACAGGCCGCTCCTTGTCCCTGACGACGCCAAGGGCGTGAAGTTCCGCGTGCAGTCGTCCGACGTGCTCGTCTCCCAGTTCCAGGCCGTCGGCGCCAACCCGCAAAAACTTGCGTTCTCGGAGGTCTACCAGGCCCTGCAGACGGGCGCGGTGGACGGGCAGGAGAACACCTGGTCGAACGCCTACAGCCAGAAATACCAAGAAGTTCAAAGCGACTTCACGGAATCGAACCACGGCATAATCGACTACATGGTGGTCACCAACGCCAAATGGTGGAACGGATTGTCGCCCGAAATCCGCGAAGGGCTGACCAAGGCGATGAAGGAGGCCACCGAGGTCAACAATAAAATCGCCGATGACCTGAACAAGGACGCGCGCGCCAAGATCGCCGCGAGCAAAGCCAAGATCCACCAATTGACGCCCGAGCAGCGCAAGAAGTGGCAACAGGCCATGGAGCCGGTCTGGAAGAAGTTCGAGAAGGAAATCGGCGCTGACGTGATCGATGCCGCCCAAAAGGTCGGCAACAGCTCCTGAGCACGTCCGATGGGGGCGCTTCGTACGATCTGGTACAGGCTGGAGGAGGGCGTGATCGCCCTTCTCCTCGCCTTCATGACCATCCTGACCTTTGTCCAGGTCGTCCTGCGTTACGGGTGGGGCACCGGCATACTCTGGGGGCAGGAGGCCGTGCTGTACGCCTTCGCTTGGCTTGTCCTGTTCGGGCTGGCCTACGGTTTCCGCACCCGCGCCCATCTCGGCATTGATATCTTAGTCAAGATGATGCCGGCGCCCGCGCGGCGCGTGGTCGGGCTAATCGCGATAGCGTGCTGTGCGCTTTTCGCCGGCCTTATGCTGTGGGGGTCCTACGTCTACATCGCCAAGCTTTACGAAGTTGGGGTTGAAGCGCAGGATCTGCCGATCGAGCGCTGGCTACTGGGCGCAGTCATGCCGTTCGGCTTCGCGCTTCTGCTCGTCCGGTTTGCGACGGAGGCTTGGCTCATCCTCTCCGGTCGGGCGGCCGGATTCGAGCTCGCCGACGAGGCCGGTGACGTGTTGCGCGATAGCGAACTCACGGCCCCGCGAGAGTAGGCTACCGGGCGCACGTCTTGTAGCGTCGCCCGGCGAAGACAGTCCCACCGCCGGAAACTCGTCTCGATGGTCAC
>JBAPYK010000287.1:0-4199 GCA_049284695.1 Rhodoplanes sp. | reverse complement strand
CCCGACCTGTTGAAGGTCCGCATCGACGACGGCGTCGCCACCGAGATCATGCCGAATTTCGAGGCGGCGGAGGTGCACCCGGCCGGCGGCAAGGCGTGCGTGAAGGCGTTCGGCCTCCTGCAGAAGGTCTATACGCCGAACCGCGTGCTCTATCCGATGAAGCGCACCAACCCGAACAAGGGTCGCGAGCACGACCCCGGATTCGTTCGCATTTCGTGGGACGAGGCGCTCGATCTCGTGGCGAGCAAGCTCAAGGCGGCGCGGGCTGCGGGCGTGCTCGACGAGACCGGGTTTCCGCGGCTTGCCGCAAGTTTCGGCGGCGGCGGCACGCCGACTGCCTATATGGGTACGCTGCCGGCCCTGCTCGCCGCCTGGGGCGCGGTCGATATGAGCTTCGGCTCCGGCCAGGGCGTCAAATGCTACCACTCCGAACATCTCTACGGCGAGTTGTGGCACCGCGCCTTTACCGTCTCTCCGGATACGCCGCTGTGCGAGTACCTGTTGTCGTTCGGCGCCAATGTGGAGGCGTCGGGAGGCGTGTGCGGGGTGAAGCGTCACGCCGACGCCCGCAAGCGCGGGATGAAGCGCGTCCAGATCGAGCCGCATCTCTCGGTCACCGGGGCGTGTTCGGCGGAATGGGTGCCGATCAAGCCAAAGACCGACTCGGCCTTCCTCTATGCGATGCTGTACGTGCTCCTGCACGAGCATCGGCGCGAGCGGCTCGACCTGCCGTTCCTGAAGGAACGCACCTCGGCGGCCTATCTCATCGCGCCGAATGGCTTCTTCTTGCGCGATCCCGAAACCCGCAAACCGCTGGTCTTCGACCTGCGGACCGGCCGCGCGCGCCCGTTCGATACGCCCGATATCCGCCCCGCGCTGGAAGGAAAATACACGGTCGATGGGATCGCGGTGGGGCCTGACGGCGAGGTCTCGGACTACGGCAAGGCGATCGTGCAACCGGCGCTCGCCCATCTCGTCGCGCATGTGAAGGACTATACGCCGGAATGGGCGGAAGCGATCTGCGACGTGCCGGCCGCAACCATCCGGCGGATCGCCAACGAATATCTCAGCCATGCGCGCGTCGGCGAGACGACCGAGATTGAGGGCGTGACGCTTCCGTTCCGCCCGGTCTCGATCGCCCTCGGCAAGACCGTCAACAATGGTTGGGGCGGCTACGAATGCTGCTGGGCGCGCACGCTGCTCGCCTGTCTGCTCGGTGCGCTCGAAGTCCCTGGGGGAACGCTCGGCACCACGGTGCGGCTCAACCGGCCCGCCGATAACCGCTGGTCGAGCGTGAGCCCCGGCCCGGACGGGTTCATGGACTACCCGATGAACCCGACCGGCAAGAACGAGTGGCTGGCGCAGCCGGCGGTTCGCAGCGCGCATCGCACGCTGGTTCCGCTCATCGCCAACTCGCCCTGGAGCCAGGCCCTCGGTCCCACCCATCTCGCCTGGATGATGCAGACCGAGGACTTCGATAAGCTGCCGCACGCTTCGCAGCCCGACGTCTGGCTCGTCTACCGCACCAATCCGGCGATCTCGTTCTGGGACACCAAGCGCGTCGGCGAGGTCATGGCCAAGTTTCCCTTCACCGTGTGCTTCGCGTTTACCCTCGACGAGACGAACCATTTTGCCGACGTGCTACTGCCCGACTGCACCGATCTGGAAGGGCTGCAGCTGTTGCGCATCGGCGGCACGAAATATGTCGAACAGTTCTGGGACTTCCAAGGCTTTGCGCTGCGCGATCCCGCGGTGCCGCCGCAAGGCGAGGCCAAGGACTTCACCTGGATCGCGACCGAGCTGGCGCGGCGGACCGGGCTTCTCGCCGAATACAACAAGGCGATCAATCGCGGCGCGCACGGGATCAAGCTGTCGGGCCCGAACTACGATTTCTCCGTTGCCCCGTCCGAGCCGCACGATGTCGAGACGATCTGGGATGCGACCTGTAAAGCGGCGAGCGCCGAACTGACGGAAGGCGCCGAATCGCAAGGACTCGACTGGTACCGCGAACACGGGTTCCGGGTCGGGCCGTTCTCGCGGCTGCAATGGTATCTCTATCCCAAGCTGGTCGAAAGCGGGCTGCGCTTCGAACACCCCTATCAGGAACGGCTGTTGCGCATCGGCCAGGAACTGGAGCGCCGGCTGCACGAACACGACATCCATTGGTGGGACCGGCAGATCGAGGAATACGAAGCATTGCCGCGCTGGCGCGACCTGTCCGCGCTGTGGGAAGGCGCGCTCGCCAAGCATTATCAGGTGCGGATCGAGGATTATCCGTTCTGGCTCGTGACCGCCCGCAGCATGCAATATTCCTGGGGCAACAATGTCGGCATCCAGCTCATGCGCGAGCTCTCCGGCAACGTCATCGGCCATGGCAGCGTGGTGATGAATGAAACGGCCGCCGAGCGGCTGGGCATCGCCGACGGCGACTTGGTCGAAGTGCGCTCGCCGCTCAATGCGACCCAGGGCCGTGTCGTTCTCTGCCAAGGGATTCGTCCGGATACGCTGCTGATCATCGGCCAGTTCGAGCAATGGGTGACGCCCTACGCCAAGGACTTCCATGCGCCGAGCATGAATGCCCTGGTGCCGATGCTGCTCGACCTGACCGATGCGACCGGATCGAGCGCAGACCTCGTCAAGGTTTCGATCAAGCGCCTTGGAGGAGCCCGCGCATGACCCGCTGGGCGATGCTCGCGGACCTCGAACGCTGCGTCGGCTGCCAGACCTGCACCGCCGCCTGCCGCCACGCCAACGCCACGTCGCCGGCGGTGCAGTGGCGCAAGGTCCTCGACATCGAGGCGGGCGCGTTTCCCAATGTGAACCGCACCTTCGTGCCGGTCGGCTGCCAACATTGCGCCGACCCGCCCTGCATGCATGTGTGCCCTTCGACGGCGACTCGCCAGCGCCCCGACGGCATCGTCACCATCGACTACGACCTGTGCATCGGCTGCGCCTATTGCGACGTCGCCTGTCCTTACCAGGCGCGGTTTCTGGTGCACGAGCCGCATTTCGCCTATGGCCCGGCAATGCAGAACGAGGCCGCGCGCTTCGACGATCGCCGGATCGGGGTTGCGCAGAAATGCACGTACTGCTCCGATCGCATCGATTACGGATTAGAGCACGGCCTGACGCCCGGATTAGATCCGCGCGCGACGCCCGCCTGCGTCAATGCCTGCATCGCCGACGCGCTGGTGTTCGGCGATATCGAAGATCCCTACAGCAATGTCTCGAAGCTCCTGCGCGAGCAACGCCATTTCCGCATGCATGTGGAGGTCGGAACCGAGCCGAGCTTCTATTATCTTTACGGCAAGGCGGATGACGCCACCGACGCCGTGCCCGCGGCTGCGGCTAATGCTGCGCCCACGGTGGTCGCCGCCCTGCTGCAGGCGCAGGCGGGCAAGGTCCGCACCCGCGGCGTCGAGCCTTGGCGTCAGCAGCATTGGAACTGGAAAGCGGCGGGCAATTTCCTTTGCGGCGGCGCGGGCGCCGGACTGTTCGCCTTCGTCGCACTCGCAGGGCTGAGCGGCGCGCCGGTCCTCGTCGGTGGGCTCACCGCGCTCGCCATCGTCGCGTTCGGTCTTTTCCTTCTCATCTTCAAGATCGGGCGGCCGCTTCGGTTCGTCTACGTGCTGCGCCAGCCGCAGCGATCCTGGATGTCGCGGGAGGCGTGGGTGGCCGGTGCATTTTTTCCCATCGGCCTCGCCGCGCTCTGGTTCGAAAACCCCATCGGTCTCGTCGTTGCCGCATTGCTCGGGCTCGCCTTCATGCTCTGCCAGGCCATGATGTTCTATGCCTCGAAGGGCATCCCCGCCTGGCGCCAGCAGACGCTCGTGCCGCTGCTCATCGCCACCGGTTTTGCCGAAGGCAGCGGCCTTTTCCTGATCGTCGCCGCATTCGTGCCCGCCATGCAGCTCTTCGCCGAGCCGGCGGCAGCGGCGCTTGTCATGCTCGTCGCCGCCCGGCATCTCGCCTGGCGATTCTATATCGTCGAGCTTGAGCGCGAGGGCGCGCCGACCCAGACGCATGAGGTTTTTCGCGCGCTCGCTCCCTGGCTGCTGATTGGCGGGCTTGCGGTCCTGCTATGGCTGATCGCGCCCGGCCTCGTTCTGCCGCCGTTTGCGCCGACGCTGTTCGCACTTGCCGGGGCAGCGACGCTGATCGCCGGTTGGGCGTTCAAGCTGATCCTGGTCACGCGCGCA
>JBAPYK010000286.1:0-19691 GCA_049284695.1 Rhodoplanes sp. | reverse complement strand
CATCAGGTCTGATGGCGCGCCGGCTCGCGCTTGTCGGGCCTTGCCGTCCCCGATAGGGTCGGCTCAACGTCCCATTTCGAGCGACAGATCCCATGCGAGTCTGCGACAGCATTGTCGACGCCATCGGGCGCACGCCGCTGATCAAGCTAAGGCGCGCCTCGGAGGCGACCGAATGCACGATCCTCGGCAAGGCCGAGTTCATGAATCCGGGCCAGTCGGTGAAGGACCGCGCCGCGCTGTTCATCATCGAGGACGCTGTCCGCAAGGGCGAGCTCAGGCCGGGCGGCGTGATCGTCGAAGGCACGGCGGGCAACACCGGGATCGGGCTTGCGCTCATCGGCAACGCGCTCGGCTTCCGCACCGTGATCGTCATTCCCGACACCCAGAGCCAGGAGAAGAAGGACACGCTGCGCGCCTGCGGGGCGACGCTGATCGAAGTGCCGGCGGTGCCTTACGCCAATCCCAACAATTACGTGAAAGTCTCCGGCCGGCTCGCCGCGCAACTGGCGCAGAGCGAGCCCAACGGCGCGATCTGGGCCAACCAGTTCGACAATGTCGCCAATCGCGACGGCCATGTCGCGACCACCGGCCCGGAAATCTGGGAGCAGACGGAGGGGCGGATCGACGGCTTCGTCTGCGCGGTCGGCACCGGCGGCACGCTCGCAGGCGTCGGGCTGGCGCTGAAGGCGCGCAATCCGGCGATCAAGATCGGCCTTGCCGATCCGCACGGCGCGGCGCTCTACAGCTACTACACCACCGGCGTACTCAAAGCGGAGGGCACGTCGATCACCGAGGGCATCGGCCAGGGCCGCATCACCAAGAATCTCGAAGGCGCGCCGATCGACTTCGCCTTCCTCATCCCCGACGAGGAAGCGGTCGCCATCGTGTTCGACCTGATCGAGCACGAAGGGCTGTGCCTCGGCGGTTCCTCCGGGATCAACGTCGCCGGCGCGGTCCGCCTCGCGCGCACGCTCGGCCCCGGCCACACCATCGTGACCGTGCTGTGCGACTACGCCACGCGCTATCAATCGCGCCTGTTTAATCCGGCCTTCCTGCGCGAGAAGGGTTTGCCGGTGCCGCGTTGGCTCGAGCAGCGAGCGGCGATCAACGTGCCGTTCGAGAACGTGTGATGATTTCGACGCACAGTCCATGGATCGTCACGCCCGGCTGGCTTGCCGCGAATCTCGGATCGCCGGACCTCGTCGTGCTCGACGGCTCCTACTATCTCGCCCCGATGAACCGCGACGCCGACGCCGAATATACCGCCGGCCACATTCCCGGCGCGCTGCGCTTCGACATCGACAAGATTGCCGACACGTCATCGCCGTTGCCGCATATGCTGCCGACGCGCGACGCCTTCGCCGATGCCGTCGGCCTGATGGGCATCAGCGAACGCGACACCATCGTCTGCTATGATGGGTTCGGCATGTTCGCCTCGCCGCGCCTGTGGTGGACGTTCCGCCTGTTTGGCGTCGAAACCGTGTTCGTGCTCGAGGGCGGCTTCCCCCGCTGGGTCGCGGAAGGGCTCCCGGTCGAGCTGGACATTGCGAGGCGGGCGCCAACCTGCTTCGTCGCGCGCAAGCCCCCTGACGTCGTCGCCGATCTCGCCCGCGTGCAAAGCGTCCTCGCCGACGGAAGCGCGCAGGTGGTGGATGCGCGGCCGGCCGATCGCTTCCGCGGACAAGCGCCGGAGCCACGTCCCGGCCTGCGCTCGGGCCACATTCCCGGCTCGCTCAACGTGCCGCATACGACGCTCGTGCAGGACGGCAGGCTGTTGTCGCCCGATCAGTTGCGCGAAGCGTTTGCGGCCGGTGGCGTCGATCTCGAGCAGCCGATCATCACGTCATGCGGTTCGGGGGTCTCGGCGGCGCTGATGTGGCTTGCGCTCGATGCGATCGGGATCAAGCCCGCCGGCCTCTATGACGGCTCGTGGACCGAGTGGGGCGCGCGCGATGATCTTCCGGTCGCCACCGGGCCGTGACCGCATTGCCTTTGTTGAGTGGTCGCATTTTCTCCCGCTTCGCCGGAACATGCTTTATTGCCGGCGCAGGCCGGATGGCGTGTCGCCGAAGCGGCGGCGAAAGGCGCGGTTGAAGGTCGTGATCTCGCCATAGCCGACGCGTTGCGCGATGTCGCTGATCTTCGCGCCGTTAGCGGTTGGATCGAGCAGCAATTCGCGCGCGCGATCGAGCCGGGCCTGAGCGACGAATTCGCTGAAGGTCGCGCCCGTCTCCTCGAACAGGAGATGGACGTAGCGTTCGGTGACGTTATGCCGGCGCGCGATCATCTTGGGCGACAGGCGCACCTGCGACAGGTTGGCGAGGATATCGGCGCGGATCGCCGCAAAGCGCGCCGCGTCCGCTCGCGACATGTGCGGCATCCCGCGCGGCGCCGACCGCGAGCGCGACGAGATCGTGAACGTGGGTTGCGGCGCTGCGCTGGAGCTCCGACGATGTCGAAGCCTGTCCCTGCAGCAGCAGGTCGACATAGCCGGTCAACAACCGCAGCGCTGCGATCATCATGTGCACGTGATCCGGTAGCAGATGCCCCTCTTCGATCCGGCATTCCTTCTGCATCGCCAGTCTTCGGAACACCTCCGCAAGATGCCTCTCACGCTCCGCGCGCTGCTCTGATTGCGCCGCGTTCAGGTTCGGCGCGGATGCGTGAGCCGAACTTTCCGCGCACGACGCCCTCCTTGGTCGGATCGATGCGGATGCGCACGGCCGTTCGGCCCTCGGTGGTCGTCGCCTGCTCGAGCACTTCGGCATGGCGATGCAGCCAGCTCAGCGCGGCGCCCTCGGCGGCATCGAGATCGATGGTGAGGGTGACGCGCGACTGTGCGATGTGGACTTCGATCGCCGCGATCAGCGCGTCGATCCCCTCCCCGCTTGCCGCCGACGCCAGCATCGGCCGACGCTCCGGCGGCTGCCGCTTGGCGAGATTGTCGAGGCGCTCGCGCTCGGTCGTATCGAGACGATCGATCTTGTTCCACACCTCGATGATGCGCTTATCCTCAGGCGCTATGCCAAGTTCGTTCAGGACCTCTTCGACGTCGCGCGACTGGGCCTCCGCGTCGCCGTGGGAGACGTCGCGCACATGCAGGATCACGTCGGCCTCGATGACCTCTTCAAGCGTGGCGCGGAAGGCGGCGACGAGCATCGTCGGCAGATCGGAGATGAAGCCGACCGTATCGGACAGGATGATGCGCGCGCCATGCGGCAGGTCGACGGCGCGCAGCGTCGGGTCGAGAGTTGCGAACAGCATGTCGGTCGAGAGCACCGCGGCCTTGGTCAGCCGATTGAACAGCGTCGATTTCCCCGCATTGGTGTAGCCCACCAGCGCAACGATCGGATAAGGCACGCGCTTGCGGCTCTTGCGGTGCAGGCCGCGCGTGCGCTTGACCCCTTCTAGATCGCGTTCGATCCGCGCGATGCGCTGGGCGATGATGCGGCGGTCCGCCTCGAGCTGGGTTTCGCCCGGCCCGCCGAGAAAGCCGAAGCCGCCGCGTTGGCGTTCGAGATGGGTCCACGACCGCACCAAGCGGCTGCGCTGATAGGTCAGGTGGGCGAGTTCGACCTGCAACGCGCCTTCGCGCGTCGCCGCGCGCCGGCCGAAGATCTCGAGTATTAGCCCGGTGCGGTCGACCACCTTGGCGTTCCACGCCTTCTCGAGGTTGCGCTGCTGCACCGGCGAGAGCGCGCAATCCATCACGACGAGACCCGCTTCGAAGCTTTTCACCAAGCCCGCAATCTCGTCGACCTTGCCCTTGCCGAGATAGGTCGCAGGCCGGACGGCCGCCAGCGCGACCACGCCGGCGTGGACGACCGAAAGATCGATGGCGCGCGCAAGGCCGACCGCCTCGTCGAGGCGCGCCTGCGGCGAGCGCTGCGCCTGCTCGCCGCGGCTCGTCTCCGCCCCGGCTTGAGACGTGCGCAGATAGGGCCCGACCACGATCGCGCGTCCGGCGCCCGAGCCCGCTGGCGGGCTCAGCATTCCGTTACGCGTTTCGCGAGGTCGTGGCTCCAATCAGACCTTTTCCGTCGCTTCTTCGGCGCCCTCGAACAACTGGATCGGGTGACCCGGCATGATGGTTGAGATCGCGTGCTTGTACACGAGCTGGGAGTGGCCGTCCCGCCGCAACAGCACACAGAAATTATCGAACCAGGTCACGACGCCCTGAAGCTTCACGCCGTTAACGAGGAAGATCGTGAGCGGCGTTTTGTTCTTGCGGACGTAATTGAGGAAGGTGTCTTGTAGATTTTGTGATCGATCGGCTGCCATGGCCGTTGTTTCCGTTTGCTCGCGGCCCCTATGCGAGAGGGATTTTATCGCGCCTCCCCGCACACCTCCCGGCGACGTGCGAACAAGCGTGGGCGCGGCCATTAGATGGCACCCGGCAACAGAGCGCAAGCCCAAGCTGAGAGCAGACTTTGGCCCTAATTCGTTCTTCCGACATTAGGAAAACTCCACGTGGCGGTGGAACGCTTGCCGCAGCGCAGCGGCTACGGGACCGGGCTTACCGTCGCCAATGGCGTGTCCGTCGATATGAACGACCGGCATGACCAGCAGGCTGGCGGCGGTGATGAAGGCCTCGCGCGCGGCGAGCGCTTCGTCCACCCGGAAGGGCCGTTCCTCGAAGGGGATGTGGGCTGCGGTGAGCGCATCCTGCGCCACCTCGCGGGAAATCCCGCGCAGGATGTCTTGCTTCGCCGGGCGCGTGACCGCCGTACCGTCCGGGGTGACGATCCAGGCGTTCGAGGCCGCCCCCTCGGTGACGTAACCGTCGCGATCGACGAACCAGGCTTCGCGGGCCCCCTGCTCCCGCGCCGCTTGCCGCGCCAGCACATTGGGAAGCAGGGCGATCGACTTGATGTCCACGCGCGCCCATCGCATTTCCGGCAGGGTGATGACCGCAATGCCCGCCTGCGCCAGGCGCTCGCCTTGGCTGCGGTCGAGCCGGCGCGCCGACACGACGATCGACGGCGCCGTTTCGGGAGAGGGAAATGCGTGTTCGCGCTTGGCGACGCCGCGGGTGATCTGGAGATACACGATGCCGTCGTTGACCTTGTTTCGCCGCACGACCTCATGCAGCACGACGCTCAACGCGGACAGCGGCATCGGCAGACGAATATGCAATTCGGAGAGGGAGCGCAGCAATCGCCGCATATGACGGCGCTCGTCGACGAGGCGGCCGCCGAAGACCTCGCAGACCTCGTACACGCCGTCGCCGAACTGATAGCCGCGATCCTCGACATGCACCAAAGCGTCGCGGTGCGGCCGGTAACGGCCGTTGACATACGCAACCCGGGGCATCGGATCGGCTCAGTCCATCCCGAGCGCTTTGAGCTTGCGGTGCAGGGCCGAGCGCTCCATGCCGACGAACTCGGCGGTGCGCGAAATGTTGCCGCCGAACCGGCTGATCTGCGCGCGCAGATATTCCCGCTCGAAGGCTTCCCGCGCCTCGCGCAGCGGCATCCCCATCAGGTGCTCGCCGCCGTTGCCGCGCGGCATATTGGGCACCATCGAACCGACATCGGGCGGCAACATGGCGGCGGTGATGATCGCGTCGGGATCTCCCCCGGCGAGAATCATCAGACGTTCGACATTGTTGCGGAGCTGTCGAACATTTCCGGGCCAGTCATGCGACTGCAGGACCGCGAGCGCGTCGTCGCCGATGCGGCGCTTGGGCAGGCCGGTCGCCTGCGAAATCTGCTCCTGGAAATATTCGATCAGTTCCGGGATATCCTCGCGCCGCTCGGCGAGCGGCGGCACCCGAATCGGAACGACGGAAAGCCGGTGAAACAAGTCCTCGCGGAACTTGCCGGTCGCGATCTCCTCTTCGAGATTGCGCGCGGTCGAGGAGATGATGCGGACGTCGACCGCGACCTTGGTGCTGCCATTGACGCGTTGGAAGGTCTGATCCACGAGAACGCGCAGAATCTTGCTCTGCGTCTCGCGCGGCATGTCGGCGATTTCGTCGATGAACAGGCTCCCGGTATGCGCCTCCTCCAGCGCGCCGACCTTGGATTGTTGGCCGCCATTCGCCTGCTCGATGCCGAACAGCTCGGTCTCCATGCGCTCCGGCGTGATCGCGGCGGCGTTGATGACGACGAACGGGCCGGCCGATCGGTGAGAGAGAATGTGAATGGTGCGCGCCGCGAGTTCCTTGCCGGACCCGGACGGGCCGACGATCAGGATGCGGCTGTTGGTCGGCGCGACTTTCTCGATCGTCTGGCGCAGATGATTGAGCGCGACCGAATGACCGACCAGGCTGGTCGGCAAAGGCGCGAGTTGCTTGAGCTCCTTCACTTCGCGCCGCAGTCGCAGATTTTCGAGGGCGCGCTCGGCGACCAGGACGAGGCGGTCGGCCTTGAACGGCTTCTCGATGAAGTCGTAGGCCCCCTGCTTGATGGCGGCCACCGCGGTTTCGATGTTGCCGTGACCGGAAATCATCACGACCGGAAGCTCGGGGTGCTCGCCCTTGATCGAAGACAATAACTGAAGCCCGTCGAGCTTGCTTCCCTGCAGCCAAATATCGAGGAAAACCAGGCTCGGACGGCGGGCGTTGATGACGTTCAAGGCTTCGTCGCTGTCGCGCGCGGTGCGCGTGCCATAGCCCTCGTCTTCCAGAATCCCCGCGACCAGCTCGCGGATGTCCGCCTCATCGTCGACGATCAAGATATCAGACACCACCATGTTCGCTGCCCGTGCTGCTAGTGAGAGCTGTTGCTTCCGTAAGTTCTTGCTGCGCCGCCGCAGCGGTGACCGACCCGGCCACGAAGCGCAATTGGATCCAAGCCCCGCGGGCGCCGGGCGTCTTCTCCGCCGCGTCGTGGAGTTCGATCCTGCCGCCGTGTTCTTCGAGAATCTTGCCGACAATGGCAAGGCCGAGGCCCGTGCCCTTTTCCCGCGTAGTCACATAAGGCTCCAATAGCCGCCGACGCTGTTCCTTAGGCAATCCAATGCCGTTGTCCACGACATCGATGACGATATACCTGCCCTCGCGCGCGGCACTGACGCAAATGCGGCCGCGTTCGATCTCGTCAGGCGGGACCGCCGAAATCGCCTCGGTCGCATTCTTTATGATGTTGGTGAGCGCCTGAGAAATCAGCCGCCGGTCGAAATTGGCGGGCATCGGATCATCCGGCAGCTCCGTTTCGATGTCGATATCGCCGTGGCCGACGCGCATCAGGAACACGACCTGGCGGACGGTATCGGCGACGTCCTCAGCCGTCATGACCGGTTTGGGCATGCGGGCGAAACGGGAGAATTCATCGACCATGCGCCGGATATCTTCGACCTGGCGCACGATGGTTTCGGTGCATTGCTCGAATACCGCGCGATCCGTGGTGAGGACGCGCCCGTATTTCCGGCGCAAGCGCTCCGCCGAGAGCTGGATCGGGGTGAGCGGGTTCTTGATCTCGTGGGCGATGCGCCGCGCAATATCGGCCCATGCCGAGGTGCGCTGCGCGGCGACCAGCTCGGTGATGTCGTCAAGCGTGAGCACATAGCCATGCTCGGGGGCGGCCGCCTGTTCGGTCGTCACCCGCACGGACACCGTGCGCTCGCGGCCCCCGCGATTGATCGCCACCTGTCCTTGAACCAGGCGCTGCGGCGAACTCCGCGCCGCGGCGAGCAGGTCGGCCAGTTCCGGAATGACCTCGGCGAGCGGCTGGCCCAACAGCTCGGCCTCGCTCGATCCGATCAGCCCCTCGGCGGAGCGATTGAGGATGCTGATGCGGCCCTCGCCGTCGACGCCGATGACGCCGGCGCTGGCGCCCGCGAGCACCGCTTCCATGAAGCGGCGGCGGCTGTCGATGAGGTCGCGGGCGCGCACAATGTCATCGTGCTGCGTCCGCAGCTCATGGGTCATTTTATTGAACGTCTCGCCGAGCTGAGCGAGGTCGCCTTCCGATCGCTGCACCGGGACCTGCACACGGAGATTGCCGGTCGACACGAGATTGGCGGCGCCGATCAGGCGCCGGATCGGCGCTACCAGGCGATTGGCGAAGTTGAACCCGATCCAAACCGCCGACAGCAGCACCGTCAGCGCGATCACGGTGTACATGAGCGCGAAGGCGATCTGCACCCCGAGCCGCCGCGCTTCGAGCGCTGCGTATTCGCTGACGCTGGTTTGAGTGTCGCGGAGCTGTGAGAGAACCACCGGATTAAGCGGCCGCGCCACGTAGAGATAAGTGTCGTCGTAGTTGCGCAGCTTGATGACGGCGGATACGTAGTTGCCGTCGGGATGCACAACGACCTGCGGCTCGACTTCCCCGACATTGGCGAGTTCGCTCGCCGACGGCAGGGAAGGATCGCGATCAATCTTGATATCGGCCTTTTCGACAATGCTCCGGTCGGGCCGGATCATCATCGTGACCGGCAGGCCGCGGAGCGACGCTTGGCCGGTCAGGAACTGGCGAAAACGGTCGCGATCCTGATCGAATAGCGGGCGCGCGCGGGCGATGTCGAAGGCCATCGCCTGGATTTCCCCGCGTAATGTCTGGGCGTGTTCGCTTAGATAAGCTTCGGTGACGATCAGCGAATTAGCGATAACGGCGCGGGCGCGCTCGGAGAAAAACCGGTCGAGCCCACGGTCGAGGGTGACGCTCGCGACCACCGCGACAAGGACGGCGGGCGCCGCCGCAATGACCGAAAACAGCCGCACGATGCGCACATGCAGTTGCGCGCCCGCGCGTCCGTGGCGGCGCGCCTGCACGATCTGCCAGACCTCGCGACCGATGATGCCGAGCAGCAGAAGGACCGCCACTCCGTTGACCAGGAGCAGGCTGACCACGACATTGTGGGTCGGGATAATCGGGGTCAGCCCGGCCAGGACCAGGAACGTGGTCAGCGCCGAGACAAGGGCGATTCCGACAACGATCGGCCCGATAATCCCGGTCGCTACGCGCGCGCCGGGTTTGTCCGCAGTCCCGAATTCCCCGGTCGCCGCGTCGTCGACCGTCGCCATTGCATCTCCTCGCAGAACCCGGGGCTACGATAGAATCCGCACGCGACGCCCGCCCCCTTGCGGCGTTTATACAACAATGTTGCTCAATTGAGACTAATCCGCGGCGAACGTTCTTGACTTTTAGGCGATCACCCAGTCGTGCGGATCACCCGAATATCGAGATCGCGGATTTTCTTGCGCAACGTGTTGCGATTCACTCCCAGAAGCTCGGCCGCGCGGATCTGGTTACCCCGGGTGGCGACCAGCACCGCTGAGAGCAGCGGATATTCGACCTCCCGCAGAATACGGTGATAGAGGCCCCGCGGCGGGAGACCGTCGTTGAAACCGGCAAAATACCGGGCGAGGTGCCGCTCGACCGTCGAAGAGAGGTTCTCCTCCAGGCGTGGCTCGTCGGGCGCCGCCGGCGCCGCCGGCTGAGCGAGCTCGCCTTCGATGACGGCGGTCGAGATCGTTTCCTGTGGATAAAGAGCGGCGAGGCGGCGCGCCATATTTTCCAGTTCGCGCACATTGCCCGGCCAGTGATAGCGCTTGAGCCGGTCGAGGGCGGCCTTCTCGATCTGTTTCGGCGGCAGGCCCTCGCGTTCGGCCTGGGTGAAGAAGTGGTGCACCAGATCGGGGATGTCCTCGGTGCGCTCGCGCAGCGGCGGCAAGCGCAGCGGCACCACATTGAGGCGAAAGAACAAATCCTCGCGAAACAAGCCCTGCTGGATCAGGATGCGCAGGTCTTTGTTGGTCGCGGCGATAATGCGGACGTCGGCCTTGATCGGCGTGCGCCCGCCGACCGTCGTATATTCGCCCTGCTGCAACACGCGCAGGAGACGGGTCTGCGCCTCCATCGGCATGTCGCCGATCTCATCGAGGAAGAGCGTGCCGCCGTCCGCCTGTTCGAACCGGCCGGCGCTGCGGGCGTTCGCGCCGGTGAAAGCCCCCTTCTCGTGGCCGAACAGCTCGGACTCGATGAGGTCGCGCGGAATCGCCGCCATGTTGATGGCGACGAACGGGCCGTTGCGGCGCTTGCCGTAATCGTGCAGAGCGCGCGCGACGAGTTCCTTGCCGGTGCCCGACTCGCCGGTGATCATCACCGTGAGGTCGGTCTGCATCAGCCGCGCCAGCAGCCGATAAATCTCCTGCATCGCCGGCGAGCGCCCGACCAGCGGAATCGCCTCCAATTCCTCCGGCTGCTGCGGCTTTGACGCGCGCTCCTTCGGCTCCGACAAAGCGCGTCCGACAATCGTGATCAGCTCTTTGAGATCGAACGGCTTCGGCAGATATTCGTAGGCGCCGCGCTCGGACGCCCGGATCGCCGTCATGAACGTATTCTGGGCGCTCATCACGATGACCGGCAGCTCGGGCCGGAGCTTCTTGATGCGGGGCAGCAGGTCGAACGCGTTCTCGTCCGGCATCACCACGTCGGTGATGACAAGATCGCCCTCCCCTTGACTGACCCACCGCCAAAGGGTCGCGGCGTTGCCGGTCGAGCGGACCTCGTAGCCCGCCCGCGATAGCGCCTGGTTGAGCACGGTACGTATGGCGGCGTCGTCATCGGCGACTAGAACGCGTCCCGTCGGCATCGTCACCCTCGTCTGAGACCATCGACAGCGCCGCCTGGCTCGACGCCCGCACCCGTGTACATCGGCATCAATACGCAGAACGAAGTCTTGCGCGGTTGCGACTCGCATTCGACGATCCCCCCGTGATCGCCGATGATTTTTGCGACGAGCGCGAGCCCAAGTCCGGTTCCCGTCGGCTTGGTCGTCACGAACGGATCGAATAGGTGCGGGCGCAAATCGTCGGGCACGCCCGGTCCGTTGTCCTTGATGCAGAATTCCAGCGGCAAGGATACGCGCGTCTTGCTTCCGGGCAGCAACAGACGCACGCCGGGACGGAACGCAGTGGTGAGCTGGATTTCGCCATCGGTCGCATTGGGGCCGATCGCCTCGGCGGCGTTCTTGACCAGATTGAGGAAGACCTGGATGAGCTGGTCGCGATTGCCGAGAATCGCCGGAAGCGACGGATCGTAATCCTCGACGAAGCGGATGTTGCGCGCGAAGCCCGACTGCGCGAGCTTCTTCACATGCTCCAGCACCGCGTGGATGTTGACGGGTTCGCGCTCGACCGGCCGCTTGTCGGCGAACACCTCCATCCGGTCCACGAGTTTGACGATGCGGTCCGCTTCCTCGCAAATCAGGCGCGTCAGCGAGCGATCGTCGTCGCTGGCCGACTGCTCGAGCAGCTGGGCCGCGCCGCGTATGCCCGATAGCGGGTTTTTGATTTCGTGCGCCAGCATGGCGGCAAGCGCCGTCACCGACCGGGCGGCGCTGCGGTGGGTGAGCTGGCGGTCCATTTTGTCGGCGATGGTGCGCTGCTGCAGCATGACCACCACATTGCCGGGCTGCTCGAGAACCGGCGCGACATGCAGATCGACGAGCCGCTCGCCCGACACCCGCGGCGTGCCGAGATCCACCTTGTATTCGTTGACGGCGGCGCCGCGACTGCGGACCTGATCGATCAGCGCGAGCAGCGGGCTGCCGAACGGCACCAGATCGCGCAGCACGTAGCGCCGCAGCAGGGTCGCCGAGACATCGAAAAACTGCTCCGCCGCCGCATTGGCGTCGCAGACCTCACCGTTCGGTCCAACCACGATCACCGGATGCGGCAAGGAATTGAGCACGGCTTCGGCCGCGCCCGCCGAGATGGCCGGAAGCATGATGCGCGTGGGCTGCAATGAGCGGTTCTCCATAAATGCGAACCTCATGCCGCGACCTGCCACGTCAATGCACCGAAGGCATCGCGCAGACATTTCTCCGTCTCGGCCGGCGTCTCCGCCGTCAGCATATGGCGACGCCATGCCTCGATGGAATGCGCCGGCGTGCCCGTCGTGCTTGCGGCGACGTCGAGCGCCCAGCCGAGATGCTTGCGTGCGTGTTTCGCCCCGATCCGAACGCCATAGTGCGCAAGCGTCTCCTGGTAGAGCCGCAGCGCAAAAGCGAGCTGCGCCTCCAGCGAGGGCGCGCATTCGCGCCGCCCCGTCGCGAGATAACGCGCGAGCTGACCGGGAAACCATGGCCTGCCCTGCGCGCCGCGTCCGACCATGACCGCGTCGGCGCCGGACTGCGCCAGCGCCTGCTCGGCATCGGCGAAGCTCGCAACATCCCCATTGACGACGACCGGGATGGAGACGGCTTCCTTAACCGCACGCACCGCATTCCAATCGGCCTTCCCCTTGTAGAACTGACAGCGGGTGCGGCCATGCACCGTGACAAGTCGGACGCCAACTGCTTCCGCGCGGCGCGCAAGGGTCGGCGCATTGATCGATCGATGGTCCCATCCGAGCCGCATCTTCAACGTGACCGGCACATCCACAGCAGCGACCGCGGCTTCGATCAGGCGAAGCGCATTGTCCAGATCGCGCATCAAAGCAGAGCCGCTCGCGCCTCCCGTAACATAACGAGCAGGGCAGCCCATATTAATATCGATTATATCGGCCCCCTGCCCAACCGCGATGCGCGCGCCTTCAGCCATCCAACGCGGCTCGCACGCCGCGAGTTGCACCATGTGGGGACCCGTTGCCGGCTTTGCGATCCGCAGCCATTCGACGCGGCGGCCTGCTGCAAGTGCGGCGCAGGCAGTCATTTCCGACACGACCAAGCCCGCACCCAGCTCCGCTACTAGGCGACGGAATGGCAAGTCGGTCACGCCCGACATGGGCGCCAAGACCACCCTGTTGGGCAGGGCAAGCGACCCCAGCCTCGGTCCGGTTACTTGAAAGACTGCCGTCATGCTTGCCTATTAATTGGGCTAGCCGTCGCCGTGCATAGATATTAGCCATTTCTCGCCCATGCGCAAGCCCTTCGCATATGCGAAAAGAGTCTACCCCCAGAGATGTTCCGGCCTCAAAATGGCCCTTGCCCGCGCGGTCCAACCAGCTAAACCAGACTATCAAGTCCTCTGCGCTAGCGTACGGTTGACAAAAGCAGAACCCGGTTTTCCGTCGAAACGCGTTTCCCGGGCATCAGCCGACGCGGAGGCGGAGGTTGACTGTGGCGCTGACATTGCGCCCAAGGAGTACGACACCTATGGCAGGCGCAGTGGCGGCAATTGTGGTCGCGGGCGGCCGAGGCATCCGCGCCGGCGGCGAATTGCCGAAGCAATACAAGATGATCGGGGGAGTTCCTGTCCTGCGTCGCAGCCTGTTGGCGTTCACCTCTCATCCCGAAATCGACCTTGTTCAGCCGGTGATCCATCCCAATGACGAACGGCTGTTTCATGGCGCAGCCGCGGGTCTGCCGGTGAGGAGCCCGGTCAATGGCGGGGCGACCCGGCAGGCCTCGGTGTTCGCCGGCCTTGAGGCGCTTGCCGCGGAGGAGCCCGAGATCGTTCTTGTACATGACGCGGCGCGGCCCTTCGCCTCCGCAGGGCTAGTGTCCCGAGCGATCGCCGCCGGCCGCGCGGGCGCCGCCGTTCCCGGGCTGCCGGTGAGCGACACGGTCAAGGCGATCGATGCGTCCGGCCGGGTGGTGGAAACGCTCGACCGGGCGCGCTTGCGCACCGTCCAAACGCCGCAAGCTTTCGGCTATTCCGCCCTGCTTGCCGCCCATCGCAAGGCGCACGCTGCGGGGCGCGACGACTTCACTGACGACGCGGCGCTCGCCGAATGGGCAGGCATGGTGGTCGGCGTGTTCGAGGGCGAGGCCACCAACGCCAAACTCACCACCGCCGAGGACTTTGTCCGCGCCGAGATGGAAAATCTGGCGGCGCTCGGCGATGTCCGCACCGGCGTCGGCTACGATGTGCATGCCTTCACCGTGGGCGATCACGTGATGCTCGGGGGCGTCCGCATCCCGCATGATCGCGGCGTCGCCGGCCACTCGGACGCCGATGTCGCGCTACATGCCCTGGTCGACGCGATCCTCGGCGCGCTGGCCGAAGGCGATATCGGGGTGCATTTTCCACCGAGCGACCCACAATGGCGCGGCGCCTCATCGGATCGCTTCCTCGCCTTCGCGGTCGAGCGCGTGCGCCAGCGCGGCGGCCTGATCGCCCATCTCGACGTGGCGATCGTGTGTGAAGCGCCGCGCATCGGGCCCTATCGCGAGGCGATCCGATCCCGCGTCGCCGCCATTGCGGGGATCGCGGCCGACCGCGTCGGCCTCAAGGCAACGACCAGCGAAAAGCTCGGCTTTATCGGCCGGCGCGAAGGCCTTGCCGCTTACGCGACCGCGACCATCAGGCTGCCCTGGGGCGCCCCGTGACCGGTGGCGAACGCGTCGCTGCGCGGGCAGCGGTAACGCTGGTGCAGCTCAACGAAGCGGCCGAGCGCGTTCTCTCATTGTGCCGGGCCCGCAGCCTCACAATCGCAACGGCGGAATCTTGCACCGGCGGTCTCCTCGCAGCGATGCTGACGGAGATTGCCGGCTCGTCCGAGGTGTTCGAGCGCGGATTTGTGACCTATTCGAACGCCGCGAAGGCGGCGATGCTCGGCGTACCGGCGACCATCCTCGATCGTCACGGGGCGGTCAGCCAAGAAACCGCGGAGGCGATGGCGGCGGGGGCGCTCGCTCATTCGCCCGCGCATATCGTCGTGGCGATCACCGGCGTCGCCGGGCCGACCGGCGGTTCGAAGGACAAGCCGGTGGGCCTCGTCTACTTCGCGGCAGCCGCGCGCGGCGGAACGCTCATCGCTCGGGAGAAGCGGTTCGGCGACATCGGGCGGCGGCAAGTGCGCCTCGCCTCGGTCGCCGAGGCGCTCGCGCTGTTGGCGGCGCTAGCAACCGGCGCCGGCGCCTGAACGCGGACTTGTCTTACCCGGAAGCGCTGACGCGCGAGCCGCCAATCCCATAAACCTCATCGGCGCGCTTCTCGAAGGCGCCGGCGAAGCGGCGGAAGGCGGCGTCGAACACCGCCCCCATCAGCGCGCTCAGGATGCGGCTCTTGAACTCGTAATCGATGTAGAATTCGACCTCGCTCGCGGTATCGGTGATCGGCCGGAACGACCAGCGGTTCGACAGCACGTGCAGCGGCCCGTCGAGGTATTCGACCGTGATCCACAGCTCGGGCTCATGCATGGTCACTTTGGTGGTGAAAATCTCCCGGATCATCTTGTAGGCAACGGTCATGCGCGCGGTCGCAACCGTCACGCCCTCGTCGATTTCGGTCAGCCCCCTTACCCGCATGTCTTTGCACAGCGGCACGAATTCGGGGTAGCGCTCCATGTCGACCACGAGCGCGAACATCTCGGTCGCGGAATGGCGCACGCGACGCTTGGCCTTGAACTGGGGCATCGCGACTATCGCCTGCCGGCGCGGGCGTCTTTGAGACGCCGGAAATCGTCGCCGGCATGATGCGAGGAGCGCGTCAGGGGCGAGGCTGCGACCATGAGGAATCCCTTGGCGTAGGCGACGGTCTCATACGCCTTGAATTCCTCGGGCGGGATATAACGCTCGACCGGGTGATGCTTGCGGGTCGGCTGCAGATATTGGCCGATGGTGAGGAAATCGACGTCGGCCGAGCGCAGATCGTCCATCACTTGCAACACCTCGTTCCGGGTCTCGCCGAGGCCGAGCATGATGCCCGATTTGGTGAACATCTGCGGATCGAGCTCCTTCACCTGCTGCAACAGCCGGATCGAATGGAAATAACGCGCGCCCGGCCGCACGGTGAGATAACGCGACGGCACCGTCTCCAGATTATGGTTGAACACGTCGGGGCGGGCGGCGACCACGGTTGCGACTGCGCCCGGCTTGCGCAGGAAATCGGGGGTCAGCACCTCGATCGTGCTCGCCGGCGACTGCGCCCGGATTGCCCGGATCACCGCCGCGAAATGCCCTGCCCCGCCGTCGTCGAGATCGTCGCGGTCGACCGAGGTGACGACGACATGCGCTAGACCGAGCTTGGCGCTCGCGACTGCGACCCGTTCCGGCTCCGCCGGGTCAAGCGGACCGGGAAGGCCGGTCTTGACGTTGCAGAAGGCGCAGGCGCGCGTGCACACATCGCCCATGACCATGAAGGTGGCGTGCTTCTTCTCCCAGCATTCGCCGATATTGGGACAGCCGGCCTCCTCGCATACGGTGTGCAGCCCGTTGGCGCGCACGATGCCGTAAGTCTCGCCATAGCCCCGGGAGACCGGCGCTTTCACCCGGATCCACGTCGGTTTCGGCCGGATGGGCGCGTCAGGCCGCCGCGCCTTCTCGGGATGGCGCGGCCGTGACGCGGCATTGACGGTATCGAGGACGACGACCATGGCGATGGGCCTCAAGGCGGCTTGCGGTTACTTACGCATCGCGGCTATTGGCTGCAAGCCGGGCGACGAAGCCATTTCCACTGAGCTATATTACTGGTTGAAGGGTCGCCCGGGGACCGAAAGGCGGATATTGCCGGCCCGCCACGCAACAAAGAATTCAAACTGATGAACATCGCTCATTCGCTCGATCGCGAGCCGCCGCCGAGGGGCCGCGCCCCGATCACGCGGCTGCAATTCCTCGGTTTTCTCAACTGCCCGCCGCTCTACGTCATGATTGTGCTGATGGTGACCGAGGCGGCGCTCGCCGCCTTGACCACCTGGTTCATGATCAGAGCGGGACGCGCGGTGGCCAATGACACCTTGCTGGTCCGCGACCTGATCTGGATCCTGGTTGCGCAATCGGCCGCCTATGTCGCCGGCGCGCTGAGCTGGTACTTCGCCGAGCGGGCCGGATTCCGCGCCTTCGGGCGATACATGCTGCAATTCGCCCGCGACAATCGCAGCTATACCCGCCTCCTGCCCGACAAGCAGACGCGCGAACAGGTCGAGCCGTTCCTCACCAGCACGACCTTCACCAATATTTTCAATTTCATGTATGAAATGGAGGACCAGCTGAAGCTTCTCCTCGGCCTGGTCTTCAATTCGATCGTGCTTGGCGTCGAGATCGACGCGGGGTTGCCGGCCGCCTATGCCGCGACCTTCGCCATCCTCATGGCGATCCAGTGGTCCGTACGGCGGCGCATCGCCGACATCTATCTCGAAAACCAACGCCAGAATAATCGCCTCATCGCCCATGGCTTCACCGCGTGGGACAATATTTTCAGCGGCAACCGGTACAATTGGCGTCTCTGGATCGGCGGCTTCAAGGGCAAGCTGCGCGACTGTTTCCGCGCACAGGTGACGGCCATCATGGCGCGCGAAGGCTTGAGCGCGCTCGGCGGCATCATCGGGCTCGCCATCGTGTTTTCGACCATGACCTATGTGGCGATCGCCAATGCCGGCGACATCGAAGTGCTGATCGCGCTCGCAACGACGCTGCCGCGGCAGATCGAGATGACCAACAACGTGCACACGCTCACCTCCGGGTGGAACGACGTGCTTGCGCTGTGGGCGCGCCTCGGCGGCGTCGTGCGGAGCATGCGGCCGCACCCCGATCCCCATTTCGACCGGCGCATCAAGTTCGACCGGCTGGTCCTGCGCGAGGAGGAGCGCGCCAATGTGTGCTCGTCCGTCGACGAGGCGATGCGGCTCGTTCTCGCGAAGGGGCACGGGCGCGTGCAGGTGCGCGGCGGCAATGGCACCGGCAAGTCGACTCTGCTCGCCGCCCTGAAGGCGGAGATCAAGAACCGCGCCTATTATTGGCCGACCACCGACCGCCTCGCCTTCCGCTTCGCCATCCAAGCCGGCTTGGACGACGCGGATGACTTCGACGAGGAGGAGCAAGATGCGCGCCCGCGCAAGCGCCGCCGCGGCGGCTTCTCCTCGGGCGAGCGCCAGCTTAAGTCGCTGGAGGAGATCGTCGCACACACCGACGCGGCAATCTATCTGCTCGACGAGTGGGACGCCAATCTCGACGCCTCCAACCGGGCCGCGGCCGACGCGCTGGTCGAACAGCTCGCGCACCGCGCCCGCGTGATCGAGATTTCCCACCGGGATCGAGCCTGACGCGCAGTCGCCGCCTTTGGAAGAAACCACATGCGGTCACGCGACCGCATTGGCCTCGACCTTCACCCGCAACCCGTCGTAGGCCGGTTCGACATGCGGCGGCAGGCGCGCTTTCAGCGCCTCGAAGTCGAGATCGCTGTGCAGATTGGTGAGGATCGCGCGCTTCGGCTTCAGCCGCTCGATCCAGGACAGCGCCTGGTCGACGCTGAAATGGCTGGGATGCGGACGATCGCGCAACGCGTCGACGATCCACAGATCGAGGCCTTCGAGCGCCTCGACGCTCTCCGGCGGCAGGTCGACAAGATCGCTCGAATAGGCGACGCCGTCGAACCGGAACCCGAGCGAGGGAATATCGCCGTGATCCTGCACGAACGGCAGAACCGTGATCGCCCCGCCCTCCCCTTTGATCGCCAGCGGCTCGCCCGCCTTGATGCGGTGTTCGGTAGCGATCGGCGGATAATTGCTGCCCGGCGGGGTCACGAAGCAGTAGCCGAACCGCATGAACAGCACGCGCCAGGTCGGCTCGTCGACGTAGACGTCGAGCCGGCGCTGCCGCTTCATGTACAAAGCGCGCAGATCGTCGATGCCGTGGGTATGATCGGCATGCTCGTGCGTGTAGAGCACGCCGTCGAGCCAGTCGACCTCGGCGTCGATCAGTTGCTCGCGCAGATCGGGCGACGTGTCGACCAGAACCGACGTGCGCCCGCGCGCGCCGATCCGCTCGACCAGGAGCGAGCAGCGCCGCCGCCGGTTTTTCGGATTGCACGGATCGCAAGCGCCCCAGCCGAGCGCGGGGCGCGGCACCCCGCCGGACGATCCGCAGCCGAGAATGGTAAAGGTGAGAGTCATGCGGGACTCAGCGCAGCATTCCATGCTTCCGTCGTTCCGGAAGCCGAGCGGAGCGAGGCTGTCCGGAACCCACCTGCGGCTTCCGCGGACATGGATTCCGGGCTCGCCGCTACGCGGCGCCCAGGAATGACGGCGAGCCTGGAGGCTGGTGGCCTCATGCCGCTTGGGCCTCCGGGCGCGGCACCTTGGCGAACAGACGGAAGAAGTTCTCGGTGGTCTCTCTGGCGATCGTGTCGAACGAAACGCCGCGGGTTTCGGCGAGCATCTGCGCGGTCTCGACGACGAAGGCCGGCTCGTTGCGTTTGCCGCGCCGCGATTGCGGGGCGAGATAGGGCGCATCGGTCTCGACCATGATGCGGTCGGCGGGCAGCGACGCCGCGATCGACCGCAGCTCGTCCGACTTCTTGTAAGTTAGGATGCCGGTAAACGAGATGTAATGACCGAGCGCGATCGCGCATTGGGCCAAATCGCGGCCGGCCGAGAAGCAGTGCAGCACGGCGACGAAGCTTTGCTTGCCGGTTTCGTCTTCGAGAATGCGCGCCATGTCGGCGTCGGCGTCGCGGGTGTGGATGACCAGCGGCAGCCCGCTTTCGCGCGCCGCGGCGATGTGAGTGCGGAACACGCGCTCCTGCACGTCGCGCGGGCTGCGGTCATAGAAATAGTCGAGCCCCGCCTCCCCGATCGCGACCACCTTGGGTCGCGCGGCGCGGTCGAGCAGTTCGGCGAGCGTCACATCGCCTTCTTCCGCCGCGTGATGCGGATGCGTGCCGACCGAACAGAAGACCGAGGGGAAGCGCTCGGCGATGGCGAGCAAAGCATCGTGCCGGCGCACGCGCGTCGAAATGGTGACCATACGGCCGATCCCGGCGGCCTCCGCCCGCGCCACGATGGCGTCGAGGTCGCCGGCGAGATCGGGAAAGTCGAGATGACAGTGGCTATCGACGAGCATCATCGGGCGGCGGCCTC
>JBAPYK010000285.1:0-8048 GCA_049284695.1 Rhodoplanes sp. | reverse complement strand
ATGCGCTTGCCGGCGACCACCGCGCGGTTGGCGTTGTGCTTGAGCCGCACGCCCGACTCGCGGATCGCCTGGGTCGGCTGGATGAAGGTGCGGCCGACATAGTGGTTGCGGATGATGCCCAGCTCGTAGGGGATGCCGGACACCTGCGAATAGCCGATCGAGGCGGGCACGCCGGAGTCGGGCACCGGAACCACCACGTCGGCGTCGGCCGGGGCCTCGCGGGCGAGCTCGTGGCCCATATTCTTGCGGATCTGGTAGACGCTGCGCCCGCCGACGATCGAATCGGGCCGGGCGAAATAGATGTATTCGAAGATGCACGGCCGCGCCGACATGGGCGGGAACGGCTTGTGGATTTGCGAACCGGTCTCGTCGAACACCAGCACTTCGCCGTTTTCGATGTCGCGGATATAGCGCGCGCCGATGATGTCGAGAGCGCAGGTCTCCGACGTCACGATGGGGCAGCCGTCGAGTTCGCCGAGCACGAGTGGGCGAATGCCGAGCGGGTCGCGCGCGGCGACCAGTTTCTTGTTGGTGAGCGCGACCAGCGAATACGAGCCTTCGAGCGCGCGCAGCGCCTCGATGAACTTGTCGACGAACAGGCCGCGCCGCGAGCGGGCGACGAGATGCAGGATCGCCTCGGTATCGGTGGTCGACTGCATGATCGCGCCCTCGCGCACGAGATTGCGGCGAAGCGTGATGCCGTTGGTGAGGTTGCCGTTATGGGCGACGGCGAAACCGCCGGAATTGAGCTCGGCGAACAGCGGCTGGACGTTGCGCAGAAGGGTGCCGCCGGTGGTGGAGTAGCGCACATGGCCGATCGCAATCTGGCCGGGCAGTTGCTCGATCACGTGATGCTTGGAGAAGGTGTCCTCGACAAGGCCGAGCCGGCGCTCGGAGTGATAGAACTGCCCGTCGAAGGTGACGATGCCGGCCGCCTCCTCCCCGCGATGCTGCAGGGCGTGCAGGCCGAGCGCGGTGATCGCGGCGGCGTCGCGATGCCCGTAAATGCCGAACAGGCCGCATTCCTCGCGGAGGCGGTCGCCGTCGAGGTTGGCGAGGTCGTGGCCGCCGTCGAGGTCGAGGTTGCAGTCGAGGGTCCCTGAATTGTGCTGCGTCGTCATCGGGTCCCTCGATTGCGTGGGCTGCTTCAGGCCGCCGAGGCGTGGCGTTTGGCAAACGCCACCCCAAGCCGCCCATCGATTAGGTAAATCGCGCTTGTCTGCTCGCTTGCCAAAATCGCCTCTTGGTAGCCGCCGGCGCGGTCGGACCGCTGGCCGGGAGCCTCCGGCCCCTCCTCCTCGGGCTTCTTCTTTTTCAGCCTCTTCAAGATGGTGTTCTCGGGGTCTTCCGGCAACAGCGACATCAGCCATTCGCCGGTGCCCTGCAGCACCACCCGCGAGCGCGCATTGCGCACGGCTTCAGGCTGCGATTTCGCCGGCACCAGCCAGTCGAAGAAGATAAAGGCGACCACCACGATCAGAAGTCCGCGGGCAAGGCCGAACAGGAAGCCCATGGTACGGTCGAGCGCCCCGATTCGGCTATCGAGCACTTTATCGGATAGCCGCACCGTCAGTGCGGAGACGATGATCAGCGTCAACAGGAAAACGCCGCCGATGGTCACGCCCGCGGCGACATAGTCGTTGTTGAAATACTGCTTGGCGTAGGGGAGGAGGCGGGAATAGGCGAACAGGGTCGCAACCGCGGCGGCGCCCCAGGCGGCGATCGACAGAACCTCGCGCATGAACCCCCGCACCATAGCGAGGAGCCCGGAGATGAGCATCACGGCGATCAGGATGAGATCGAGATACATTCCAGGGCCGGTGATTCGAGCATGGCGGGCCGGGGCGGGCGTCACCATGCGGGCATATCGCGCGCCCGTGTATAGCGGGCCTAAACCGCCCCGTCACCCCGCAATATCAGCGGTCGTGCATACCGAGCTTTCCACGTCGGCGCGGGTGTGTGTCGGGTGCGATCATCCCGACAAGGTCGGCAAGCGAAGCGATGCCGGCGAGTTTGAGGGCCGGATCGCGTCCGGCCTCGGCGCTCGCCGCTTCCGGCACGAAGGCTTGCGCGAAACCGAGCTTCGCCGCCTCCTTGAGGCGGGCCGCGGCCTGCGCCACCGGCCGCACTGCGCCCGAGAGTGACGCTTCGCCGAAATACACCGCGTCCGCCGGCAGCGGGGTCTGCGCGAGCGAGGAGACGAGGGCGGCTGCCGCGGCGAGATCGGCGGCAGGCTCCTGGATGCGCAAGCCCCCCGCGACGTTGAGGTAGACGTCGTGGGCGGAAAGCCGCACGCCGCAATGGGCCTCCAGCACCGCAAGCAGCATGGACAGGCGGTTCAGGTCCCAGCCCACCACGGCGCGGCGCGGCATGCCGAGCGAGGTCGGGGCGACCAGCGCCTGGATTTCGACCAGGAGGGGGCGGGTGCCTTCAATGCCAGCGAAGACGGCGGTGCCGGGCGCGCCGAGATCGCGTTCCGACAGAAACAGCGCGGAGGGATTTGCGACCTCGCCGAGGCCTGCGCCCGTCATCTCGAACACGCCGATCTCGTCGGTCGGTCCGAACCTGTTCTTCACCGCACGCAGGATGCGGAAGTGGTGGCCGCCTTCGCCCTCGAATGACAGCACGGCGTCGACCATGTGCTCGACCACGCGAGGGCCGGCGATCTGTCCGTCCTTGGTCACGTGGCCGATGAGGATCAGGGCGGTGCCCGAGCGCTTGGCGAAGCGGATCAGCGCCTGGGCGGACGCCCGCACCTGGGTCACCGTGCCGGGCGTCGATGCGACCGCGTCGGTCCACATGGTCTGGATGGAATCGATGACGGCGAGGTGATAAATCTCTTTTTGTGATATAGTTGCGATTATATCCTCAACTGATGTCTCAGCCGCAACCGCAACCGGCAAGGCCGCCAGACCGAGCCGGTCGGCGCGCAACCGCACCTGAGCAAGTGACTCTTCCCCGGTGACATAGACGGCGCGATGCCCGCCCTTCGCCAGCGCAGCCGCGATCTGTAGCAGCAGCGTCGACTTGCCGATGCCCGGATCGCCGCCCACCAAGGCGACCGAGCCGCGCACGAGGCCGCCCCCGGTCACGCGGTCGAATTCCTGGATCCCGCAGACGAGGCGGGGCGCTTCCTGTGGCGCGCCGGCGAGCGGTTCGAGCGGGAACGGCCGCCCTTTGCGCGGGGCGCGGCCGAGACCCGCCGGGGGCGCGTTCTGCCCGAACGGTTCCTCCGCAATCGTGTTCCATTCGCCGCAGGCGTCGCACTTGCCCTGCCAGCGGCGGGTGACGGCGCCGCAGTTCTGGCAGACGAAATGAGGGGCGGTACGGGCCATCCTCGACCAGCTTCGGGGTAGGGAACGCGAATAGGCTATCCGATTCGCGCTGAGTGACACCCCTCCGCAAGCGAGGAGAAATGGGCGCCAGAGCGCGAATTCACCCCTGTTTGGCCAGCGGCTTCCATACCCGGTGATAGCGCCGGCCGAGACTCGTCAGCACCTCGTAGCCGATCAGGTCGCCGAAACGGGCAAGCTCATCGACATCGATTCCGTCGCCGAGCAACGTCGCGAAGTCGCCGCGCTGAACCGATTTCTCCGGGACCGCGCTGACGTCGAGGGCGAGCAGGTCCATCGAAATGCGGCCGATCACCGGACAGCGTTTTTCGGCGACGATCGCAACCGGCCGTTCGCCCGAAAGCGCCGCACCCGCCCGCAGATAGCCATCCCCGTAACCGACGGAGACGACGGCTACGCGCGTCTCATGCGTCGCGGTCCAGGTGGCGCTGTAGCCGACGCTGCCCCCGCGCGGGACCTGTCGCAGTTGAACGATTCGGCCCTTGAGATTGACCGCCTGCCGCATCGGATTGGCCGCCGCGGGCGTCGGGTTGATCCCGAACAGGGCCGCGCCCGGACGGACGATCTCGCAATGGGTGGCGGGGCCGAGAAAAATCCCGGACGAGTTGGCAAGCGAGGCCGGAACCCCGCGAAACATCATCCGCAGCTCGCGAAAAAGCTGGATCTGGCGCGCGTTGAGGGGATGGTCCGGCGCATCCGCGCAGGCGAGATGGCTCATGAGGAGCGAAATCCCGTGCTTGGGCATCTTCATGCGCGAGGAGAGCGCAGGCGCGTCGTCGACCGGGACGCCGAGGCGGTTCATGCCGGTGTCGAAATGGAGCGCGGCGCCCCCGGTCCAATTGTTCACGGCGCAGAAGGCGTCCCATTCGAGCAGTTCGGGCATGCTTCCGATCACCGGCCGTGCGCGCACCGCAGCGAATTGCGGCGCGCCGCCCGGCGGGATGCCGTTGAGCACGTAAATGGTCGCATCCGGGGCGATCTCCCGGACGATGCGCGCCTCGTGGAGGTGGGCGACGAAAAACGTCTTGCATCCCGTCGCGGCGAGCGCGGCTGCCACCTCGCGCAGGCCGCAGCCATAGGCGTCGGCCTTCACCACTGCCGCGCACTCGGCCGGTTCCACGTGATGGGCGAGCGCGCGCCAATTGGCGGCGATCGCCTCGAGATCGATCGTGAGCACGCCGCCGGTTTCCGTCAGCGGCGGACCGCCGGTGATTCCGGGCGCCGCTGCGGACGGGTTTTCGGTTTCTTGCGGCTTGAGCTTACGTTCTTGCACCGTCATTCGCCTCTCGCTCCGCTTAGTCGTTCAACGTGGTCGTCTCAGATTTTGGCGGGAGAGGGGCCACTATACCGCTTTCCGTCAACGTTGCGGCTGCTCGGCTGCATCTGGCCTCAGGACGACAATAGACAGGATTGATATGCATCCTCCCCCGCGTAGCGGGGGAGGGGAACCGCCCGTAGGGCGGTGGAGGGGGCCCTTCTGTGCCCGCGGTTTGCCCCCTCCACCATGCTTCGCATGGTCCCCCTCCCCCGTTTCACGGGGGAGGACACATGGCGGACCGCGCGCAATCGAACTGAATCGGACAGCAATGCCCCAGCCGTCGCATGGCCTCAAATCCGGTCAGGCAGGCGGTCGTCCTCGGCGAGGTCGGAGAAACGGGTGACGTCGGCCTTGAACTGGAGCGGTACCGTACCGGTCGGCCCGTGGCGCTGCTTGCCGATGATCACCTCGGCGCGGCCGTGCACGGCTTCCATGTCGCCCTGCCATTTGAAGAACTCCTCGGTGCCGGCGCGCGGCTCGCGGTTCTTCAGGTAGTATTCCTCGCGGAACACGAACATCACCACGTCCGCGTCCTGCTCGATCGAGCCCGATTCACGGAGATCGGAGAGCTGCGGGCGCTTGTCGTCGCGGTTCTCGACCTGCCGCGAGAGCTGCGACAAAGCGAGAATCGGGATGTTCAGCTCCTTCGCCAACGCCTTGAGATTGGTGGTGATCTCGGTGACTTCATGGACGCGGCCTTCCACGGCGCGGCGGCTCGATCCCTGCAGGAGCTGGATATAGTCGACCACCATCACGTCGAGCCCGCGCTGGCGCTTGAGCCGCCGCGCGCGCGCCGCGAGCTGGGCGATCGAGAGCCCGCCGGTTTCGTCGATATAGAGCGGAATCGTCTCCATCTCGCGCGCGGCCTCGGCGATCCGGTCGAAGTCGGACGGGTCGATCTCGCCGCGACGGATGCGGTAGGAGGGAATCTCGGTCTGCTCGGAGATGATGCGGGTGGCGAGTTGCTCGGCCGACATTTCCAGCGAAAAGAACCCGACCATGCCGCCATTGGTGGAAACGATGCGCCCGTCGGGGCGCACCTCGCTGCGCCAGGCCCGGGCGATATTGTAGGCGATGTTGGTGGCGAGCGCGGTCTTTCCCATGCCCGGCCGCCCGGCGATGATGACGAGGTCGGAAGGCTGAAGTCCGCCCATCATGCGGTCGAGGTCCCGCAGCCCGGTCGCAAGTCCGGACAGCCTGCCGTCGCGCTGGTAGGCGCGCGCGGCCATGTCGACCGCGGTGGTGAGCGCCTGGGCGAAGCGCTGGAAGCCGCCGTCGTAGCGGCCGGTCTCGGCGAGTTCGTAGAGATTGCGCTCGGCCGCTTCGATCTGGTCGCGCGGGGACGAATCCACCTGCGCGTCATAGGCTTCGTTGACCATCTCTTCGCCGATGCCGATCAAGGCGCGGCGCAGCGCGAGATCGTAGATCGTGCGTCCGTAATCCTCGGCGTTGATGACGGTCGTGGCCTCCGCCGCGAGGCGCGCGAGATACTGGCTCACGGTCAGGCCGGCGACGTCGAGATCGGCCGGCAGGAAAGTCTTCAGCGTGACCGGCGTCGCAATCTTCCCCGCTCGCACCAGGCCAGCGGCCAACTCGTAGATTCTCTGGTGAATCGGCTCGAAGAAGTGATCCGGGTTGAGGAAATCGGAGACGCGGTAGAACGCCTCGTTATTCACCAATACGGCGCCAAGCAGCGCCTGTTCCACCTCGATATTATGCGGCGACGTGCGGAACGCCGGCGTCCGGTCGGTTGGCGGCTTGCGCGCGATCGATTCGACGGCCATGGCGTTGCCTCTTCTTGTCCAAACCTCTTTTTTGAGACGCGACTTACGTTCGCGCGCATTCACCGAGGCCGGCCGTAAGCTACGGCGGATTCGCCGTTGCGCCGCAAAAAACCACCCGCAGCGAACCGGCCACCGGTTCACCGGATTGCTTCGACCGCACGACGCGCGGCCACCAATTACACGGAGATGCACCTTGCGGCACATTACTCGGCCGGGCCTTGCGCGCGAATCGAAAAGCCGAGTTTCCCCACTGATCACCACGGAAAAAATTGGCGAGTGCAAGACGAAATCGACTTGACTTGGGCGCTCGTGACACAGCGCGCAGGCGAAAGCCGCCTGCCGGCGAGAAGGATTCCACAAGCCCGCCGCGCCGTTTCGGTTGATCGGTCCGGCGCTTGCCCTATCTTCATGGGGAACGAGGGCCGACCCAATGCACACACGATCGATCGAAAACTGGCGGCACGACCATGTGTTTCTCGGCGCGCATCATTCGCAGCGCGAGCGCCGGACCTGGCTCGTCGTCGCGCTCACCGCGGTGATGATGGTCGTCGAGATCGCCGGCGGCATGATCTACGGCTCGATGGCGCTGGTCGCCGACGGCTGGCACATGTCGACGCATGCCGCCGCGCTGTCGATTGCGGCGCTTGCCTATGCCTATGCGCGCCGTCACGCGAAGAATCCGCGCTTCGCCTTCGGCACCGGCAAGGTCGGCGAACTCGCCGGCTTTGCGAGTGCCCTCATCCTGGCGCTGGTCGCAGTGATGATCGCCTATGAGAGCGTCACCCGCATCCTTCGTCCGGTCGCTATCGATTACAACGAAGCCCTGTTGATCGCCGCGGTCGGGCTCGCGGTGAACCTGGTGAGCGCCTGGCTCCTGGGCGACGACGACCACGCGCATGGCGAAGAAGAGGATCACCACCACCATCATGATCACAATCACCGCGCCGCTTATGTGCATGTGCTCGCCGATGCCGTGACCTCGGTGCTGGCGATCGGCGGTCTATTGGCGGCGCGGTTCTTCGATTGGCCGTGGATCGATCCGGTGGTCGGCATCATTGGAAGCGTGGTGATCGCCGTCTGGGCGTGGGGGCTCTTGCGTTCCTCCGGCGCAGTGCTTCTCGACCTCGTGCCCGCGCCGAAGATTGCCGACCTCGTCCGCGAACGGCTCGAGGTCGGGGGCGACCGGCTTGCCGATTTGCATTTGTGGAGTCTCGGCCCGGGTCACATGGCGGTGGTGGCGGCGGTGGTGACGGACCGGCCGCAGCGTCCCGACGCCTACAAAGTGCGCCTGCAGGGCCTCATGGGGATTTCGCACGTCACCGTGGAGGTGCACCGTTGCCCCGGCCACGCCGAAGCGGAGGCATGCTGAAACGGTGCGGCCGGCCGCGCGAGAACGCGCCTGATCACGCCGTCCTGACGTGGCGGCCCTTCTCGTCGACCACGCGCTCGCCGTCCTCCTTGAAGAATTCGCCGCGTTGCGGCGGCAGCAGGTCGAGAACGAGTTCGGAGGGACGACAGAGGCGCACGCCCTTTGGCGTCACCACGAAGGGCCGGTTGATCAGGATCGGATGCGCCATCATGGCGTCGAGCAGA
>JBAPYK010000284.1:0-1646 GCA_049284695.1 Rhodoplanes sp. | reverse complement strand
GAGCGGGTCGGAGCAAAGCACATGACATGTTCGGGGCCGTCATGGCGGAGATAGGCGCCGCCCACGCGGCCAAGAAACACGCCCTTCGGCTTGAACAGGCCGGCGCCGGCGATTTCCTTGATGGTCGCCCAGCGCGCCGAGCCATAGGTCGTCACCAGCTTGTTCTGCCGCGCACGCCAAACCGAGTTCAGGATGGCGAACAGCGCCGCAACAACCCCGCCGCCCGCGGCGATCGCGCCGCCCTGCTCGAACACATGCGGCGCATAGGCGTCATAGGCGTACCACCATTCGAACAGCCGCCAGGGCGGATAGACTGGAAAGCCCGCGATGTTGAACCAAGCGGCGCCGAGCGCCGCCTGATAGCCGAGCGCCGCAGCGGTCCTTTGGGTCGCGCCCCACACCGCAGCGAGCACGATCGCGAACACCGCGATGATCTGGCCGACATAGACGCGTGCCGGAAACATCCCCACCCCCACCCGCACCGCATGACGCGAATGGGACGATAAAGAGCAAGAAACGCCCGTCAGGCAATCACTTCCTCGTTCGCGGGTTGGCGGCGTCGTCGTACATGAGCAAGCGTGCGCCATTGGTCGGACGGCCCGCGACAAAGACGAACAAGCTTATCCAGCGGTTCAATTGCGCGTGAACGTATGGATGAAGCTGGACGACGTTTCCCTCGCACACGAACATCTGCGGCTCAGGATTCGCGAGGTCGAATCGGTTAGATCGGTTAGGACGTGCCAAGAACGGGCGCGGTCAACAGTTCCTTGATCATCGCGAATTGCCGAGCCCGCGCCGCCTTCCGCATCGGGCTCTCTGCAAGAGGGTCGTCGTCCTCCTCCTCGGCGGCGTCTTTTTCGCTCTGTTCGCGTTCGATCCGCGCAAGTTGCGTCGCGATCTCCTCGGCAGTGAACATCCGCCGGACCTCGGAAACGAAACGCGGCAGCTCTCGTGCGAAGGCGCGATGGTCGGACGCTGCTTCGGCAAAATTCAACAGTTTTTCGCCGACGAGATAATCAAAAGCCGCCTTGAGTCCGTAGCGATCTTTGATCGTGCGGGCGGCCTCGCACTGCTCAATCCAGATCTCGTGCAGCTGGCGCGGCTCTACCATTCGACGGCTCCATGATCCGCATTCGCCATTGGTTTCAACATCAGCCAGTCGCGCAGCTTCGACCAGCGCCGGCGGCCCGCGACGTTGCGCACGGCGATGGCGATCGCTTTCTTCTGGCCGACCAGCACGATCAGCCGTTTGCCGCGCGTCACGCCGGTGTACAACATGTTCCGCTGCAGCATGGGGTAATGCTGGGTCAAGAGCGGGATGACGATCGCCGGATACTCGAACCCTGGCTCTTGTGGATGGTGGCGGCGTAGGCCGGGACCAGCCTATCGAGTTCGCCGAAGCCATAGGCAATCGCTCGGCCGTCGAAGCTTGCCGTGACCTCGCCCGGATCCGGAAATAGCACTCTTCGCCAATTCGCTGCGCTGCAAACGGCGCGTCCGCCGCTGAGGGCAGACCGTCCGTGGCCCGGCTGGCATCGTCACGGCAGCCTGTGACCCACAAGAGACATTGACCGCTCTTGCCCGTGGCAAACGGGTGTAAAGTTGCTCGGTTAAATCCTGACTGACTCTGGTCTACGCCCTTACAG
>JBAPYK010000283.1:0-4646 GCA_049284695.1 Rhodoplanes sp. | reverse complement strand
TTTCGCGGCCATTCGCGGTCGGCAGGTTCGCGGTGACCTTTGACGAATGGGATGCCTGCGTCGCCGACGGCGGCTGCAAAGGCTACAAGCCCTCCGATGCGGATTGGGGCCGCGGCAAGCGACCAGTGGTCAATGTGAGTTGGGACGACGCTCAGGCCTACATATCTTGGCTGAAGCGCAAGACCGGGCGTAATTACCATCTGCTGAGCGAAGCCCAGCGCGAATACGTGACGCGAGCAGGCACGACTACGCCATTCTGGCTGGGTTCCTCGATATCGACTAGCCAAGCCAACTACAACGGCGAAGACACGTCGGGTCAGTATCGAAAGCAAACCGTGCCCGTCGACTCGTTCGAACCGAATCCATGGGGCCTGTTCCAGGTACACGGCAACGTGTGGGAGTGGACCGAGGATTGCTGGAATGACACTTATAGGGGTGCGCCGACTGACGGTTCGGCCTGGACCAGCGGGGATTGCAATTCTGCAGTTATACGCGGTGGGGCCTGGAATACCCGTTCTGCGGGCCTCCGATCGGCTTTCCGGAACTTATATCTCAAAGACAAGCGGTTCCCCCGCTTGGGCTTCCGTGTCGCGCGAACGCTATGAATTAAATAGCCCTCAATGATCGGACGGTATCCCACTTGGAGGCGTTCAGCTTGGCATGACCGCGACCCTAGCGAGGCGGGGTTGGCCGTGCGACTTCGCCGGATTCACGTCTGCAAGATCGCAATCAGTGTTGTCCCGCGAGCCCCCCTCACCTTGCGCCGGCCGCGCTAAACACGCGGCCACAAGCATGGCTCCAAAAAGAGCGGCTCGGATAGCGGACGACGCGATCGAGATTGCTGAGAAAATCGACGTCTGAAATACCTGGGCAGAGCTGCCGCGCTCTGCCCAGGTGACGCTGCGGCGGCTGGACCTTGCTGCCGAGATCTACCACTTGCGTGAGCCGCAAAAGGTTCCGCTGGTGATGAGCCCCGACGCGCCCGCGACTTGCTCGCCGAACCTTCCAGCGTCACGCAGCGTGAGAATGGCGAATCTTCCAAGCCCGATCAGCCGCGCGCGCTACCTAAGCCATATCCGTGCTGCGGCGGCCGCATGATCATCATCGAGACCTTCGAACGCGGCTGCCAGCCCACGCACCGTCCTCCTCCCGATGTCGCAGCGATCAGAATCGACACCTCATGATGCCGCGATCCAATGCATGCAATGACACACGCGTTCTCACGGCCCTTCGCAGCTGGCGGCCCTGCTCACGTCAAATCCGCCAGATTCGTCCGCCGTCGCGGTACCCGCTCTCGCCATGCGATCTGCGCTCCGCTCTCGTCCGCCCCCACCAATCCCCGCGCAGTCGGGCAAACAACTCCCGTGGCCCGCGACGATGGTATCCCTCAATACTGAGTTCCCGACCAAATCCCCCATATGCGACCGCTGCACCGCAGCTGCCAAACCTCACGCGATTTCGTGCCTTGGCGCTTTCGGTCGCCGGTCGCATCCCCCGTCGACAGCTTCGTCATCCCGGCGACCGAAAATCTGCACATTAGCGGTCATTCGGCTGGCGGTCAGACGGCAGCACCCATTGCACAAGGCTTTGTCATCCGCAGGAATGCCGGCGCCCCCTGATGCTCCCGACTGCTGCCCGCTTGCTTTTACTTTTTGCGGGTGGCAACGGCCGCTACCGCGGCCTTGCAATCGTCGCTGAAATTGGAGAGGGCATTTCTGATGCAAGCCACTTTCTGGATGCGACGACGTTCGGTCCCGCATTGCTTTTCTACGTCCGCGCGGCATGTTTTTCCAGCCGCCGCGACCTCGGCCAATCTTGCCTTGCACACGTCGGAAAGGTCTGTGACATGCTCCTTGAGGCAAGTGGCAATGCGGAGGTTTCCAGGTTCGATGTTGGCGCAGGCTTTTTTGATATCCTCCGCGCAGGCACCTAATTGCGCCATCGCGCTCGACACGAGCAGGAATGATAAAGCAGCGCAGACCGACAAGATTTTCAGCATTTGACTTCCTCCATATTCCGGCCGGAAGACTCTACCGAATTAGCGAGGAACAGTCAGGAGGCCAATGTCGCAGATGGGTCACGGGCGGCTGGGACCGATGGCCTCTGCGCCACGGACGGTATGCCCTTAACTGCAGACGCGCGGCTGCAGTGCAGCGAATTGGCGAAGAGTGCCACATCCGGAACTTCGCTCCGGTCTAGACGGTCTGGAAAGTGCGGCAGCTAAGGGACTTTGACGGGTCATTGGTCTTGGTCATTATCGCTGAGCCTGGCGATATCTGCTCGGGGGGGTGCCGAACGCCCTTGCAAAGGTCGTGGACAGGTGGCTGTGGCTCGAGAACCGGCAGCTGAGAGCGATGCTCGATGTTATCGCTGGTGCTCGCCAGAAGCTGGGCTGCGAACGAGAGACGCTGACGGATGATGTACTGAGCTGGTGTTGTTGTGTAGGTGGCGCGGAAGGCCGACGGCAAGATTAGCAGCGATCGATCTGCTGTGGTTGATCGCGGCGTTGATCGGCGCTTTCGTGACCGTGACGACTGTGTCGCTTGCCCAAGGCGCAATGCCAGGCGGCAAGGCCGACGCGACGCCGACCGCGGTCGTCGAGCGCTTCATCGCCGCTGTCAACCGCGGCGATGGCGCGGCCGTGCTGGCGTTCTTTCCTGACGACGGCGTGGTGGATGACTGGGGGCGCCGCAATGTCGGCCGCAACGCGATCAAGTCGTGGAGCGACAAGGAGTTCGTCGGCGCCAAGGGCCGCATGGCCGCGGTCCACCGCTGCCAAGGGCAACGAGGTTACAGTCGAGGCCGAATGGAAGAGCAACTTCTATTCCGGCTCCAGCCGGTTCATATTCGTCGTCGACGGCGATCAGATCCGCGAGATGCGCATTCCGCGGCATTGACCCAGTGTCGCCGCTCAAAAGGGGGATGGCATGCATACCTTGATGGTGATCGGCGGCGGATTGGCGCTGCTCGCCGTGCTGGTGGCGATCGGCACATTCATCGGCGGGATGGGCTCGCCTGCAATGCGCACTGCGGCACGCTCCTTCATTCCCCTTTGGCTGCTGGCGGCCGCCGTCAATATGTACATCGGGGTCACGCAAGCAGGCTACACGGTGGCGCAGGAGTTGCCGATCTTCGGGGTGATATTTGCGGTGCCGGCCGCTGTTGCGTACATGCTTTCTGGATGGCTCGTTCGCAAGTAGCTCCGGATTTCTCATGACCAAGTCGGAAGGCTCTCGTCTGCTGCGCGAACGAGGCGACGGCGTCCATGCGCGCGTGGCGTTCGTCGAGCTGTTTTTCGATCTGGTATTTGTGTTCGCCATCACCCAGCTGTCGCATGGGCTTCTCCATCACCTGACGCCCAGCGGCGCCCTGCAGACATTGCTGTTGCTGCTCGCCGTCTGGTGGGTGTGGATCTACACATCGTGGGTCACCAACTGGCTCGAACCCGAGACTACACCTGTCCGGCTTATGCTGTTCGCCATGATGCTGGCGGGGCTCGTGTTGTCGGCGTCGATCCCGAAAGCATTCGAGGAGCGCGGGCTGCTGTTCGCCGGCGCCTACGTGGCCATGCAGGTCGGCCGCAGTCTGTTCATGCTGTGGGCCCTGCGTAAGGCAAGCCCCAGCAACTACCGCAATTTCCAGCGCATCACGGCGTGGCTGGCCCTCTCCGGCGTGCTTTGGATCGCTGGCGGTCTGGTCGAGGGCAATGGACGCTTCGCGATCTGGTCGCTGGCGATGCTGCTCGAGTTCATTTCGCCCTCGCTCGGTTTCTGGACGCCGGGCCTCGGCCGCTCGACGACAGCGGACTGGGATGTGTCCGGTGCTCACATGGCCGAGCGATGCGGGCTGTTCGTGATCCTCGCGCTCGGCGAGTCCATCCTGATCACGGGCTCGACTTTCGCCGAGCTGTCCTGGAGTACACCGACAACGGCCGCCTTTGCGATCGGGCTTCTCGGCAGCATCGCCATGTGGTGGATCTATTTCAACATCGGCGCCGAGCGGGCGACCCGGCTGATCGAGCATGCGGCAGACCCTGGCCGCATCGCGAGACTGGCCTACACCTACCTGCACGTGGTTATCATCGCGGGCATCATCGTGTCCGCAGTCGCCGACGATATCGTCATCAAACACCCGTCGGGTCGGGCAGGCGCCACCACGGCCCTGGTCATGGTCGGCGGGCCGATGCTGTTCTTAATCGGATGCCTACTGTTCAAGTGGGCGACGGCTGGCTGGGCGCCCCTGTCCCATATGGTCGGAATTGCGCTGCTGGCGGGAAGCCTCGTTTTCGCGGCGGCGATGCCCCCACTGGTGCTTGCCGGCCTGTCAACGGCCATTCTCATCGTCGTCGCCGCCTGGGAGGCCATCTCCCTCGGCAGCGCCGGGACGACGGATCATGAGGAAGCGAGCAGATAATCCCTCCGGCAGATTGCCCGGAAGGATGGATATTCGTCTGCTTGCGGTGCACCTACTGCCGCCATGTCACTTTCGCTGCGATCGGCAGAGCTGGGTCATTCGCGTCGTCAGTCCCGGCACTGAGGCCAGCTCCCTCCCGAAACCGGACTTTGCGGAATCCCACGAACCGTTGGCCTGCTAAAGAAGAACCTGCTTAGTTCATTGTCGGGCGAGCGTATGGGTCGTAGCCGCCC
>JBAPYK010000282.1:0-3361 GCA_049284695.1 Rhodoplanes sp. | reverse complement strand
GTGATCGCCACGGCAGTGGTTCAGGCGCCCAACGACAAGCAGCAGATCGCGCCGATGCTGGAGAAGATCGACGCTTTGTCGGAACAGTTCGGCCGGCCCGAAACACTGTTGGCCGACAATGGCTATTGAGCTATCGCCGAATTTTGTTGACGGCCTGAGGGATCAGGCGGCTTTGGCTTGAGGCGCAGTCGATCGGGCGACGACCTCGATTCCGTCGGCGAATTTCACACCTGTGATCAGCTTTGGCAACTGGATGTGACCGTCGAGGCATCGCCAACTTTTCTGCGCGGCCTCGATGAGCTTGAAGACCATCGCGAGTGCGGTCTTGTTGGAGAGGCAGCCCTTCGATCGGATCGTGCGGTGTCGCACCGTGGCGAACGTGCTTTCGATCGGATTCGTGCTCCGCAAGTGTTTCCAGTGCTCGGCAGGGAAGTCGTAGAAGGCGAGCAGCGCATCGCGATCCTTGGTCAGGCATTCGACCGCCTTGTCGTATTTCGGAGCGTAGCTGTCCGCGAAGGCGTCGAGAGCCGAGACGGCCTCGTTCTTCGTTTCTGCCATCCAGATGTCCTGCAGGGCGCGCTTGGCCTTGCCGTGCAGGCTCTTCGGCAGCTTGTTGAGGACGTTCGCCGTCTTGTGCACCCAGCACCGCTGCTCGCGCGTCGTCGGCCATATCTCGCCGAGCGCCTTCCAGAAACCGAGCGCGCCGGCGGAACTGGCGACGCGAATGGACCCCGATCTGACGTAATCGACGCACCCAAATTGGGCGCGGTGCAGAACTCCCACTTGCTGGGTATCGGCGGTTGGCCAAAGGATGACAGCTCGTCGGGGCATTAAGGGTGGGACAACCGACGATGAATACTGTTAGCAAGCGAGCCGTCTTCTGCGTGGCATAAATTACTGCTGCATAGTAGCCGTTTGGTCAATTTTATACAGACTCGCGTTTGTTAGCGGGTTACATTCGCGCCGGTCTTGAGACTTATCACAAAAACGGCGGGGGTTGCCTTCGAATTTGGAGAAAAACAATGAACCTCTTTTACATCATCGGCGTGGTGGTCGTGGTGATAATCGTTGCGGGCTTTTTCGGAGTGCACATGTGAGCGCTTTCCAAGACTGTCCGATTGCGGACGTCATATGGCTCGCAGCCCTAGCCTGGATTTCCACGGAACGGAATTGACCTAACGGGGCATATTGAGGAGCGTTATTGGACTAGGCGGAGTGGACGGCCGTGCCACCAGGGGACGACGATCGGTTTGTCGATGAGCCCCGAAGCAAGGACAATAGGTAGATGGGCGCGGCGGTGGAAGCGCACTCTGATTTCGCTTTCGGTGATGACGACATCGGCGGGCATATCGATGAGGTCGCGGAAGATCTGGCGGGCCTGAGCATCGTGATATCCGCGCATGCGGCGTGCCATCAGCCGGTAGAGAGCGCTTGCGAGGACGAGCAGCGCCATGTCGAAATCGATCTTGAGGCCGACCGCGGATGAGAGCGCGTCGATATGGAAAAAGCGCACTGCGTCGGCGAGCGCGTTCTCGATGAGCATGCGTTTGGCATAACGAGCGATGAGATTTCGAGCGGAGGACCGTGCGTCGTTGGTGAGCAGGATCGTGGGTTCGTCGTGACCGAGGTCGTGGATGAAGAGCTGGCGATAGCTGCGCGCGAGGAGACGAACCTTCTGCTCATAGACCCGCGGCGTGCGGTATTTACGGGGCAGATCGAGCGTTACGGTGCGCCAAGCGGATGGTGGCAGCCGGTCGATTTCGGCGAGGAGGCCTCTCGAGCGTCGGCGCAAGGTTATGAAGGTGATCCCGGCTGCGTCGAGTCGATCGAGCCCGCCATAGGTGGTGAGCTTGGAGTCGAAGACGAGGTGCTGCGGCGGGCTGCCGTGCTGTCGGGTCCAGAACTCGATGAAGCGGAAAATCTCCTCGGCTTCCTCGCCCTTGCGAATGTCGGCATTCGAGTAGCAGAACACTTGGCTGTCGGCATCCTGAGCCAGGAAGGTGAGAATGCTGGGCTGGCGACGACTTCGCTTGGGCAGATAATGCGTTTCGACGAGCGGATGTTCGCCGAAATAGGGCACGGCGTGGAAGTCGAGATTGATCGACTGGCCGGCAAAGAGCGTCTCTCCGGCGAGCCGAGCGTGCCATAGGGCGAGGAGGCGCGAGACCTTCTGCGGGGTGATGCGCGATGAATACTCGGACAGAAAGCTCTTCTTTGGCATGGCGTTGAGACCGCAGAACAGGGCCAGGCCTTCGTCGGCGACGAGCGCCATGATGTGGCTCTTGCGTTCGATCGCCCAAAGCTTGAGCGCAAGCGAGGCGCGCATCGCATGCCCGGCGGGGATCATGCGTGAGCCCGGCAGCTTGGCGTCGAGCGCCAGCGCTTCAGTCTCCAAACGCACGAGATCGGCAATGAACAGAAACAGCCCTCCCACCCGCGTGGTGAACTCGTGGGGAGCGAGCATGAAATCGCGAACGTCGGCGACGGCCTCCGTGCTGGGGCCAACCAGGGTCGGACGCTCCTCATCGAGCCGCCGCGGCAAGGGGGCAAAGCCTTCCGAGGCCAGCACCTCGCGTACCGCCGTGGCACTCAGCGGCGTTCCCTGTTCCTTGAGTGCTTGGCTGATCTCGTAGATCGAATAGTTGCGCTTGCGCAGCGCCACGATCTGCCCTCGGGCGCGGCTCTTCTTGGGCTGTCCACGCGGCCCCGGCGGCGCGGTGGCGAAGAAGTCCGGCAATTGCCCGCGGCGAAAGGCATGACAGAGCACCCGGAAGGCTCCCGGTGAGTAGCCGAAGCGACGCGCGGCCTCGGCCGAGGCGGTTCCATCCACGAAGAAAGCGCGCAGCGCTTCGTATTGGCGTTGCCGCGGGCTCGCTGGCGCGGCAAAGAAGCGGCGGCACTTCGTTAGATCAAATGGTGCTCTGATAGGCACATGCGCACAATGTCAGATACCATATCTGGCGTCAAGCCGAAATTGCACCGCAACTTCTACGACTGCGCAGAAACTCCCGTTCCGCGCGGCTTCCTCGATAAGAACCGCCGAGGCTGCTTTTGCACCTTCCTCGTCGCCGAAGGGACTGGTGACAAGGGAACGTTTGTGCTCTCAGAAAACTATCTAGCCTAACGAATGGCAAAAAAATCTTGAGTCAGTTGAGTCACTTGACGAAACTCATCGTTATCGCATTTGGGTCCCGTGGAAATCCGGGCTAGGCGATGTGGCGGGTGTGCTCGGCCGTTGCGTAACGTTCACCGTTGCAAACAGTTTGCTGGTGCGCGCCGCCTCCTGCTCTTGGGCGAGCTTCTGCTGGATGGGATCGGCTCCGGAAAAAGCCTCGGATGGCGGCACACCGGCGCTTAGCAT
>JBAPYK010000281.1:0-2270 GCA_049284695.1 Rhodoplanes sp. | reverse complement strand
TCGGTGTTGCGCGTGTCGAGGTATTCCATGATGGCGCCCTTGGGGCCGGCGACGCTTCTGAATGCAATGCGCCGCAACGGATGCGGTTTCGGCGAAGAACCGCTCGTGAGGCTGCTTCCGAACGTTCGCCCGACTAACCACCGCCTTAACACTCGTAACCGAAAAGCTATTGGCGCGGACAATGTGTTCGACTGTCAAGAGGCTAGCCCGGATCATGCAGTGCGCCCCGAAGGCGCGCGTCACCAGTGGAGGAAGGTTCCACCCAGAGAGTTGTCGATTGATCTGGTAGCTGACGAGCGATTTGGCTGGGCAACTAGCCGAGTTGAAGCCTCGTGACAAAAGCCGCCTTGGGCGGTTGAGCAATCCGACGGGCCGTAACGCGAGTGAAGCCTGAGCAGGCCTCGAAAGTGAAAGTGCGGACGCCGACCCGCCTGCATAACGGGGAAGGCCGCGTGAACGGGGAAGGAATCGACAGAGCACCCGTTTGGTCCGCCGGGGTAGTGGGCACGGCACGCCGGAAAGGTGATGCGGGTAATCGGGGGAGACTCGTCGTGAGCGAGGGTCGCGGCCTCGACGCCGCTGAGTGAGCGGCGGCTCCGGCGGGGGTCGGACAGGGTCATATGACCGCTGAAGCCGGGCAATGCCGGTGGAGGGAAGGGCCCTGACTTCTGGCGCGCTTCCGAAGGTGGCGAGGATGGGTGATTGGCGATGAGCCTGCAGACGCCCGAAAAGATCAGGAGCCTTCAGAGGAAGCTGTATTGTAAGGCGAAGGCGGAGCCTGCCTTCCGCTTCTATGTGCTCTACGACAAGATCTATCGCCTGGACATCCTCCGCCATGCCTATGCGTTGGCCCGCGCGAATGCGGGCGCAGCCGGCGTGGATGAGGAGACCTTCGCGCAGATTGAGGCGTCGGGACTGGAACGATGGCTGGCGGGCTTGCGTGAGGAACTCGTCTCGAAGACGTACCGGCCTCGGCCGGTACGGCGGGTGATGATCCCGAAGCCGGGAGGCGGCGAGCGCCCCCTTGGCATCCCGACGATCCGGGACAGGGTTGTTCAAACCGCCACCAAGCTCGTTCTGGAGCCGATCTTCGAGGCGGACTTCGAGGACAGCGCCTATGGTTATCGGCCCGGTCGCAGTGGGGCCGATGCGATCAAGGAAGTGCACCGGCTGATCTGCCGGGGCTACACCGACGTGGTTGACGCCGATCTGTCGAAATACTTCGACGAAATTCCGCACTCGGACCTCCTCAAATCGGTGGCCCGACGCATCGTCGACCGGCATGTGCTGCGGCTGATCAAGTTGTGGCTGAAAGCGCCGGTCGAAGAGCGGGATAGCGATGGGAAACGGCGCATGACCGGCGGCAAGAACGGCACCCGCGGCACGCCGCAAGGCGGGGTCGCGAGCCCGCTGCTTTCCGTCATTTACATGAACCGGTTCCTGAAGCATTGGCGGCTCTCCAGACGCGGGGAAGCTTTCCATGCTCACGTCATCTCCTATGCCGATGACTTCGTCATCCTCAGTCGCGGACACGCGGCCGAGGCCTTGGCGTGGACAAACGCAGTGATGACGAAGCTCGGGCTGACGCTCAACGAGGCGAAGACTTCGTTGAAGGATGCTCGTACGGAATGCTTTGACTTCCTTGGTTATACCTTCGGCCCTCATCGCTATCGCAAGGATGGCCATTGGTACTTGGGCGCAAGCCCATCCAAGAAGAGCGTGCTGCGGATCAAGACAAAGATTGGCGACATCCTGGTTGCCGGCAACAAAGGGACGTGGCCAGACGTGCGTGACCGACTGAATCGGCTGTTGCTGGGTTGGTCGGCGTACTTCGGCTACGGCACTCGCTTGCAGGCATATCGAGCGGTCGATCAACACGTCTACGATCGCGTCCGGTACTTCCTCTGCAGACGGCACAACGTGAAAGGCCGCGGCACACAGCAGTTCCCCTACGATGTTGTGTTCGGAACGCTTGGTGTGTTGCGCCTTCGACGCGTGCATGTTGGACCACCGCCGTGTGCCTCACAATGAAGCCGGTCGGAAAGCCGGATGCCGGAAATCGGCACGTCCGGTTTGATGAGCGGGGAAGAGAAACGGAGCGTTGCCGCATGGCCCAAGCAACCGCGCTCTTCCTCGACTCTACTCACGCGACGTTTTTTTGCGCGTCAGGCGAACTGACGTGTGGCGACGTTCCGTCCGGCGGGATCGGTATGAGGCCACTCGCTGTGCGACGCGTTCGGGGTTGATCTGCCATGTCGGCGGCTCGGCGG
>JBAPYK010000280.1:0-1619 GCA_049284695.1 Rhodoplanes sp. | reverse complement strand
CGCCCCATTGCTTGGGAATCCGACGACATCATCGAAATCGCGCCGATGTCGTGCAGGATATCCTCGGCGGCGATCGTTTCCTTGCGAATGCGGCTTTCGGCAAATGCCAGGTCTTCCGCAATCAAGGGATCGAGATGGTGACACACCATCAGCATGTCGAGATGTTCGTCGATCGTGTTGCGGGTGAACGGCCGCGTCGGGTTGGTCGATGACGGCAGCACGTTCTTGAGGCCCGCAAGCTTGATGATATCCGGCGCATGTCCGCCGCCGGCGCCCTCGGTGTGGAACGCATGAATGGTGCGGCCCTTGAACGCCGCGATCGTATCCTCGACGAAGCCCGACTCGTTGAGTGTGTCGGTGTGGATCATCACCTGCACGTCGTACGCGTCGGCGACCGAGAGGCTGCAGTCGATGGCGGCCGGCGTGGTGCCCCAGTCCTCGTGCAGCTTGAGGGCGCACGCCCCGCCCTTAACCATCTCCTCCAGCGCCGCCGGCAGCGATGCATTGCCTTTGCCGGCAAAGCCGAGATTGACCGGAAATGCATCCGCCGCCTGGATCATGCGGCCGATGTGCCAGGGGCCCGGGGTGCAGGTGGTGGCGTTGGTGCCGGCCGCCGGGCCGGTGCCGCCGCCCAGCATCGTCGTGATGCCGCTCATCAGCGCGTCATCGATCTGCTGCGGACAGATGAAATGGATATGGCTGTCGAACCCGCCGGCGGTGAGGATCTTCCCCTCGCCGGCAATGGCCTCGGTGCTCGGCCCGATCACGACGGTGACGCCGGGCTGGATATCGGGATTTCCGGCCTTGCCGATGCCGGCGATGCGCCCGTTCTTGATGCCGACATCGGCTTTGACCACACCCCAATGATCGACGATCAGCGCATTGGTGATGACGGTGTCGACGGCGCCCTGCGCGTTCGTCATCTGCGACTGCCCCATGCCGTCGCGGATCACCTTGCCGCCGCCGAACTTCACCTCCTCGCCGGGGTGGGTGAAATCCTTTTCGACTTCGACGATGAGGTCGGTGTCGGCGAGCCGCACGCGGTCGCCGACGGTCGGTCCGAACATCTCGGCATAGACGGCGCGGGAGATTTTTATGGCCATCGGCGTCTTCGTCCGGTCAGTAACTGCGGCCGTCGACGGCTCGCGGCGAGAGCGTTGCCGGATCGACGCCATCCAAGCAGCGCACATTGACGGCGACCATCGGCGTGCCGTCCGGCATGGCGCCGCGCGCAAAACACTCGATCCCGCAGGTCGAGCAGAACAAATGTTCGATGACTTTCTTGTTGAAGCGGTACTCGGTCTGCGCGTCCTCGCCGGACAAGAGTTTGAAAGACTGCGCGGGCGCAAAGGCTAGAATGGAGCCAAGCTTGCCACAGCGTGAGCAGTTGCACGTGACAGTGTTATCGAGATCGGCCGTCACCTCGTAACGCACCGCGCCGCATTGGCATTCGCCCGTATAGTGTTTGCTTGTCATTGCTCTGTTTCCGCTTTCACTACGCGACTGGCTCCGGCGATGCCGGACTACAGCTTCCCCATCACCGCCTGGCGGAATCCATACACGGTGCGATTGCCGGCGAGCGCGACCAGCGTCACCTCGCGGGTCTGCCCTGGCTCGAA
>JBAPYK010000279.1:0-5249 GCA_049284695.1 Rhodoplanes sp. | reverse complement strand
AGGCGCCTCACGCGTGGCCTTGCCCATACAGCACCTCTTGAACTTCTTGCCAGAGCCACAGGGACAGGGATCGTTGCGGCCCGCGGGCTCCTTGATGATGACCTCCGCAACGGCGGCACGCCAGCGTTTGCGGCAATTGGCGTAGATCGCGCGGAGCTTGTCGTGGCGCGCCGGCAGCTTGCCGTAGAAATCTGGGATAGCGCCTTCGATCAGACCCTTGATCGTCGCTACATCGCAAGGCAGAGGCTCGTCCTCGACGCGCATCCATGCCTTGGTCGCGTAGTCGACGCTCACCACACCGGTCGTCTCGAGGGCCCGCCCTTCTGTGATCGGCAGTAGATTGAGATGAACATCCTTGCAGCGGCAGCCAGGCCGCACACAATACTGGTCGAGTACGACGTACTCGATGCCGTCGACAACCACACTCATTGTCTCGGCGTAGGGGAGGATGTCGTTGTAGGTCTGCATCACTGACGACCGTTCGATCTCCTGGAAATCGAACTGCGCCTTGATCTCCGTCGGCTTGGCCAATTCCGTCTCGCGGCTCTTGATCATGGAATGTATGTGGCGGAGAAGATCGAAATCGGCGGGCTCCATCGCTCCGAGCAGGCCCTCGGCAAAAGCCAAGTCGGATGGTGAGGCGCTAATTCTGAATTTGCCGTCGAGCATTCTCGTGCCGAGGTCTACACCCACAGTGGGTTCCGACGACGGCGCCGGCCGTGCCGGGTCGTCAAGCGTGCGGGCGCGGAACGTGACGGTCATTGTCAGACACCGGCAGGCCGGGTTCCTGCAGGTATCGGGGACGCAGTCGAATTCCGCGATCCTGTCACCCCGAGGAATGGTCGCGACAAGCCGCTTCATGGTCGGATCGATGGCAAAGATCATAAGTGGCATTCCTTGCAGTCTGGCTTGCCGCGGCGGAGGCCGAGAGAAGAGCAGCAACCTGTGCTCAATCGGACCGTGCCCGCCACCTTTCGGCAGTCAACTCGGAGACCTCGCGGAAATAGTCAGATTTGAGATCGCCACGTGCCGTCGACTTGATCGTGTCGAACATCGCGCCCGAGAGCACTGAGGCGATGGCATGGATGGCATCGTGGCGATCGAGACCCTCGGCCAAGAGGCGATCGAGCGTGGCCGCGACCGGCGTCTCATCAGCCAGAAGAATCTGGTTCTCGACTATGACGTGTAGGGTCGCATGCAGGCGCGGGTTAGGCAGTTTAATGCGGGCGCAGCGGTGGTAGTCGGCCACCAGGTCCATCCGCTTCATCTCGTCAAGGTCGAGCCATTGCTCCGCGTCCGGCGGGCGAAGGGGATCGTAGCGCATCGAGCTCTCCATTGAGATTGGTGGCGTGGGCCACCAGCATCCTCACACCCGCCGCTCTGCAACGCCAAGCTCGCTCCACATGCAGTCTGAGGTCGTAGCTCGCCAGCGAGTCAAGCAAGTCGCGGCGCCGATGCGATTGATTCTCCAGATGCTGAGCCACGCAACAAGCTTGTCGCGGGTGCGGGGTCAGGCCGGGCAGCATCGTGAGGCTTTCGTCGAGCGTCTGGCGCGAGGATGGTCATAGTGGAAGGACGATGCCGGAAGTTGGCAGCCACAACAATGCTGCCGTTCGGTTTCCGCAACTTTTTTGCTGCGGTGCATGAGTCCGCGGTGGCACTCTTCGCCAATTCGCTGCGCTGCAACGGCGCGTCCGCAGCTGAGGGCAGACCGTCCGTGGCCCGGCTGGCATCGTCACGGTAGCCCGTGACCCTCAGCGGCCTTGGACCAAGTCTATATGCTGCAATGCAGCTTGTGCTTTGCAATAGGTGTGGAGTTACCTGATTAAAAGGGCTTCTAGGTCCAGGGGTCGTTTGAAGCCCGACTTCTGCCCAGTTTTGCTTATATCAACGTTGGTTGATTCCTGGCATCATGGAAATCGTAGCGAACCCTGCTCACGCGCAATGGGGCTATACGTCTCATCGGATGAGCCCCTGCTTCTCAGCGGGGGTCACATCGTGGCGGGTTTGCCACGACGAGGATTTGTGACCCCGCGGGGCCCGCGCGGCACAGCGATCTATATTCTCGAATTGGTGATCGTCGGCGTTGTCTATTTCGCGCTCGCGAATGCCGGCTCGACGATTGCCACGATCTACTCGAACGCCATGCCGATTTGGACGCCCGCCGGCTTTGCCCTAGCGGCCGTTCTGCTATTTGGCATTCGCGTCTGGCCGGCGATATGTGTGGCGGCTATGGCCGCCGGCCCGCCGACCGATATCGCCGATGCAGCCGTTGCAAATTCGATCTTGATGTCCGCGGCGATTGCCATCGGCAATACGCTTCAGGCGGTAGTCGGTGGTTACCTCATTAATATCTGGTCGCACGGCCGCGGAACCTTCGATACGCCGACGGGTACGGTAAAATTCGCCCTGGTGGGCCTCGGCCCCGGCAGCCTGATCGGCGCGGCCATCGGTATCGGAAGCCTCTACCTCGCCGGATATGTCGACGCGGCCAACGTCGCCGCGCCGGCGGTCATGTGGTGGCTCCGCGACGCCGCCGGAATACTGGTCGTCACGCCGGTCGTGGTGCTTTGGGCTCTGACCAACCTCCGAACCTTCAATCTCGACAAGGTCCTGGCATTTGGGGTCGCGTTTGCCGCGGCGACTCTTGTCGGCCTCCTCGCGTTCAGTCCGCTCGGCGATCAGAGCGCGAACCGGAGCGCGCTAGGGTTTCTCGCCATCCTACCGCTGTTGTGGACCGCGCTGCGCTGCGACGCGCGTGCCGCCGCGACGACGGCGCTGATCCTCTCGTGCTTTGCGGTCTGGCGGGCATTGGCGGATGCGGGGCCCTTCGCCACGACGGCGCTAGATCAATCGTTCTTCCCGTTGATCATGTTCATGGTCGGCGTTTCCCTGCCGAGCGTCGCCTTGAGCGCTGATGTGACGCTGCGACGACGCCGCGAAGCCACATTGCGCCTGCAGGAGCAAATTCTTCGCGCCATGTTCAACCAGGCCGGCGTAGGCATCGCGCAGATGGACACCACCGGGCGCTTCAATCTCGTCAACAATCGATTTTGCGAGATCGTCCGGCATCCGGCCCCGCAGCTGCTGCAGATGCGGATTCAAGATCTGACCGATCCTGCCGACAAGTCCCACATGCGCGATTTGCTTGCCCGTGCCCTCGAAACTGGGGAAGGATTTGCCGTCGAGACAAGAAACCTGCTGCCTGACGGTTCGCGCTTGTGGATCCGCAGCAACGTCGTCGCCATTCTCGACTGCGACGGTACCGCGCGCCATCTCATGACCGTCGTAGAGGACGTCACCGTCCGTCGCCGCGCCGAGGAAGATCTGCGGCGGGCGTATGATGACCTGCAGGAGGTGCTACACGAGCGCAGTGCGGCGCTCGAGCAGACCACCGAAGTGCTGCACACCGAGATCGAGCAAAGAAAGCGGGTTGAGGCCGCGCTCAAGCAGGACATTGCTGAGCGCCGCAAAGCACAAGAGGCGCTTGCGGAAAGCGAATGGCGCTTTCGCACGGTCATCCAGGGCGTCACCGACTACGCGATCTTTATGCTCGACCGCGACGGCTATATCACCAACTGGAACCCGGGCGCGCAGCGAATCTATCAATACACGGCGACCGAGGTCGTCGGTCAGCATTTCAGTCGATTCTATTCCGAGGAGGAGCAACAGCGCGGTGAGCCCGCGCTCGCCCTCCAGCTCGCCGCTTATGAGGGCAAGTGCGTCGTCGAGGGCTGGCGCGTGCGCCGCGACAAGAGCTTGTTCTGGGCGAGCGCTGTCATCGAGGCGGTCCGCAACGAGGTGGGCAATCTCGTTGGCTATGTGAAGATCACGCGCGACATCACCGAACGACGGGAGGCGCAGGCTTCCCTCGAACGCGCGCAGGAGCAACTCGCCCAATCGCAAAAAATGGAAGCCCTGGGCCAACTGACGGGCAGCATCGCCCACGACTTCAACAATCTCCTGATGATCGTCAGCGGCCAGGCGCAGCTGCTGCGTCGCAGGCTCTCCGATGCCAAGCACCTCCAGGCCATCGACGCGATCCATTCGGCCGCCAATCGCGGCGAAAGCCTGACGCGCCAGCTGCTGGCGTTCTCGCGCCGCCAGCCGATCAACCCCGTCGTCACAGACCTCAGGGCGCGCGTGGAGGCAGTGCACGAAATGCTGGTCGGCTCCCTGCGCGGCAATGTTCAGCTCAAATGCGACATTCCGGAGGACGTCTGGCTGGTCGAGGTCGACATCGCCGAGCTCGAATTGGCGTTGGTCAACCTTGCGGTCAACGCGCGCGACGCCATGCCGGGCGGAGGCTCGATCACGCTGTCGGCGCGAAACGTCACGCTCAAGAAAAACGACGGCGTCGATCAGCTCGAGGGAGACTTCGTCGCCCTGGCCATGATCGATACCGGCGTTGGGATCGCACCTGACGTCCTGCCCAGGATTTTCGAGCCATTCTTCACGACCAAGGCGCTAGACAAGGGCACCGGTCTCGGCCTGGCTCAGGTCTATGGGTTCTCGCATCAATCGGGAGGCACGGTGGTCGCGACTAGCGCAGTGGGCAGCGGCACCACCATCACCATCTACCTGCCGCGCAAGCACGCTGCGCTGGTCGAAGCCGTGGAGACGCCTCTTACGCAGCCGACGGTTCCAGGGCAGGGGACGATTCTGATCGTCGAGGACACCGTCGAGGTCGGCGACGTCACTGCGTCTCTCGTCGAGCAACTCGGCTATCAGACGCTGCGCGCGGAAAACGCCACCGACGCGCTGTACACGTTGCGACAAGGCAAGAAGGTCGATCTCGTCCTCAGCGATATCGTCATGCCAGGCGCCATGAACGGGATCGCGCTGGCACAGGAAATCGGCAATCACTATCCACAAATTCCCGTCCTTCTGACCAGCGCCTATAGCGACGTCGTGCAAACAGCCGAGTCGCGGTTCGCGATTTTGCGCAAGCCGTTCCAGTTGGCGGCGCTGGAAAAGTCCCTGCGGGAAGCATTGGAGCGCGGCGAGGCAGAACGATCCGCCCAGGCGTACGGTAAGGCGCGAGAGGCGTGACAACGCAATAGACCGCCAAGAAGTTTGGCATCGAAGTTCCCGCGTCGATCTCGCTACGTGTCGCGCCCACATGATCGAGTCGTCGCGAGTTCTATCGCGGCGCAATAGTCCGGGATTGGCACGAACCGTCCGTCCCGGGCACCTGTGTGTACCGAAAACCTCGTCCGCATTGAACTGGTGATGGAATCACGTCACGC
>JBAPYK010000278.1:0-1522 GCA_049284695.1 Rhodoplanes sp. | reverse complement strand
ATCTCGTGCGCATCATCGGCGCGCGGGGCTGCGCGGCGCGGGCGCGAGCGTGAGCGACGACGACGTCGCGGCCATGACGACGCCGGACGGCGCCGCCGGCTTTGTGCGCATCGCCGCCGACTTGCTCACCGCAACGTTTGGCGAGGGCGCAGGGGAGAGTGCGCGCGTCTCCGTCGTTGAAGGCGCAGCCGCAAACCCTCCTTCGCCGCAGGCGGCCGCGCGGGCGTGACGCCCGCGGTCTTTTCCGGAGCAACGCCGTTTCCCTGGGACGAGGCGATCGGCTTCGGGCTCGGCGTCCTGCGGCTTTCTCCCGACGCGTTCTGGCGCATGACGCCGCGCGAACTGGCGCATGTCCTGCGCGCGCGCAAGGGCGCGCTTGCGCCGCCGATCGCACGCGCGTCCCTGATCGATCTGATGACGAGGTTTCCCGATGCCTGATGCGATCGAGCCTGCTGCGGACGAAGAACTCAACCGCGCCGCGGAAAGCGCGGATCGGCTGTCCGGCGTCGTCGACCAGCTCACCCCGCGTATGCGCGAATTGCAATTCGGCGCGAATGGATTTGCGCGCGCGATGACCAGCGCGTTCGCAAGTTCTGTCTCCGGCGGCCGACAGTTCGACGACGTGCTGAAAACGCTGGCGCTGCGGCTGAGCGATACGGCGCTCAGGACGGCGCTTGCGCCGATCACGCGCGGGCTTGCCTCGGGCATCAGCCAATTGTTCTCCGGCCTGTTCGGCGGCGCAGGCGCTGCCGCGGTCGCGGCTGCAAGTGGCGCGATCAAGCCGTTCGCTGCGGGCGGCGTGATCGGGACGCCGACTTATTTCCCGCTGTCTTCGGGACTCGGACTTGCGGGGGAAGCGGGGCCGGAGGCGATCATGCCGTTGTCGCGCGGGGCCGACGGACGGCTCGGAATCGCCACGATCGATCGCAGCGGCGCAGGCCAGGTCGTCGTCAACATTTCGACGCCCGACGCCGCCAGCTTCCGCGGCGCCGAAGTCTATCTCACCGGTCAAATCGCCCGCGCGGTCGCCCGCGGTCAGCGCGGTTTATGAGTCCGCCAATTTTGCGCGGCGCTTTATCGTGCGAACCGGAATGACCGATTTGTCTGCGGAGTCCCCATGCCGTCCGCCTTTCACGAAGTGCTGTTTCCGCTCGACATCGCGCTGAAAAGCGCGGGCGGGCCGGAACGGCGCACCGAAATCGTCACGCTTGGCTCGGGGCGCGAGGAGCGCAATGCGCGCTGGGCGCATTCGCGCCGCCGCTACGACGCAGGCTACGGCGTGCGCACCTTCGCGGCGCTCTCGACGGTGGTCGCGTTTTTCGAGGAGCGGCGCGGGCGGCTCTACGGCTTTCGCTGGCGCGACCGGCTCGATCATTCCTCCGCGGAGGCGGGGGCGCCGGGCCCGCTCGATCAAACGCTCGGCACAGGCGACGGCGTGCAAACGACCTTCGCGCTCGTCAAGACCTATGGCGGCGTGCACGCGCCGTATCAGCGGCCGATCGCCAAACCGGTCGCCGGCAGC
>JBAPYK010000277.1:0-3333 GCA_049284695.1 Rhodoplanes sp. | reverse complement strand
TTGCGCAGCTTGGCGTCGAGGTTGGACAAGGGTTCGTCGAGGAGAAAGGCGACCGGCTCGCGCACGACGGCCCGCGCGAGCGCGACGCGCTGGCGCTCGCCCCCGGACAGCTGGCGCGGCTTGCGATCGAGAAACCGCTCAATCCCGAACATGCGCGCCGCCCATTCGACCTTCTTGCGGATTTCCGTCTTCGGCATGCCGCCCGCCCGTAGCGGAAACGAGATATTCTTTTCCACCGTCATGTGCGGGTAGAGCGCGTAGCTCTGGAACACCATTGCGATGTTGCGCGCCCGTGGCGGCAGATCAGTGACCACGTTCCCGTCGATCACGATGTCGCCTTCGGTCGGTTGTTCGAGCCCGGCGATCATGCGCATCAGGGTCGTCTTGCCGCAGCCCGACGGCCCGAGCAGGACGAGGAATTCCCCTTCCTTCGCGGTCAGGTCGATGCCGTCGACCGCATGCACCTCGTTGAAGTGCTTGGAAACCCCCCGTGCCTGCACCGTTGCCATGACTCGCCTCGAAATCCGCCTTATGTCCGCAGCGCCGCATGCGCCGCGGTGCACCGTCTAGGATCGGCATCGAACGGAACGATTAATAATCCCGCGGAGGGGCGCAGCCAATGTGGTGCGCCGCTCGGCGGTTGCAGCTGGATCGAACCGGTCAGATCATGCCCCGATCTTTCCACTTCGCCCAGATCGCTTTCATTTTGGTGTCGGCCTTCTTCAGGGCGTCCTCCGGCGTCTCCGCTCCGGTCGCGGCTTCAGCGAACATCGTGTTGAGCAACCATGTTTGGTACGTGTCGGAGATCGGCGCGGTGGAGTAGCCGGGGTAGCCGATGTTGGTCGCCCAATCGAGCACGTCTTCCAGCACCGCGTATTTGTCCGGCGGTACCGCCTTGGGATCGTTGGAGATGAGCTGCTTGAGGTCCGGGACCGTCTTGGCAAAGCAGGGGAAGTTGTAGAACTCGCTCGCCATAAAGGCCTGTTTGAAGTTGTCGATGTAGTCGATCAGGAACTTCTGTGCACCGGGGATGTTCTCCGAGAACTTCCAGATCACGTAGCAGTCCATCACATGCTCAAGGCCCATGCGGCGCACCGGACCCTTGGCGGCCTTGGCGATTCCGATCCGCTCGTGAATATTCATCTTATTGTTCTCGCCGGTGCGCGTCACCGAGATCGCGTTGAGCACCAGCGAGGAACGGCCGGCCAGCATCTGTCGGTTATTGGAGGAGGCGTCCCAGGCGAGCACCTCCGGCGTCATGCATTCCTGGAACAGCGCCTTGACGAATTTGAGCGTCTCCAGCGTCTGCGGCGAGTTAATCGTCAGATTGCCCGCCTCATCCTGCTCGTGCGAGCCGAACGAGTACATGATCGCCCGCATCGCCACGCCGGTATCGATTTCGGCCGATAGTCCAATGCCAACTGGAATGCCGGTCTTGTCCTTGATCTTCTTGCCGCCGGCGCGGATATCGCTCCACGTATCCGGCTTCATGCCGATTTCGCCCCAGAGATCGGTGCGATAGTTAATCGGGTCGGGGACGAAGCTGTCGGAAAAGGCGAAATAGTTCTTTGTCTTGGGATTGTAGGTGCTCTTGATCCCGAGATCGATTGGCTTGCCGTGCCTCTTTTCGCACTCGGCGTAGACGTCGTTCATGGGCACGACCTGATCCTCGAACAGCGAAGGCGGCATGAGGAACATAAAGAGGTCGTGGCCCTTTTGGGCAGACACCTCGGCTGCCGCGCGGGACTCCAGGAGCGAGAGATTGATGTTGTCGACGATCACCTCGGTATCGTTATTCTTGCCCCACTCCTTAGTGTAAGTGTTATTGAACCACTTGTCGTATCCGGGGACGAAGTGGCTCCACTGAAGAATGCGCAGCGTCTTGGCCGCCCGCGCAGGCCTGACGTGCACGAAGGGGCCGACACCGGCGGCGATGCCCGCGGCGGTTGCCGTCCGTATGGCGTCGCGGCGTGTGATGCCGCGTAGCTGGTATTTGCGAGGCATGATGTTTCCTCCAGTTGAACCGATGTTTTCCTTGCCGCCCCATGTGCGTCCGGACGCGGATGCAGGCGGATTTTCGCCAAACGTTTCGCTTCTAACAATATAGCGGCGCCCGATTTTCGCCGCGGCGTCGGCCCGTCGCACGAGCACACTTATGCATTACTATAACTGACTTGTGGCCAGTCCGTTCAATCACATCCGCTCGAATTCATGGCCTCCCCCTAAATTCGGCCACCGTTCGTCATCATCCGCGTCCTCGAAACTCCCGATGACACCGGGAGATACGCACTGACCCATGGATATGCGTTTCCGCAATTCAGCTCCGGCTTCGTTGGAGATAATCGGATGCCCTACTTCTTTTAGGACGCCTTTTTTTTCATCCGGGCCCGTTTTTCACCTACGGGTCCGGATTGTCCGCAACGAATGGAAGCGCTTTGGAGCTGCGATGGCACGTGCCGCTCGATCGACGCCGACCCCGCCTCCGGGGCTCGCGGCACGCCGCATCGCGGCAGACATCGCCGAGGGCGTGCTGCATCGCGGGCGCACACTGGACGAGCAGCTCGACGGACCTGCCGCGCATCCGGGGCTCGCGGCGCTTGCAGAACGAGACCGCGCGCTCGCCCGGCGCATCATTGCTACGCTACTGCGGCGGCTCGGCACGCTGCGCCACCTGATCGCCAATTGCCTCGACCGTGGCCTTCCGCCCGATTCACCGCTCCTGGAGAGCGCTCTCCTGGTGGGGGCCGCGCAAATCCTTTTCCTGGACATTCCCGACCATGCCGCGGTGGACCTCTCGGTACGCTTGGTCCAGGCGGACCGGCGCGGCAGCCGTTATGCGGGACTGGTCAACGCCGTCCTGCGACGCATCGCCCGCAGCGCCGCCGAACTCACGGCCGGGCTCGACCCGGCCGCGCTCGATACGCCGGCTTGGCTGTTGGAGCGGTGGGCGCGCAATTACGGCGAGGCGACGGCGCGGGCGATCGCGAACGCGCATGCGCTGGAGCCCGCGCTCGACCTCACCGTGAAGGCCGATCCCGAACTGTGGGCAGGGCGGCTGCGCGGCCGCGTGCTCCCGACCGGCTCCGTGCGCACCGTGGCTGCGGGGTCGATTGCCTCGCTCCCAGGCTACGCGGAGGGCGCCTGGTGGGTCCAGGACGCCGCGGCGGCGCTGCCGGCGCGCCTGCTCGGCGACGTTCGCGGCCGATCCGTCGCCGATCTGTGCGCCGCCCCTGGCGGCAAGACCCTTCAACTTGCGCTCGCGGGCGCCGCGGTCACCGCCGTCGATCGGGTCGAGACGCGCATGGCGCGCCTGCGCGACAACCTGCGGCGCGT
>JBAPYK010000276.1:0-26039 GCA_049284695.1 Rhodoplanes sp. | reverse complement strand
CGCGGCAACATCTTCGGCGAGGCGGCGCCGTTCGCCAGATTTCGTTCGATGACGGTACGCGGCATACTATCGAACCGCGCCGTGTCCGGCTCCTGCGCTAACACCATGCCGCCTGCATCTCGGACGGCGGCTGCCCCCAGCGTGCCATCGGTGCCGGTGCCCGACAGGATGACGGCGATCGCTGCCTCCTTCTGATCGCTCGCGAGCGACTTCAGAAAGGCATCAATCGGGAAGTTCAGGTGCGTCGTCTTGTCCTCCTGCTTGAGGACAAGGTGACCTTGTTCAATGATCAGGGTCTGGCGCGCCGGGCGCAGATAGATCACATTCGGCTCCACCTCCATTCCCGACTTCACGGTGCGTATTTGCATCCGCGCGTGGCGGGCGAGGAGCTCGTCCATCACCGACGGGAAATCCGGCGACAGGTGCTGGACGATGACGAAGGCCGCACCGCTGTCGGAGCCCATTGTGTCGAAAAACAGCTCAAGCGCCTCGAGGCCGCCGGCCGAAGCGCCGATCGCCACGATGCGGATCGGTCGGCGCGGTCTTTCCGAGCCTGCGGCGTCGCTCGCGGGATCGTCTTCCGACGGCGCGGAATGGTTCACGAGCCGCCGGGCCGCCTTCGTCTTTCTGAGTTTGCTGCGAGAGCGTTCGAGTTCGGTCTTGCTGGGCATCCGAGTCACGTGAGTTCCCCACCGGACTATGATTCGCGAGACGGCCGGTCATCCGGCCGCTAACCAACGCCGCGACACAAGGATGGCTGTCCGCTTGCCGTCGACGCCCCCGGCGACATGCTCTCGGCAACCCAGATTCGCGCGGCGGACGATACGTTGCCGCCGCCTCACTTTCCAGCCCTCGCACCCTCCCATCGCGGTTGCACATGCAATCGTGAAGGGATGCCGAGATCCGGAAGCCTTCGCACTCGCAAAAAATGGAAAAAACTCGACCCTTGTAGGACTTATCCCATTCTGCCGAGCTACCCCTCCGTTTCCGCCAGCAGGCTTGCATTGCCCCCGAGCGCCGCGGTGTTGACCGTCAACGTCTGTTCGTGCGCGAAACGGCGCAAATAGTTCGGTCCACCCGCTTTCGGCCCGGTTCCCGACAGGCCGCTGCCGCCGAACGGCTGGGTGCCGACCACCGCCCCGATCATGTTGCGGTTGACGTAGATATTGCCGTGCGGAAGGTGCGCGGCGATATGCCTGACGACGGCTTCGATCCGCGAATGGACCCCGAGGGTCAGGGCGTAACCGTTGGCGGCGAGATCGCCGAGGACCTCGTCAAGGGCGCCGGCGCGATAGCGCACCACGTGCAGGACGGGGCCGAACACCTCCTCTTTCAGGTCGCGGGCGCGGTCGAGTTCGATGATCGCGAGCGGCGCGAAGGTGCCCGCGGCCGGCAACGGCCGTATGCGGTCGGAGCGAAACAGCACCCGCCCCTGTCCGTCCATGTCGGCCACCCAGCGGTCGATCCGCGCTTTGGCGTCGGGGTCGATCACCGGCCCGACATGGGTGGCGAGATCGCGCGGATCCCCGATACGCAATTCTTGTGCCGCCCCGATGATCATGTCGAGCGCGGACGCCGCGATGTCCTCCTGCAGGCACAGGAGGCGCAACGCCGAACAACGCTGGCCCGCCGAACGGAACGCCGAGGCAAGAACGTCGTCGGTCAGCTGCTCGGGAAGCGCGCTCGCATCGGCGATCAGCGCGTTGATGCCGCCGGTCTCGGCGATGAGAGGAACGAGCGGCCCGCCCCTTTCGACAAGCGCGCGGTTGATCTTGCGCGCCGTCTCGGTCGAACCGGTAAAGATGATGCCGGCGGCGCGCCGGTCGCGCACCAAGAGATCGCCGATGCGGCCGTCGCCGGGCACAAGATGGAGCGCGCTCGCCGGCGTCCCCGCCGCATGCAACAGCCGGACGACGGCGGCGGCGACGAACGGCGTCTGTTCGGCCGGCTTCGCCACCACCGCGTTGCCTGCGACCAGCGCCGCCGCGATCTGCCCCGTGAAGATCGCCAGCGGAAAGTTCCAGGGGCTGATGCAGACGAAGACGCCGCGGGCGCGATAGCGCAGCTCATTGGTTTCGCCGGTCGGCCCCGGCATCGCCTCAGGCACGAGGCTTCGCCTCGCCTCCACGGCGTAATAGCGGCAGAAGTCGGCGGCCTCCCGCACCTCGGCGACGCAGTCGTCCAGCGTCTTGCCGCCCTCCGCCTGCAGGAGCGCGATCAGCGCGCCTCGGTTCGCTTCGATCAGGTTTGCCGCCCGTTCGAGCGCCGCGGCGCGCTCGCCAACCGGCGCAGCGCTCCACGCCGCAACGCCGGCCTGCGCCGCCGCCATCGCCGAGATGACGATCGCCTCGTCGCCTTCGACCGCCGATCCGACGAGAGCGCCGTCAATCGGCGAGAGAATGCGTCGCGAGTGCCCCGGAAGTGCGATCCCATCGACAAGCGGGGCGGCTGCCGGCGCCTGCAAGCGGATGTCGGCGAGCAGCGCTTCGAGGCTTGCCGCGTGGCCGAACTCGACGCCGGTCGAATTGCGCCGGTCTTTGTAGATGTCGCGCGGCCGCGGGATTTTGGGATGCCGGGCAAACGCCGGCGATTGCAGGATCGCCTGCGGGCGCTCGATGATCTTCGCAATCGGAACTGCCGGATCGGCGGCGAGCGACACGAAGGAGGAGTTCGCGCCGTTTTCCAGGAGCCGCCGCACCAAATAGGCGAGGAGATTGCGATGATCGCCCACCGGAGCGTAGACGCGGCAGATCGCCTGCGCCTCCTCCGCGAGCACCCCCAGATATAAGCGCTCGCCCATCCCGTGCAGACGCTGGAATTCGTAACCCTCGACGCCGCCCGCCTCCTCGATCACGCTCGCCACGGTCAGCGCATTGTGGGTCGCGATCTGCGGATAGATCCGCGGCCGGGCCGCGAGCAGCTTGCGCGCGCAGGCCATGTAACAAAGGTCGGTCATCGCCTTACGGGTGAAGACCGGGTAGTCGGGGAGTCCCCGCTCCTGGGCGTGCTTGATCTCGGTGTCCCAGTAGGCGCCCCGTACCAGGCGTATCGACAGGCGGCGCCCGAGCTTGCGCGCCAAATCGATCAGCCAATCGATCACCTCCGGGGCGCGCTTCTGGTAGCTCTGGACCGCGACGCCAAATCCATTCCAGCCGGCGAGCGCCGGATCGGCGAGCACGTCCTTGATTACGTCGAGCGACAGTTCGAGCCGATCGGCCTCCTCGGCGTCGATTGTAAAATAAAGGTCGCGCACCCTAGCCAGCCGCGCAAGCGCGCCGACGCGGTCGCCGAGCTCGGGGAGGACGCGCCTGCGCGAGATCGCCTCGAAACGCGGGTGCAAGGCCGAAAGCTTGACGGAGACCCCGGGACGCTGCGAGGGCTTCTCCGGCGCGGTGCGCCGTCCGATCGCCTCGATCGCGTCCGCATAGGCGTCGAAGTGTCGCTGCGCGTCGTTCGCGGTGCGCGCCCCCTCGCGCAGCATGTCGAACGAGTACCGGAACTCCGGGCGCGCCGCGGCGCGCCTGAGCGCCTGCTCAATGGTTTCCCCGAGCACGAACTGTGATCCGAGGAGGTGCACGGCCCGGCGGATCGCGGTGCGCACCGCTGGGCGTCCGAGGCGCTCCGCCAACGCTTCGAGGATCGAATGCGGCGTATCATGCGCGCTCACGATCCGTGCGGACACCCCGAGCGCCCAAGCCGAGGCGGACACGAGCGCCGCGCTGGAGCGGGCTTCATGATGCAGAAAATCGCCTGCCGTCAGCCTGTCCTCGATCAGGCGATCCGCCGTGGCGCCGTCGGGAATGCGCAGCAGCGCCTCGGCGAGCACCATCAAAGCGAGCCCTTCCTTGCTCGACAACGCATATTCCTGCAAGAAGTCCTCGATCCCGCCGATGCCGACCGATCGTGCGCGGATGAATTCAACGAGGCGGCGGGCGCGGGCGTCGATGCGCGCCTCGGTTTCCACGCCAAGCGGCGCAGCCGCGAGGAAGCGGACGGCCATCTCCTCGTCTGCGCCGGCATAAGGGGCGCGGAACGGCGCAACCGGCTCGGCGCCGTGGGCTACGCCAGCATCTTTCCTCTGCGTATCCATTCTGAAAGGCACGCTTTCAGCAAGATGGAGTTGCCGGACCAGCCGGCATTGGCGCTAAGATAAGCAATCATTCCGCTTCTCGTCGCCACCGCCCGTCACAGCGGGCATCCGGAAATCGTCGAGCGGCGGTTCAGGGTAAAGCAGCGCCGCTTCATAAAAGCCCGACCGCGTCGGCAATCGCCCGCTGTCGCGGATGAAGACACCGAGGGCGTCCCGCTTCGCCAAGCTTGACGCCATGGGCCGCGGCTGCGTCGAGCGCGGCAATGACTGAGAATAGCTCGGAATAGGCAATATCCAAAGGAGCGATCGATGACCCTCGCCGCAGAGGTCGATTCCCTGCTTGAAACGTTCGGTGTGTCGCGCGAGCGCTACCGCCGCGGGTCGCGCGCGGTATGCTCGCCACTGACCGGCGAGGTCATCGCCAATGTGCCGGATGCGGACGCCGCAGACGCCGATCGCGCGATCGAACAGGCGAAAGATGCGTTTCTCGCCTGGCGATTGACGCCGCCGCCGCGGCGCGGCGAGCTCGTGCGCATGCTCGGAGAGGAGCTGCGCACGGCGAAGCCGGCCCTGGGTCGCCTCGTCACCATCGAGGCGGGGAAAATCCTCTCGGAGGGGCTGGGTGAAGTTCAGGAGATGCTCGACATCTGCGACTTCGCCCTTGGGCTATCGCGCCAGCTCTACGGCCTCACCATCGCCAGCGAGCGGCCGAACCATCGCATGATGGAGCAGTGGCATCCCCTGGGCCCGGTCGCGGTGATCACGAGCTTCAATTTCCCCGTCGCCGTGTGGTCGTGGAACGCGGCGCTGGCGCTCGTTTGCGGCTGCCCGGTCATCTGGAAGCCGTCGCAGAAGACGCCGCTGACCGCGCTCGCGGTGCAAGCGCTTTACGCGCGTGCCGCCGCACGGTTCGGCGACGCGCCAGACGGACTGTCGGCCTTGCTGATCGGCGGCCCTGAGATCGGCGAATTACTGGTGGACGATATCCGGCTGCCGCTCGTCTCGGCGACCGGTTCAACCGCCATGGGCCGCAAGATCGGACCGCGGCTCGCACAGCGCTTCGCGCGGGCGCTGCTCGAGCTCGGCGGCAATAACGCCTCGATCGTCTGCCCGTCGGCCGAACTCGACCTCGCCTTGCGGGCGATCGCATTTGCCGCCATTGGCACCGCCGGCCAGCGCTGCACGTCGCTGCGCCGACTGTTCGTGCATCGCAGCATCTACGATGCGCTGATCGCCAAGCTGAAACAGGTCTACGCCTCGGTCCGCATCGGCAACCCGTTATTGCAACCGGACGTGCTGGTCGGCCCGCTCATCGATTCCGCGGCGTTCCACAAGATGGAGGCCGCATTGGCCGAGGCGCGGGCAGCCGGCGGCGAGGTTTTCGGCGGCGGGCGCTATGAATTGGCGCAGCACCCCGAGGCCTATTACGTGCGGCCCGCCTTGGTCGAACTGCCAGGGCAGATCGGCCCGGCGCTGCGCGAGACCTTTGCTCCTATCCTTTATGTGATGCCGTATTCAGAGTTCGACGACGCGTTGGCGATGCACAATGCGGTCCCTTACGGTCTTTCGTCGTCGATATTCACCGCCGACCTGCGCGAGACGGAGATATTCATCTCGGCGGCGGGGTCCGACTGCGGCATCGCCAACGTCAACATGGGTCCGTCCGGCGCGGAAATCGGCGGCGCGTTCGGCGGGGAGAAGGAGACCGGCGGCGGGCGCGAGGCCGGTTCGGATTCGTGGAAGGCCTATATGCGCCGGCTCACCAGCGCCATCAATTACGGGCGGGAACTCCCGCTCGCCCAGGGCGTCCGGTTCGATATCGGCTAAGCGGTTCCTGATGCGGGCGCAGGTTGGGGACAAGCGCCGATGCGGCTTGCGGCCTTCCGGAACGATCGAGGGCGCCAAAAAAGGTAGAGCCCCCGGCTTTAATCGGGGGCTCTTCCTTTGTGCCTCGGATGTTCCGACGAATCGAATTACCCGTGCACATCAAATCAACGTCGGCTTCAGCGCCGGGTTCCATCGCAAATCGAAAATTCCACGGGCGCAGTCTTTCGAACGCCCGGACACGCCTGCGTCCGAAATTATTCCGTAAATTCCAAGGCCTGCTTTTCCATGGGCTCGCGATGAGTGCCGAAGAACTTGAGCGCCACTTCCGGGAACAAGGCATAGGTCAGGACGTCTTCCGGCGACGCGTCGGGATATCCTTTGCTCGCCAACATCAGTCCGAGCGACACCATCTGCGGGGGAATGTCGTCCGCCGGACGATGCTCGATCATCTTCGCGTCTGCGATGACCTCCCGCATTGCGCCGTTGATCGGAGCCGGCGTCCGGCCATAGGCGCCGCGCGCCAGATCCTTGAGCTCCTGCGGCACGACCTTGTAGCGGCCGCAGATGACGTTGAAGGCCGCCATCGATCCGACGATCTGGCTGGTCGGGGTGACCAGCGGCGGATAGCCGACCTCGGCCCGCACGCGCGGCATTTCCTCGAGCAGCTCGGCATATTTGTCGGCCTTGCCCTGCTGCTTCATCTGGTTGAGGAAATTCGACAGCATGCCGCCAGGGATCTGGAAAGTCAGCACCTTGGTGTCGATGTCGATCGCGGTGTCGAGCTTGAAGACCTTGGCGAGCTCCTTCTTGACCACGCGGAAATGGTCGGCGATGGGATAAAGCTTCTCCTTGTCGATGCCGGTCTCGCGCGGCTGGCCCTCCAGCGCGGCGACCAGCGCTTCGGTCGCGGGCTGCGAGGTGCCGAGCGCGAAGGGAGACAGGGCGCAGTCGACGATGTCGGCGCCCGCCTCGATCGCCTTCAGGTAAGTCATGGAGGCCATGCCGCTGGTGTAGTGGCAGTGCACGTCCACGATCACGCCGAGCTCGGTCTTGAGCCGCTTGACGAGGTTGTAGGCGACATAGGGCGATAGCAGCCCCGCCATGTCCTTGATGCAGACCGAATCGGCGCCGAGATCGACGAGGTCCTTCGCCACCTGCACGAAGCTGTCGATCGTGTGGTAGGGGCTGATGGTGTAGACGATCGCCCCTTGCACGTGGGCGCCGGCGCGCTTGGCGGCGCGCATGGAGACGTCCAGATTGCGGACGTCGTTGAGGGCGTCGAAAATCCGCATCACGCCGATGCCGTTGTCGACCGCCCGCGTGACGAATTCCGTCACCACGTCGTCGGCATAGTGATTGTAGCCAAGCACGTTCTGGCCGCGCAGCAGCATCTGCAGCGGAGTCTTCTTGACGTACTTCTTGAGGATGCGCAGGCGCTCCCACGGGTCCTCGTCGAGGAAGCGCAGACACGTATCGAAGGTGGCGCCGCCCCAGGCTTCGAGCGAGAAGTAGCCGATCTCGTCCATCTGCTCGAGAACCGGAATCATGTCAGACGTCCGCATGCGCGTTGCGGCGAGCGACTGATGGCCGTCGCGCAAAACGGTTTCGACGATTTTCACGGGTCGTTTGTTCACCACAGACGGACTCCTTGCGATTGCATTTGCGTACCGCATAGCAGTTAGCACCACGCGGCCGAAATCAAATCCATACTAGAACGCCCCGCCATCCGCGATTGCGCTGTATAATTCCACAAATGAACATTTCTTCAGCAATCGCATATTCAATAGGCTTGGCGAATAACTGTTGTGCGCAAATAACTCTTCATGATCATATCTGTTCCCGTAAAGCGATTTTCATGAGGCCGCTTGTCGCACAAGGTACACGTCGCAACTTGGCCGCGAAGCAGCCGGCGCTCGGGTGCATCGTTAGCAGCGCACTCACGTCCGCATTCGTTTGCACTCGTAGCACCGCCGGCGCAAAGCGAAAGAAAGGCTCACGCGCAGTCTTGCCGTCGCCGGTACCGTTTGTATACTAACGAAAGTCGCCATGCTGCGCCACCCCGCCCGGCGCGGGCGAGGCATGCCGATCGCCGCAGCCGGCGACCGGATTGAGTGTGCAAGGGCCGATCGCCGTGCCCGCCGCGATCGGCCGGTGGAGGGGAAGATGGCTCACGATGCGCAAGCGGCGCCCGGTGGCCCGACCAAATTAGTCATTCGCAATATCGGCCTCGTCCTGTCGGGACTCCTGGAGCGTCCGATCCTCGACGCCGACACGATCGTCGCGATCGACGGCAAGATCGCCGCGGTCGGCCGCGCCAAGGACGTGGACACCGAGGGGGCGACATCGATCGTCGATGCTCGCGGCGTCGCGGTCGCGCCCGGGCTGATCGACAGCCACGTCCACCCGGTGGCCGGCGATTGGACGCCCCGTCAGAGCCAGCTCAACTGGATCGATTCCTCGATGCATGGCGGCGTCACCACGATGATTTCCGCGGGCGAGGTGCACATGCCCGGCCGGCCGCGCGACGTCGTGGGCCTGAAGGCGATGGCGATCACCGCGCAGCGCACCTACTCCGCGTTCCGGTCCGGCGGGGTGAAGCTGCATGCCGGCGCCCCGGTGATCGAGCAGGGCATGGTCGAGGACGATTTTCGAGATCTAGCCGAGGCGGGCGTGACGCTTCTCGGCGAGATCGGCCTTGGCGGGGTCAAGGACGGGCCGACGGGCCGCAAGATGGTCGCCTGGGCGCGCAAATACGGCATCCAGAGCACGATCCACACCGGCGGGCCATCGATCCCCGGCTCGGGCCTGATCGACAAGGACGTGGTGCTCGAATGCGACGCCGACGTGGTCGGCCACATCAATGGCGGACACACGGCGCTGCCGGACGAGCAAATCCGCTGCATCTGCGAGAGCTGCCGGCGCGGGCTGGAGCTCGTGCATAACGGCAACGAACGGGCGGCGCTGTTCACCCTGCGCACCGCCCGCGAGATGAACCAGCTCGACCGCGTCATTCTCGGCACGGACGGACCGGCCGGCTCCGGCGTCCAGCCCCTCGGCATCATTCGCATGGTCGCCATGCTCTCTTCGCTCGGCGGCGTTCCGACGGAAACCGCATTCTGCTTTGCGACCGGCAACACCGCCCGCCTGCGCAAACTCGATTGCGGGATCATCGAGCCGGGCCGCGCCGCTGATTTCGTATTCATGGATCGCGCCCAGCACTCCGCAGGGAAGACGTTGCTTGAGAGCGTCGCGCTCGGCGACCTCCCCGGCATCGGCATGGTGGTGATCGACGGGATCGTGCGCGCCGGCCGCAGCCGCAATACGCCGCCCGCCACGGTCATTCCCGAGCAGGTGCTGTGAACAGCGCGGCCGGGGTTGGCGCAGAAAGCCCCGGCGTGGAAGCCGAGGCCCCGCTCACTTGATCTTGTCGAGCAGCCGCATCAGCGATTTGCGTTCGGACGCGCTGAGCGGCTTGAGCGTCTCCTCGGTGATCGCAAGCGCCACCGAGATGGCGCGCTTGACCACGGAGCGGCCTTCATCGGTCAATGCGATGCGGAGCCGCCGCGCATCCGTCGGATCAGGTTTGCCGATCGTGAAGCCACGCGCGGTCAGCCGGTCAACCACGCCCTTGATGGTCGCCGCATCCATGGCGGTGTGGCGGCCGAGCAGATTCTGCGAGAGCGCTCCGCGTTCGTGCAGCTTGGCGAGCGCCGCCCACTGCGTCGGCGTCAGCTCCTCAATCATCCGCTCGGCGAAAATCGTCGTGTGGCGCTGATTGACTTGGCGCAGGCGAAAACCGACCTGCTCGTCCAAGCAATAGCGGACCGGCGTCTCGCGCCGGCGCGTCGCTTTGACGGCCACCGACGACGCCGACTTTTTCTTGCTGGTGCTGCCTCTTTGCAAGTTCGGACCACGCATCGGAATTCACGCGTCTTCCAAGTAATCGGCTCGGGTCGACATTTCTTTCACCTTCCCGCCAATAGAGGGTCAAAATCGCGTAGCGATCTAAGATAGTGGCACTAACCAACCGTCGCCCTGCGCATCCGCCCCGCTAACCCTTTCCGCGAAGGACGAGTCGCCTCGCATTCAATGGAAGAATACGAGATTATAAACCCAGAATAGCATCATACCGCCAAATATGCATCGCGGATTTCGGGATTGGCTTCGAGCTCGGCCATTGTGCCCGCGTAGCGCACGCGGCCCTTCTCGATGATGACGGCGCGGTCGGAAATCAGCCGCGCGAAGCGGAGATTCTGCTCTGAGATAACGAGCGCCAGCCCCTCCCGCTTCATCGCGAGAATGGCGGCAGCCATCTGCTCGACGATCTTGGGCGCGAGGCCCTCGGACGGTTCGTCCAGCAGCACCAGGGCCGGATTGCCCATCAGCGTGCGGGCGATCGTCAACATCTGCTGTTCGCCGCCCGACATGCGCCCACCCAGGCGCTGCCGCATCTCCGCGAGGTTGGGGAAAAGCGCAAACAGCTTGTCCGGCGTCCACGTCGGCGCCCCGGCGCGCGGCGGCTGACGGCCTACCTCGAGATTCTCCGCGACCGTGAGCTCGGTGAAGATGCGTCGGTCTTCCGGCACCCAGCCTAGACCGCGGCGCGCAATTTCATGCGCCGGCAACCTTGAGATGTCGTCGCCCTGGAATTCGATCGCGCCGGTGCGATCGGCGACCAGACCGATGATCGACCGCAAAGTGGTCGACTTGCCCGCGCCGTTGCGGCCGAGCAGCGCAACCACCTCGCCGTCGCCGACGGCAAAGCTCACGTCGAAGAGAATTTGCGCGGGACCATAGCGCGCCTGAAGTTTTGAGACCGCAAGCTTCATTGGCCGCCGCCCTCGTGCCTGCGATCCTCGTCGAAGCCTTCGCCGAGATAGACAGCCCGCACCTTCGGGTCGGTGCGCACCGCTTGCGGCGAGCCGGAGGCAATCAGGGAGCCGCGATCGAGCACCATCACGCGGTCGGCGTGCTCGAACACGACGTCCATGTCGTGCTCGGTGAAAAAGACGCCGATCGTCCGGTCGCGGGCAATTCGCGTGGTGAGCGCCATCAGGTCCACGCGTTCCTTCGGCGCCATGCCGGCGGTCGGTTCGTCGAGCAGCAGGAGCTTCGGGTCGTTGGCGAGCGCGACCGCGAGCTCAAGGCGTTTGAGGTCGCCATAGGCGAGTTCGCCGCAGGCCCGCTCGGCCTGCGCTTTCAGCCCCAGCAGGTCGAGCAGGCGCTCCGCTTCGTCGCGCGCCATCGCGCCAGCGAATTTATAGAATGTCGCGAGCAGCCGCCGATGCGACAACAGCGCGACCTGCACGTTTTCGGCGACCGTCATCGAGGCGAAGGTCGCGGTGATCTGGAAGGTGCGGCCGACGCCGAGCCGCCAGACCGTTCGTGGCGGCAGGCCCGTGGTCGGGCGTCCGAAAATCCGGATCACGCCGTCGTCGACGGGAATCTGGCCCATGATCATGTTGAAGCAGGTGCTCTTGCCGGCGCCGTTCGGACCGATCAAGGCGACGATCTCGCCCGCCTGCACCTCGAAGCTGACGCCGCGCACGGCCGCCACTCCGCCGTAGGACTTGGCAATGTCTTGGACTTCGAGGGCGGCCGCCATCGGCTTAAGCCTTTTTCGACCAGGTGGCGGGCCAAGCCGTGCGCCGCGCAAAATCGGACAGATAGCCGACGATCCCCTTGGGCGCGAGCACGACGATGGCGACGATCACCGCGCCGAGCACGAGTTTCGACATCTCGGTCTCGCTCATCAGCCAGATGGCGAGCGCCTTGTAGACGATCGCGCCCACGACGGCGCCGGAAACGGTCTCGACGCCGCCCAGCAGCACCATGACCAGCGCGTCGACCGAATACGGAATGGCGAGCGTCTCGGGAAATACGCTGCCCTTGAGGTAGGCAAACAGCGCGCCCGCGATCCCGGCGAAGGTCCCGGCAATCATGAAGGCGATCAGTTGCACCCGGCGGCGGTTGATGCCGATCGCTTCGGCGCGCAGCTCGGAGTCGCGCGCCGCCCGCAACGCATAGCCGAAGGGCGAGAAGGTGAGCACCCGGAGGCAAAACACGCCGGCGACGGCGACGATGAACGCGAGCCAATAGAAGCGCGCCGGCGTGCCCACCAGCGCCGCAGGCCACACCCCCAGGATTCCGTTGTCGCCGCCGGTCACTTCGACCCACTGAAACGCGATCGACCAGGCGATCTGGGCAAAGGCGAGCGTCAGCATGGCGAAATAGACGCCGGCGAGTCGCACCGAGAACCACCCGAAGATGAAAGCGCCGGCGAGCGCCAGCAGCGGGCCGGCGAGCAAGGCAAACCCCATGGGCAGACCCAACGACTGCGCCGCCAGCGCTGCGCCGTAGCTGCCGAGCCCGAAATAGGCGGCATGGCCGAACGAGGCGAGCCCGCCGACCGTCATCAGCAATTGCAGGCTCTGCGCGAACAGAATGAAGATGAGGATTTCGGATCCGACCGTGAGCAAGTAGTTGCCGGACACGAATGGCAGGCACGCAGCAAGCGCCAGCACAACGACGACTGCCAGCCGCTCCGGCGCACTGAGCGGACGCCATGGATGGATGGTCGCCCCCACCACTTGCCGCGGTGCGCCCTCCTTGCGCCCGAGGAGCCCCCACGGGCGCACCACCAACACAACGGCCATGACCAGAAAGACGAGGACAAGCGAGATTTTCGGCAGGATCAGAATGCCGAAGGCGTTGAGCTCGGAAACGATCACGGCGGCGAGAAACGCGCCGGTGACGCTGCCGAGCCCGCCGATCACCACGACCACGAACACTTCGACGATGATCCGCAGATCCATGTTGTGGCTTGCGGCCTCGCGCGGCAGCTGCAGCGCGCCGCCCAGCGCGGCAAGAAAAATGCCGAGCGCAAACACGCTGGTGAACAGCCATTTCTGATTGACGCCAAGCGCGGCGACCATGTCGCGGTCCTGCGTCGCGGCGCGTACGAGAACGCCCCAGCGGGTGCGATGGAAGAGAAGCCATAGAATGACGAGCACGGCGGGGCCGAAGGCGATCAGAAACAATTCGTAGCTTGGCACCGCCTGACCGAGAACTTGCACCGCGCCTTTGAACCCGGGCGCTCGCGGCCCGATCAGATCGACCGGCCCCCACACGAGCAGAACGATGTCCTGCATCATCAGGGTCAGGCCGAACGTCGCCAGCAATTGGAAAAGCTCGGGCGACCGGTAAATCCGGCGCAGCAGAGAAACCTCGGTCAACGCCCCGAGCACGGCGACCGAAACGGCGGCGACCAGTATTCCGCCCCAGAATCCCAGGGGCCCGTCCCACCACTCCGTCAGCGTGACGGCGACGTAGGCCCCAAGCATATAGAAGGCGCCATGGGCGAAATTGACGATCCGCGTAACGCCGAAAATGATGGATAGGCCGGACGCCGCAAGAAACAGCGAGGCGGCGCTCGCTAACCCGGTCAGGAACTGGACGACCAAGAATTCCACGGGGCTTCGCCCTCTGGTGAGATCAATCACGCCCGTGGCGAAGACAGCCGGTGCGCAGGCAAACCGAAAAGTTGGTTCCGTCATTCCGGAAACCGAGCGAGGCAAAGCCGCTCATCCTCCCCCCGCGCAGCGGGGGAGGGCCATGCGCAGCATGGTGGAGCGGGCAAACGGACGATACACTTCGAACCTGCCCCCTCCACCGCCCTGCAGGCGGTCCCCCTCCCCGTTTTACGGGGGAGGATGAACCCGAATCGGACGCTGTTCCGTCCACGTGGGTGAGCGCACCCTTGTGGCTTGCTCACTCCTGCGGACGGAGTTTCTTCACCTCATCGTCACTCGGCAGATACTTCGCGCCGTCGCGGTAGACGAACTCGGTCATGACGCCCTTGCCGTCGACAATCCCGGTCTTGCCGACAAAAGCACCCAACGTCGACTGATGATCGATCGGACGGAAGGTGATTGGCCCGAATGGCGTGTCGAGCTTCAGCCCTTCCGCAGCGGCGATCAGTTTGTCCGTGTCGGTCGAGCCGGCCTTGGCGAGGATCGCGGCGGCGGCGTTCATCGTGACGTAACCGACCACCGAGCCAAGACGCGGATAGTCGTTGAACTTCGCCTGGTAGGCCTTGACGAACGCATCGTGCGCCGGCGTCTTCACGGCGTACCAAGGATAGCCGGTGACGATCCAGCCGGTGGGCGCCTCGTCCTTCAGCGGATCGAGATATTCCGGCTCGCCGGTCAGGAAGCTTACCACGGCGCGATCCTTGAACAGGCCGCGGGTCGTGCCTTCGCGCACAAATTTCACGAGGTCCGGCCCGAAGGTCACATTGAGAATCGCTTCCGGCTGCGCCGCCGCCAGCGCTTGGACGACCGCGCCGGCGTCGATCTTGCCTTGAGGCGGCCACTGCTCGGCGACCCATTCAATGTCGGGACGCTTCGCCGCCAGCGCCTTCTTGAAGGCCGCGACCGCCGATTGTCCATACTCGTAATTGGGAGCGACGCTGGCCCAACGTTTAGCCGGCAACTTGGCGGCTTCCTCGGCCAGCATCGCCGCCTGCATGGAATTGGAGGGTCGCAGACGGAAGGTGTAGCGGTGGCCTTGCGACCAGGTGATCGCGTCGGTCAGCGGTTCGGCGGCGAGGAAGAAGATCTTCTTCTGCCGCGCATAGTCGGATACCGCCAAGCCGATATTGGAGAAGAAAGTTCCCATCAGCATCGCGACGCGATCGCTCTCGACCAGTTGGTTGGCGGCGGTCACCGCCTCCGCCGGCTTGCCGCCGTCGTCCTTCGAGATGACGACGAGTTGTTTGCCGTTGACGCCGCCCTTCGCATTGAGCTCGTCGAGCGCCAATTGCCAGCCCTTGCGATAGGGCTCGGTAAAGGCGGGCAGGCCCGAATAGGAATTGATTTCACCGATCTTGATGTCGTCGGCCCGGGCGGGACCATTCGCCGCCGCGAGCCATACGACCAAGGCAGCGGCAATGCTAAACGCTGTTCTCATGACGCTCTCTCCTCCGAGACCATATTTCAACGCAGTCCGTCCTCACCTTTGATTTCGCTTACCTTCAACCCGCCGATGCGCGGCAACGGCCGGCCGCCGGTGGTAATCGCCACGGCGACCACGATTTCATTGGCGCGCGGCGCGTCGCTGATCTGAATCTCCATGCCGTCGAAATGGCTGCGCACAAAGGCCGCATCCTTGTGGCCGAGCGGAATGTCTAATACGGCGCTCGGCCCGCCGCGCTTCTTCGAGGAGGGGATCAGCGCTGCGCCCTTGCCCAATATCTTCCGGACAGGCGCGCCGAGCTTCGGATGCAAAATCGCCGCCGCATGCTCCATCTCGCCGTTCTCCCCGACGAGCGCCGCCTTCCCGTAACTCTCGGCCTTCGGTCCTTCGATTCCGAGCGCAGCCACCGCCTTCTCGGCAAGGAGTTTACCTAATTCTTCGCCAACATCCATCAGTTCGGCGAGGTCCTCGACATAACGGCCGGCAAATGGATTTTCGATCACCGCCGCGACAGCGGCGCGACGAACCGGCGGCTCAACCGCTTGTCCCATTTCGGTCAGAGTCTCATCGACGACGGTCACGATCTTGCGGATTTGCGCCTTCATGCCTTGTCTCACCAGCCCCAAACGTCAGCAAATTCAATGCCAGCCTTCGCGAGGATTGACGGCTTTACCGCAAGCCATCTTCGCCCTTGATCTCATTCGCCGCGAGACCGCCGACGCGCGCATGTACGCGCGGCCCGGTCGTCATCACGAGCGCGAGCACGATTTCATCGGCGCGCGGGGCGTCGGAAATGCCGACCTCCATCGCATCGAAATGACTGCGCACATAAGAGGCATTGATGTGCGTCACCGGGATATCGAGGCGGGCGCCGGGACCGCCCACCTTCTTGGTTGATGGGACGATCGCTTTGGCTCCGCCAAGGACCTCACGCATGGCGTAGCCGCCCGGCACATGCCACAGCGCGCCGTGCTCGAGTTCGCCGGCTGCGCCTACGATCGCGCCCTTGCCGTAGCCTTCGATGATCGTCGGATCGCCGCCAAGCGCGGCGACGAGTTGGCTCGCCAGCGCAAGGCCGAGCGGCTTGAGGTCGTCCATGAACTCGGCGATGTCCTCGACATAGCGCCCGGCGAACGGATTTTGGATGACGGCGAGAATCGCGCCGCGCTGCAGCGGCGTCACCGCGATCGGGCCGCCCTCGTGAAAGATCTCCTCGACGATGATGACGCGCTTGCGCAGAAAGACATCAAACATGCGCGATTTCCCGTTGCAACGACGTTGCTGAAAAGGCCGATGAAAGACGCGGCGCTGCAGCGTCATTAGTCACAAGGACGCGCGTCTCGCCCTGAAGGTGAATGGCTGCGGCGTGGATCAGGCCGCGATCGTGCAGCGCGCGTGCACGCACAAGCCCGCGCTCGATCGCTTCGCCGACCTCCTCCCGCATGAGCGCGCCAACCGCTCGCGTGACGAGGATGTCGCCGAGATCATTGTCGGCCGCAATCGAGGCGGCGGGAGCGCGTTCGACCGCCGGATGGCCGGGCAGATCGACCGCATTGGCGACGATGGTCGCGGCGGCATCAGCCTGCGCGGCCGTCGCCGCGAGTATGGTGACCGCGTCGGCGATGCCGAGCGAGAAACTGCGGCCGCGCCAGCCGCTGGTGGCGACGCCGCGAGAAGGATCTTGCGCAGCGATCTTTGCCCGCGCGAACAGGCTCGGCTGGTCTGGCCGGTCGACCAGCCCGAGGGTGAACGATTTTCCGCGCTCCAGATGCAGCGCGATGTCGCCGCCATTGTTGACATAGGCGCGCGCGAGCGGCGCCGCACGCTCCATCGCCTGCAGGATTTCGTCGGCGACCGCGCCGGCGACCGCGGCCATCGGCGTGACGAAGCACTCATCGGCGAAGGGCGCGACCGCCGCATACATTCGCCGCGCCACGACGCCGGTTAGCGCTGTTCCGTCTCCGCGCGCTCGGGAGCGGAGCACCGGCAATTCCGCCACCAGTTCGTCGAGCAGGCCGGTGAAACGCTGCGTCGCGGCGGCATAGGCGGCAGCGACGGCATCCTCGGCGCCGAACGCCTCGATGACGAGATCGATCGGGCCGTCCTGCAGATGCAAGCGACGGCCGTCGGCCAGAAGTGCAATCTGCGGCTGCCTCATTTCGGCGGCTTCTTCCACGGAGGAAATATGAACGGCCAGGGGTTTTCTGGTCGAGGGGCCACTTCCCGGCGGCCATCTTCGGCGAGCGACGAGATCGGCCGCACCTCGCTCATGTGACCGCCCAGCGCTGCATAGTCGGTGAGCTTCAGCGTAAACTCGATCGGCGCGACCAGCGCCGGCGTCGGAACATAGCCGAATGCATTGTCAGGCATGCGGGTGACGTCGACCATGAAGGTGATGCCGCCGCCCGGCCACACATAGACCGGTGCGCCGCCACTGGTGACGCAGGTCAGCGCGTCCTTGACCGAGCGCGTCAGCCGCACGGGATTCTCGGTCACGCCCGCCCGCAATGAGCCGCCCGCCCCCGCCATGAACAGCACGGACGCATGCGCCGGCTCGCAGTTCTCCTTGATGCGTTCGACCGACTCGCTGAGCGCCGCTGGCAAATCGCGCTCCACCGGTTTGAGCGTCTCGTCGAGTTCATAATAGCCGTAATTCTCGCCGGTGGTGCTTACCATGAAAAGCCGCAGGCCCGGCCATGCTTCGCTGTTGTCGAACGGGCCGAGGATCGACAGCGGATCGGTGATGTTGGTGCCGCCCCAGCCGGTGCCGGGATCGGCCACTTTGAAGTAACGGCCAGGCGTCGACCGCCGCCCCTTGATCTTGATGCCGGTGTCCTTCACCCCGAGGAACTTGCCGGCCTGATGCTCGGACAAGACCCCGGTGATGTGATCGTCGACGACGACGACATCGTCGACCTTGCCGAACCACTGCCTCGCAAACATGCCGATCGTCGCCGAGCCGCAGCCGACCCGCATGCGCTCTTCCCGATAGCCGTTGACGATCGGCGGTTGCCCCGCCTGCACGACCACGGTGGCGCCGCCGTCGATCGTCAGCTCGACCGGCTGAGCGTTGCACAGTTCGAGCAGCGTCTCGCAGGTGACGCGGCCTTCGCTCTTGGTCCCGCCGGTCAAGTGCACAACGCCGCCAACCGATAGCATCTGCGAGCCGTATTCGGCGGTGGTGACGTGTCCGACCGGTTCGCCCGCATGCCGCACGATCGCGCATTCTGGGCCGAGATGGCGGTCCGTGTCGATCTTCACCTTGACGCCGCAATAACTGAAAATCCCTTCGGTGACGACCGTCACCATGTCCACGCCATTGACTTCGGCCGACACGATGAAAGGCGCGGGCTTGTAATCGGGGTAAGTCGTGCCCGCGCCAACTGCGGTGACGAATGTTTCCGGGCCGAGAAGGATCTTGCCGTCCCATTCTCTGGGACCGGCAAAGGGAACGACGCTGCCGCCTTGGTTTAGCGTACGATTCAGAAGAACGTGGGGATCGAGCCGGGTCAGCGTGCCGCCATAGTTCGCGTAGCGATCGCAGGCCCCGGTCTGGCCGTCCCTGATGTAACAGAGCACTGGGCAAGCGTCGCAGCGGATCTTGTCGCCGGTTTTGAGTGGGCGGGCGGCCTCGTTCATGCGCGTAGACCTCGCGCTTTGGTTATTGCCTGTAGCGCGGCGCGCACGCGATCCGGGGTCGCGGGCACACGGCGGATGCGTGCGCCGGTCGCGTCGAAGATCGCATTGAGGATCGCCGGCGCGGTCGGGATCAAGGCCTGCTCGCCGACGCCCTTCGCGCCGAACGGGCCGATCGGCGAGGCGTCCTCGATTAGGATCGATTCGACGGGAGGCATGTCGCCCGCCGTGGGGATCAGATAGTCGTGCAGGTTCTCCGTGCGCGTGGGGAAGAACTCCTCCATCAGGGCGAGCCCGAGCCCCTGCGCCGCGCCACCCTCGATCTGGCCTTCGACCAGCGTCGGGTTGATCGCGCGTCCGACGTCGTGCGCCGCCGTGATCTTCAGCGCCCGAACCGTCCCGAGGGTGAGATCGACCTCGACCTCAGCCATGTGCGCGCCGAACCCATAGACCGCGTAGGGATTCCCCTGGCCGTCGGCGTCGAGCGGGCTCACCGGCGGATCGAAGGTCGCTTCGGCGGAAAACACGTAGCCGCGCGCGTCGGTCGGTAGCGTCGCCAAATCGATAGAGCGTCTCGTTTCGCTCTCGATGATTTTGATGGAGCCGGGGGCGAACTCGATCTCCGCGGCAGGCCCGGCATTGGCAAGCCGAAGAATCTCGGCCCGCAACCGCTCGCCGGCGAGTTGCGCCGCTTTGCCGGTGACGAAGGTTTGCCGCGAGGCGGAGGTCTTGCCGCAGTCCGGCGTGAGGTCGGTATCCGCCGAGACGAGATCGAAAGCCGAGAGTGGCGCGCCCAGCGCATCGGCGATGATTTGGGTGACCACCGTATTCGATCCCTGACCGATATCGACAGCGCCTTGGTGCAGCGACAGGCGGCCGTCCGGCTTCACGCCGACCAGGATGGTCGAGGGATTGGGGAGCGAGGTATTGCCGCACCCATACCACATGCCGGCGATCCCGACGCCGCGGCGGCGCGGGCCGGACGCTCTTTCATTGAATGTGGTCGCATCGGCCCGCGCCCTTCGCCAATGCGGGCGCAGCGATTCCAAGCAAGCGCGGATGCCGACGCCGGCGCCCAGCACCTGGCCGGTCACGGTCGGCTGGTCGGCAAGAAGCGCGTTGTCGATGCGGAACTCAAGCCGATCGATTCCGAGCTTGTCCGCAAGTTCGTCATAGAGCTGCTCGACCGCGATCGTCGCCTGCGGCACGCCGAATCCGCGGAATGCGCCGGCCGGCACGAGATGGGTATGCACGGCGCGCGTGAGCGCACGGTAATTCGGCACGTAATAAGGCCCCGAAGCGTGGACGGGGACGCGGTTTGCGACCGTCGGCCCCCACGATGCGTAGGCCCCGGTATTGAAGTCGGCGGACACGTCGAGCGCGACAATCTTGCCGTCGCGGCTGGCTCCCGCGCGGGCGGTGATGCGCGCCGGATGGCGCTTCGTCGTCGCCATCATCGATTCCGGCCGGCTGTAAATCATGCGCACCGGGCGGCGCAGATGCCAGGCGGCAACGGCGACGAAGGGTTGGATCGATAGGTCGAGCTTGGAGCCGAAACCGCCGCCGACAGCCGTCGGCACGATCCGCACCGCCCCCGGCGAAATTCCAAGGATCGCAGCCACGTCGTCGCGATCCATGTAGGGCGCCTGCGTGCAGGCGGTGATTTCGATGCGATCGCCGGCGCGGACGGCGCAGCCCGCCTCCGGCTCGATATAGGCGTGCTCGACGAAGCCGGTGTCAAAGCTGCCCTCGGCGACCACGTCCGCGCTCATCAAGGCCGCGTCGACGTCACCGCGGGCAACCCTGCCGCGCGCGAGCACGTTGCCGGGGCGATTGGCATGCAAGACGCAGGCGTCGGGGGCGAGCGCTGCGTCGATCGAGGTCAACGCCGGCCGCTCGTCCCAACTCACGGGAAACGAGGCGAGGTCGAGCGCCGCCATCGCATCGGCCTCTCCGACCACCAAGGCGACCGCTTCGCCCTTAAACCGTGCCTCCTCCACGGCAAACACCGGCTGGTCGACAGCCACCGGAATGACTCCGAACGCATTCCTGCCAGGCACGTCGGCCGCGGTGAAGACACGGACAACCCCGGGGTGGGCCGCGACCCACCTCTCGACATCGCCGAACTCAAAGCCAGCGCGGTGACAAGGCGAACGGATCGCCCGCGCAACAAGCGCGTCCGCGGGATGGCCGTCCGCGCCGAACAAGTCGACGCCATCGATCTTACGCTTGCCGTCGAGGCGGGGAACGCGGGCGCCGACCGCCTTGCCGGCGGCGGGCGCGAACTCCTGGCCCGGCGGGCCCGCAGCGTCCAGGATGGCGGCGATGATCTTGCGATAGCCGGTACACCGGCACAGCACGCCGCCAATCGCGTCCATCACGTCACCTTCACTCGGGCGTGGGTTCGCATCGAGCAGCGCCGCCGCGGCGACCAGCATTCCCGGCGTGCAGATTCCGCATTGCGCGGCCCCGTGTGCGAGAAACGAGTCCTTCAATCGCCGGCCACTGACGGTCGCGGCTTCAAGGCCCTCCACCGTCACCACCGATTGGCCCGCGACTTGGCCGAGCGCGACGAGGCAAGCGCAAACCGGACGACCATCAAGGAGTACGGTGCAGGCGCCGCAGTCGCCGGCGTTGCAGCCGACCTTGACGCCTTGCAGACCGAGTTCGTCGCGCAGGACGTCCGACAGCCGCCGGAATGGCGGCCCGGCGACGCCTACGGGCGTGCCGTTCAGTTCGAAGCGCGTGCCCGCCTGCGCATCAAGCATCGACGATGGCTCCCGCCGCGAGGTCGATCGCGCGGCCGACGAGTTCTTGCGCCGCCTCAATACGATAGGCGGCGCTGCCACGAACATCGTCGATCGGCGTTAGCGCCGCAAGATCGGCGGCGGCAATGAGCGCGGACAGGCGGGTCGCCGCTGAAGCGCCGATCAGCCGATCCTCAAGCGTAGTCAAGCGGCGCGCAACGGCCGAAGCGGAGCCCACCGCCACGCGGGCGGCACGCACCGCGCCGCCGGGACTGCGGGCAATGGTGGCCGCCACCATGACGATCGAGATGACGAGATAGCGGCGCGCGCCGAGCTTGAGGAATGCCGAGCCGGCGTCGTTCCACACGCTGGGGACCAGCACCGCTGAGAGAATTTCGCCGGGGCGCAACGCCGTCCGGCGGTTTCCCAAAATAAAGTCGGCGAGATCGAGCCGGCGCGTCCCGCCGCTGCTCATCAGTTCGACCGCGGCGTCGAGCGCCAGCAACGGCGGCACGCCATCGGCCGCGGGCGACGCATTGCAAAGATTGCCGGCAAGGGTGCCGCGGTTCTGAATCTGAACCGAGCCGACCTCGCGGGCCGCGGCCTTCAATCCGTCGAAGGCGGGCGGAAGGTCCGCCGCAACAAGCTCCGACCAGGTCACGCCGCCCGCGATCCGAATATGGTTTCCGGCAATGCGAATGCCCTTCAGATCGGCGACATGGGACAGATCGATGACCGTTGCCGGCGGCGGACGCTCGACCTGCGCCGGAAATACATCGGTGCCGCCGGCGACAAGCGTCCCGCCCTGCGCCGCCAAGAGCGCCACAGCCTCCTGCAAGGTCCTCGGCTGGAGGAACATCGTCGTTCACTCTCAGCGCAGCGCATAGCGCCGGCTCTTGTCTGACCGTTCCTCGCGTCGCCCGGCGCGGCGCATTATCATTAGTACGCTAACAAATTTCGCGGGTGCGAATCAAGGGGCGCAATTCTCCGGCGCCGATGCCCGGGACTCCCGCTCGTCGCATGACCTAATACAGCCGCGGTGCGACGGGTACGCTTAGTGGAAAACCGGCGTCAATCCTGATTATCTAGGCAGGACCGGAACCCGGCGCTGGGCAGCGACATCACTTCTTAGCGAGCGAACCGATCCATGTGGAGCAGAAAAGAAAGGGTCGCGGCGGTTTCCGCCCTCGCCAGCGGTTCGCTCGCCGGCGCGAAATTCGTGGTCGGCATAGCAATCGGCAGCTTGGCGCTGATTTCGGACGCTTTGCACAGCGTGATCGACCTCGGCGCGACGCTCGTCACCTGGTATGCGGTGCGCATCTCCGACCGTCCCCCCGACGCCGAGCACCATTATGGCCACGGCAAGGTGGAAAGCCTCGCCGCGCTGGTGGCGACCGCCTTGTTGTTCCTGCTCGCGGGCGGGGTCACGGTGGAGGCGGTGCAACGCCTTGTGCAGGGCGGCGAATCGCCGACCTTCTCGCTCGTTCCTTTCGTCGTGCTCGGGATCGAAATGGCGGTGAACGGCTGGCGGGCGCATGCGCTGCGCAAGACGGCACGCGAGACCAAGAGCCAGGCGCTCGAAGCAGACTCGCTGCATTTTGCCTCGGACCTTCTTGGGTCGATTGCGGTGATCATTGGGCTCGCGCTGTCGGGCGCCGGCTATTTCTGGGGCGACTCGGCGGCAGCGCTCGCGGTCGCAGCCGTCGTGTCCTGGCTTGGCATCCGGCTCGGCCGCCGCACCATTGAGGCGCTGATCGATACGGCGCCGCAGGGCGTCCCGGACACGGTGAGGAGCATCATGTTGGCGACCCCCGGCGTGGTGCGGATCGACCGGTTGCGCGCCCGCACGGTCGGGCATCGGCACTTCGTCGAGGCGGCGATCGCGGTGCCCCGCACAATGCCGCTCGACCGCCTCGGCTCGCTCAAGCAGAAGTTGCAGAACGCGATCGTAAGCGCGATTGGCGATGCCGATGTGACCATCAGCACCACCCCGGTCGCTCTCGATAACGAGACGGTGCAGGACCGCATCATGGTGATCGCCCGCAATCGCGGCATCGCCGTGCACCACCTGACGGTGCATGCGATTGGTCAAAAGCTCGCGGTCGCCGTAGACGTTGAGGTCGACGGCGCGCTCCCGCTCGGGCGGGCGCATGAGATCGCCACGGGGCTCGAGGAGGCGGTGGCTGCCGAGCTTGGACCCGAGGTCGAGGTCGAGACGCACATCGAGCCGCTGCAGGCGCGCCGCCTGCGCGGCCGCAACGCGCCCGAGGCGCGGGTCGCCGAACTACGCGCGGCGCTCGCCGAGCTTGCGGTGGATCATCCGATTCTCCGCAATGTCCATGACGTGCGGGTGCGGGAGACGCCGGAGGGAGAGCTTGTCGTCTTCCACTGCACGGTCGACCCCTTGCGGACCGTCATGGACGTGCATCAGGAGGTCGACGCGCTTGAAAGCGATCTGAGGCGACGTTTCCCGGGCGTCCGCCGCGTGATCGGTCACGCCGAGCCGCGCGACCACGCCCGCGTGACGGCGCAGCAGACGATGTAGCGAAGCGACAGACGGTGCTAACCTTGGCCGCGCAGCCCCGCGGAAGAATCCCAATCGTAACTGGACCGAGGGATGATCGAGAACAAGACCAACGATGTCGACGCGCTCAGCTTCGAGAAGGCGATCGAGGAACTCGAAACGATCGTGAAGCGCTTGGAGGAAGGCAAAGTGCCGCTCGAGGAATCGGTCGCGATCTATGAGCGCGGCGAGGCGCTCAAGCGGCGCTGCGAAGACTTGTTGCGCCAGGCGGAAGCCCGCGTCGAGAAGATCACCCTCGACGCAAGCGGCAAACCGAAAGGCACCGAACCGCTCGACATCGGCTAGAGCATGATGATTTGGGCTTGGTTTGTCTGCCTCACCCGCAGTGGTCATGCCCCGCGAAGGCGGCGCATCCAGTAATCACGGAGAGCGCGCCGAGCTTCCCATCTCGCCCGGCATCGCGATGCACCTTGCGGAGGCAAGCTGGTCGTGACCCGCGCCGCTGGCGCTAGACAACCACCAGACTATCTGAAGCTCACGGATCAGCCAATTCGAAGGAGCAACCATGGTTCGGTTCACGTTGAACGGAAGCCAGCAGGACATCGATGCCGAACCCGATATGCCGCTCCTGTGGGCGGTGCGTGACATGATCGGGCTTACGGGAACGAAATTCGGATGTGGCCAGGCGCTGTGCGGCGCCTGCACGGTGCTGATTGACGGGCAGCCGAGCCGCTCTTGTCAGACGGCATTGAACGACATCGACGGTCGTTCGGTAACGACGATCGAAGGCGCGTCGGGCCGCGTTGCCGAGGCGGTGCAAAAAGCCTGGGTCGGGCTCGACGTGCCGCAATGCGGCTATTGTCAGTCCGGCCAGGTCCTCGCGACGATCGCGTTGCTTAATGAGAACAAGGCGCCGAGCGACGCCGACATCGACAACGCGCTCTCGGGCAATCTCTGCCGCCGCGCGACTTACCATCGCATCCGCGCTGCGGTCCACCAGGCCGCGCGGGCCCTCGCCTGAGCCGGAGGAACCAGACATGCTGATGAATCGCCTTGAACGCGCGGCCGATCGCGCCGTAGTCCCGCAATCCTCCCGCCGCGGCTTCCTGATCGGTGCTTCGGCCTTTGCCGGTGGGCTGATGGTCGGCTTTCGGCCGATGGCCGCTTTGGCGCAGACGACGGCGCTTAACCCCTTCGCCGGCTATGTTGCGATCGCGCCCGACGGCACGGTTACCGTCTATTCCGCCCATATGGATATGGGCCAGGGCATCTATCACGGCATCGCGACGCTGGTGAATGAGGAGCTGATGGCGGATTGGGCGAAAATCCGCGTCGAAGGGGGATCGGCCAACCCCGCCTATTATGGAAACGTCGCATGGGGCGGCAAAATTCAAGGAACCGGCGGCTCGACCGGAATGCCGTCATCGTTTGATCGCTACCGCACCGCGGGCGCCGCGGCGCGACTGATGCTGGTCAACGCCGCGGCTGCAGAATGGGGCGTGCCCGCCGCGGATATCCGGGTCGAACACGGAACGCTGCGCCACGGCAACCGCCAAGCCGGCTACGGTGAATTCGCGGCGAAGGCCGCCGCAGGCGCGGTGCCGGCGGACGTGCCGCTCAAGACTGCGAAGGACTGGATCTATATCGGCAAAGAGCGCGACGTCCTCGGCAAGTTCGACAGCCTCGCGAAGTCGACCGGCAAGCAGCAATACACCATCGATGTGAAGCTGCCGGGCCTCCTGACCGCGGTGATGATCCACCCGCCGCTGTTCGGCGCGAAGGTGAAGTCATTCGACGCCACGAAAGCGAAGGCCATGAAGGGCGTCGTCGATGTCGTGCAGATCCCTCGCGGCGTTGCGGTCGTCGCCGACAATATGTGGCACGCGATCAAGGCGCGCGAAGTCGTGACGGTCGAGTGGAACGACAGCGAGGCCGAGAAGCGCTCCTCGTCGGAGCTGATGGCGTCTTACCGCGAACTCGCCGCGAAACCCGGCGCGGCGACCGCGACCAATATCGGTGATGTTGAGAAGGCGTTTGCCGGCGCGGCGAGGGTTATCGAGGCGACCTACGAGTTCCCCTATCTCGCTCATGCGCCGCTCGAGCCGCTGAACGCGGTCGCGCGCATCGAGAACGGCCGCGTCGAAGTCTGGGGCGGACATCAGATGCCGGATGTCTATGCGGCGATCTCGGCGAAGATCGCCGGCGTCACGCCGGACAAGGTGACGTTGCATGTGATGAA
>JBAPYK010000275.1:0-2094 GCA_049284695.1 Rhodoplanes sp. | reverse complement strand
CCTCAGCCCGGCCGGCGAAGCTCGCCGGGTTTGCCGGCCATTTTACGCCACGATCCGGGCGTTACATCATTTCATGTGGCGCGTTGCAGCAATTCTATTCGTCGGCATCATGCTTGGCTCATGCTCGTCGGGCTGGCACATATCCGACGCGATCCCAACGTGGTTGGGTGGCCCACCGAAGAATATGCCGCCGAGAGCCGGTCAACCGGGATACGACGAATACATGCGGTCCGCTCGCGAAGGCTCTAGCCCAACGAACGAAAAGAGTGACGGCAAACCAAGCCCGGAGACGCAGTAAGAAGGGCGAAAATTAGGGTTTGTCGCGGGGACCGGAAGCCGGCGAGTCGTCTGACGTTTCAATCCTTTCGTTCGAAGACGACGTGATAGAGGCGGCCGTCGAACATCGACAACAGTTCCTGGGTCTTGGCCTTGGCCTCGGTGCGCTCCGGCGACGCCATGGTGCGGTCAATGGCGGCCGTGGACGGATAGTCGAATTCGAGCATCATGTGGATTGGCGCCGCCGCCGGATCAGCCGCGACATGGCGCAGAACGCGGACTCCCGTCGAGCCCGGAAACCGCCGCCAGAGCGGCAGCAGCTGTTGCTGGACGAAGTCCTCGAAGGCGGCTTCCTTTCCGTCGCGGACGCGGCCCTCGAAAGGGAAAGCCTGGCAAGGAGGTATGGAGCGTGCAGCATTCGGCATTGCGTTTTCGCGCCGCCTGGTGGCAACTGGCATTGGCGATCGGCCTGAGCATTCTCGGCACGGGTTATGGCGCGCACGCCGAGCAACCGCCCTCGGGTCCTCGTATCGTCGTGACGGGAGAAGGCAAAGTCAGCGTCGCTCCCGATATCGCCCAGGTCCGCAGCGGCGTCACCACACGTGGCAAGACCGTGCAGGAGGCGGCCGAAGCGATTCCAAGGTGATGGCGGCCATTCTCACCGCGCTGAGCGAATCCGGAATCACACAGAAAGATGTGCAGACCGCCCAATTATCGATCCAGCCCGCGTACGCGTCGCCGAAGCCCGGCGAGGAGAGGAAGCTGATCGGCTATAGTGTCGGCAACCACGTCATTGCCACGATCAGACATATCGATCGCCTCGGAGACGTGCTCGACAAGATGATCGCTGCAGGCGCCACCGAGGTCGGAAACGTGGAGTTTCTGGTATCAGATCCTGGTAAAGCGCTTGACCAAGCCCGCGAGGCGGCGATCGCCGACGCGCACCGAAAGGCGGAAGTATACGCGCGTGCCGCGGGAGTGATGCTAGGCCGCGTCGTCTCGATCGAAGAGGGATCGGGTGTCTCCGTGCCGGCGCCTAGGCGCGCACTGGCCCAGGCGGCGACCATGCAGATGCCGATTGCGCCGGGAGAAAATACGCTGCACGCCACTGTCACTATGGTTTTCGAGATCGCCGCTAAGTAGCCGGGTGCAAACCTCGTCCATTAATGTGTCCGGATATTCGCGATTGCAGCGTCCGGCCCTTAGTTCGCCGCCGGCGTGCCGAGCCACACACCCATCACACAAAACCAAGCAAGCGCGGTTAGGGCGCCAGCGACCATCGGAACATCGAGCGGATCGCTCCAGAACAAGATTGCTGCGGTCCACAGGATACAAAAGATGATTGCAAACGCGCTAAGAGGCATAGCTGTGGGTCCCAGCTCCCGAGTTGCGAGGCCAAACCACGGGGATACTAAATTGTTAACGATTATCGTTAACATCGGGTTAACGGGCGAATGAATCCTAGCGGCGCAGGCTTCGAGAATAGGCCGGGTAAGAGTAGCTGGGTGCAAAGCGGTCCATTAATTCGGAACCCCGGCATGTCGTATGCCCAGGGCGCGTTGCTCGTTTTGATCTCGTCGCACCATTGCTCATGATTGCTCGGAGGACGCCGATGTCCAGCCATGAACGAAAGTCGTGCAACTCACGCGAACCAGCGACGGAATATAGGAGCGTCGCGGAAAGTATTTGCCGGCGCCGGCTGATTGGCGCGGGGATGGCGATCAGCGGCGCAGGCGTTCTGGGAACGCTGACTGCACCGGCCGTCGTTGCGGCAAAGACGTCCACTGCACCCTCGCCCTCGCCGCAATCGCCGCAGGC
>JBAPYK010000274.1:0-5690 GCA_049284695.1 Rhodoplanes sp. | reverse complement strand
TCACGATCATCGACCGCTCGGGCGAGCGCAGGCGGTTGACGCCGTCGGCCACCACTTTGAGCGCATCGATGTCGAGGCCGGAATCGGTTTCGTCGAGCACCGCGAGCTTGGGCTCGAGCAGCGCCATCTGCAAAATCTCGTTGCGCTTCTTCTCGCCGCCGGAAAATCCGACATTGACGGGACGGCGCAGCATTTCCTGGTCGATCGAAAGCTTCTTCGCCACCTCGCGCACCCGCTTCATGAATTCCGGCGTCGATAACTCGTCCTCGCCGCGGCTCTTGCGCTGCGCGTTCATCGCCGTGCGCAGGAAGGTCATGGTGGCTACGCCGGGAATCTCGATCGGGTATTGGAAGGCGAGGAACAAGCCTTTCGCGGCGCGCTCGTCGATTCCCATAGCCAGCAAGTCCTCGCCGTCGAGCGCGACGCTGCCGCTAGTGACCTCGTAGTCGGACTTGCCGGCGAGCACGTGGGCGAGCGTCGACTTGCCGGAGCCGTTCGGCCCCATGATGGCGTGCACCTCGCCCTTGTTCACAACGAGGTCGAGGCCGTTGAGGATCGGCCGGTCGCCAACCATCACGTGAAGGTCTTTGATTTCAAGCAGGGCCATACCGACTAAATCCTGTGTCCTTTCAAAGCGCTCGCTCTCTAGGTAGAACAGCTTCTGCGCCGCGACGATGGTCGATCGATTCGTCACCCGCTGCTCCAGCATCCGTATCTGAGCTTGCAATTCTCAGACCACAGCCCGGGCGTGGCGTTGGTCGCGAAATCAACGACGCTCATCCCACGCTGCCTTCGAGCGAGATCGAGATCAGCTTTTGCGCCTCGACCGCGAACTCCATCGGCAGGTGCTGCAGCACGTCCTTGACGAAGCCGTTGACCACGAGCGCGGTCGCCTCCTCCGCCGACATGCCGCGCTGCTGGCAGTAGAACAGCATCTCCTCTGAGATTTTCGAGGTGGTCGCCTCGTGCTCGAACAGCACTGAGGAGTTCTTCGCCTCGATATAGGGCACCGTATGCGCGCCGCATTTGTCGCCGATCAGGAGCGAGTCGCAGTTGGTGAAGTTGCGGGCGTTCGTCGCCCGCCGATGCGCCGAGACGAGCCCGCGATAGGTGTTGTTCGAGCGGCCCGCGGCGATGCCCTTGGAGATGATCCGGCTGGTCGTGTTCTTGCCAAGATGGATCATCTTGGTGCCGGAATCGACCTGCTGATGGCCGTTCGAGATCGCGATCGAGTAGAACTCGCCGCGCGAATCGTCGCCGCGGAGGATGCAGCTCGGATATTTCCAGGTGATGGCGGAGCCGGTCTCCACCTGCGTCCACGAAATCTTCGAACGCGGACCGCGGCAATCGCCGCGCTTGGTGACGAAGTTGAAGATTCCGCCGCGCCCTTCCGCGTCGCCCGGATACCAGTTCTGCACGGTCGAATATTTGATCTCGGCATCGTCGAGCGCGATCAGTTCGACCACGGCGGCATGCAGCTGGTTCTCGTCGCGGCGCGGCGCGGTGCAGCCTTCGAGATAGCTCACATAGGCGCCCTTGTCGGCGATGATCAGCGTGCGCTCGAATTGGCCGGTGTTGCGCTCGTTGATGCGGAAATAGGTCGATAGCTCCATCGGGCAGCGCACGCCCGCCGGCACATAGACGAACGAGCCGTCGGAGAACACCGCCGAATTGAGCGTCGCGAAAAAATTGTCCGAGACCGGCACGACCGAGCCGAGATATTGGCGCACCAGTTCGGGATGTTCGCGCAGGGCCTCCGAGATCGGCATGAAGATCACGCCGGCCCTTTTCAGCTCTTCCTTGAAAGTGGTCGCGACCGAGACGGAGTCGAACACCGCATCGACCGCGACGCGCGAACCGCCGCTGCCCTCGCCGTCGGGGCGCTGCACGCCGGCGAGGATTTCGCGTTCGCGCAGGGGAATGCCGAGCTTCTCATAGGTGCGGAGAATTTCGGGATCGACATCGTCAAGCGATTTCGGCGCGACGAACGCCTTCGGCGCCGAATAGTAATAGATGTCCTGATAATCGATCCGCGGATAATCCACCTTCGCCCAGGTCGGCTCGTCCATGGTGAGCCAGCGCTGATAGGCCGCGAGCCGCCACTCCAGCATCCACTGGGGCTCGTCCTTCTTCTCCGAGATGAAGCGGACAGTATCCTCGGACAGGCCTTTCGGCGCTTTTTCGGATTCGATGTCTGTTTCGAAGCCGTACTTGTACTGGTCGACGTCGATGCTGCGGACCTGCTCGACGGTCTCGTCTACGGCCGGCATGTCATTCCCTCCACTGCGGTTTCAAGGACCGCGGGTTGGATGTTGGCCTATGGCGTTTGTCCCGATCCGGCTGATCACCTTTGGGTTGCAGACGCAAGGAAACGGTTGTGAGGTCGTCACGCTGCGACTTCCCTCCTCCCCTTAGATAGTCCAGCAACAAGGTTCCTCCAAGCACTTATAAAAACATCGATGTCGCGGTCGACGGTCGTAGGTCCGAGGCTTACCCGGACAGCTCCCACCGCGAGCGCGGCGGGTACATTCATCGCGGCGAGCACGGGCGAGCCCGCGACTTTGCCCGACGAACAAGCGGAGCCCGAAGAAACGGCGACGCCCGCGAGGTCGAGCGCGATCAGGGCGGTTTCCGCCTTGATCCCCGGGACCGCGAACATCGTGGTATTGGGCAGGCGCTCAAGCTCCGCGCCGAATATCACGGCGTCGGGCGAGGCGGCCTTCAGCATGGTTTCGAGCCGGTCGCGAAGCTCGGCCATGCGTCGCGCAGTCGGCGCCAGCGCCTTCCCCGCGGCCTCCGCAGCCGCGCCAAATCCGGCAATGCCGATCACGTTCTCGGTCCCCCCGCGGCTGCCGCGCTCCTGGCCGCCGCCCTTGAACATGGGATCGTCGATATGCAGCGCTTCGCTCCGCTTCACCAGCACGCCGACCCCTTTGGGCCCGCCCAGCTTATGCGCGGAGATCGCCACGGTATCGGCTCCGAGCCGACCGATATCACAGGCGATTTTTCCGGCGCTTTGAACCGCATCGACATGCAGGAGCCCGCCCGCCGCGTGGACCAAGTCGGCTGCGTCCGCGATCGGCTGCACCACGCCGGTCTCGTTGTTGGCGTGCATCAGCGCGACGAGAGGCCGCACGCCCTTCTCCGATTCCCGCAAGGCGTCGAGGCGCGCCTGCAGCGCCGCCAAATCGACGATGCCGGAGCTCAATGCCGGCACGTCCTCGGTGCTCTCGGTCGGGAACCGGCCGCCCGCGCGTACCGAGGGATGCTCGATGGCGGAGATCAGCAGGCGATCCCTCGGGGCCTTGTCGGGGCCGAGACTGAGCCGCGGTGAGAGCGCCAGCGCGTTTGCTTCGGTTCCGCCCGAGGTGAAGATGACGTTGCGCGGCTCGGCCCCGAGCAGGTTAGCCACCTGCTCGCGCGCTTGCTCGACGAGATACCGGGCTGCGCGCCCTTCCGCATGCACGGAGGAGGGGTTTCCGACGCAGTCGAACGCAGCCTCCATCGCCGCGCGCGCCTCCGGCCGCAGCGGCGTCGTCGCGTTCCAATCGAGATAAATCCGTTCGCTCATCGTGCGTCGACCTCGCGCGCAACGGGGCCTTTCGATATTAAGGGCTAAACCTTCGCTCATTAAGGGCATTTTCTCAAGCTCATGGCGGGCGGCATTGCCCGAAAGCGCCCGAGCCTCACGAAAACCTTGCTTTTCGCCCTGGGGATCATGGTAGACACATCCACCGCGCCAACAGCAGCCATGCGCAGCCTTTGCTATCCGGATTATGCCGGAAACCGCAGGCTTTAGAGGTTCATAGGCGCACGCTGCCGGGCCCCGCCAAGGGCGACGATCACAACGCCGCAGCGCTGCTGCCATCGATGAGGTCATGAGGCCATGCCCGAGGTCATTTTCAATGGTTCTGCAGGCCGGATCGAGGGGCGATATCATCCCGCGCGCGTGAAAAACGCGCCGATCGCCATCGTGCTGCACCCGCACCCGCAGTTCGGCGGCACGATGAATCATCAGATCGTCTACCAGCTCTACTACGCCTTCGCCCATCGCAACTTCGCAGTGCTGCGCTTCAATTTCCGCGGAGTCGGACGCAGCCAGGGCTCGTTCGATCACGGCCAGGGCGAATTGTCCGACGCCGCGTCCGCGCTCGATTGGGCGCAATCGATCAACCCCGAAGCGCGCAGCTGCTGGATCGCCGGATTCTCGTTCGGCGCGTGGATCGGCATGCAGCTCTTGATGCGCCGGCCGGAGATCGAAGGCTTCATCTCGATCGCGCCGCCGGCCAATCTCTACGATTTCTCCTTCCTTGCTCCCTGCCCGTCCTCCGGGCTGATCGTGCACGGCGAGAAGGATGCGGTCGTTCCCTACAAAGATGTCGCGAGCCTGGTCGAAAAGCTGAAGACGCAGAAAGGCATCGTCATCGAGCAGAAGGTGATTCCCGGCGCCAACCACTTCTTCGATGCGCGGATTGAACCGTTGATGGCGGCGATCAGCTCCTATCTCGACCGCCGGCTGGCCACCGTCGCCACCCGCCCAGAGCCGCGCGGCCGGCGGACGGGCTAGCGATTCGGTGCGACGACAATCCCGCCCGTCATCGGCAGCGCCACCCCGGTCGTGGTCGGAAACGTGATCGGCAGCCCTTTCAGCGTGCGCACGGCGAGATAGGCGAAGGCCTGCGCTTCCAGCGCGTCCGTCGACCAACCGAGCGCGTCCGCGGTCTCGACCCGCGCGGGCGCGACCGCTTCGGCCAGCATGCGGAGGATCGTGCGATTACGCGCCCCGCCGCCTGCGATGATCCAGCATGCGGGCGTTTGCGGCAGATGCGGGACGATCGCCGCGATCGCGCGCGCGGTGAGCGCTGCGAGCGTTGCTGCGCCGTCTTCGAGCGACAGCTCCGGCAACCCGATCGAGGCGAGCGCGAAATCGTTGCGGTCGAGCGACTTCGGCGGGCGCGCCGCAAAGAATGGATACGCGAGAATGCGCTGGACGAACGCCTCGTCAACTTGTCCCCGCGCTGCGAGCATGCCGCCTTCATCGAAAGATGGGCCGCCATGCGCATGCAGGAAATCGTCGATCAGGGCGTTGCCGGGACCGGTGTCGCAGGCAAGCGGAGCCTCGCCGGCGGCAAGATAGGTAACATTGGCGATGCCGCCGATATTGACGACGACGAGCGGCCGCGGCCGGTCGATCGTCGTGGCCAGCGCTTGATGGTAGATCGCGACAAGGGGCGCGCCCTCCCCGCCGGCGGCGACGTCCGCCGCGCGAAAGTCGAAGGCGACCGGAATTGCGAGGCGAGCAGCAAGGGCGCGGCCGTCCCCGATCTGCACCGTCAGTTTCTGGGTTGGCCGATGCAGCACCGTCTGGCCATGAAAACCGACGATGTCGATGTCGCTCGCCGCAAGTCCATGGCTAGAGAGAAACGCCGCGACCATTTCGGCATGCGTATCCGTCACGAGCCGCTCGGCGTCCGCGAGAACGCCAGGACGCGCATTGCGGTCGGACAGCGGCACCGCCGCCGCCAGCGCTTCGCGCAGCAGGGCGCGCTCCGCTTGCGTATAAGGCCGGTAGCCGGTCGGGCCCAGACCATCGAGCCGCTCGCCGTCGGTGTCGACGAGCGCGATGTCGATGCCGTCGAGCGAGGTGCCGCTCATCAGCCCGATCGCGCGACAGATCGACACTTCTTGCC
>JBAPYK010000273.1:0-16980 GCA_049284695.1 Rhodoplanes sp. | reverse complement strand
GCTCATCGGCGGCGGGCTTTGCCGCGGCCGGCGCCGTTGGCGAGGGCTCGGCGCGACCGCCGTCCCCGGCCGGCACGGCGATCCAGGCGATCGCGAGAAGGACCAACAGTAAGCCGCGCATGAACCTTTCAACCCCAAAACGAGCAACTGGTTCCGGTCAGCTCGGACCCATAGGACCACGATGGTCCGGCGTCGTGAAGGATCGAATGCGCCCTTCTTCTTCTTGTCTCGGCGCCGGCGATCCCCGGCGCTCTCTCGCCTAGAGCATTTTCCGGCGAAGTGGGAACCGGTTCGCCGCAGAAAATGCGGCCACGAAAGGACAACCAGAGCAAATTCCGATTCCGCCGGAACGGAATTCGCTCTAGCGGCCAAGAATGAGCTCGGCCAGCACCAAACACCCGGTTCCGGCCGCCACCCCGACCAAGACCGACTGGCGCGCAAGGAAAAACGCCAGCATGCCCGCAGCCGCCGCCGACAGCCTGACCCACAACGGGACGCCCGCAAGGGCGCCCGGAGAAAAAACGACGATCTTCGCCACGACCCCCGCCAGGATCGCGATCGCGACCGCCCGCACCCAGACGATCACCTCGGACGTCTCGTCGAGACCGCGCGACAGCACGATGCCGAGCCAGCGCCAAGCCTCGTGCGGCAGAAAGCCCGCGAAGATCAGGATGAAATAAGGAGCGAGCTCGCGCAACGTCATCGCATCCCCTTCCGGAGCCGGTAGAAGAGATAGGCGGCGGTGCCGCCCAGCAGCCCCGTCCACAAGAGGTCGAGGCCGACCTTGTAGAAGACGAGCAGAGGTCCGAGCACGAGCCCGGCGACGAAGGCGAGGCGATCGGACAACATCCGGCTGTTGCGCGTCACCGATGTCATGAACGACATCGGCGTCAGAAACAGGAGGGCGGCGACGAGCGCTTTGGGCAGAACCGCTGCAAGGAAATGTCCGAGGATCGTCGCCAGGACCGACGTGGCGGTGAAGCTCGCGCCGATACCGTTGGCGAAAGCGACGCGCTCGGGCCGCGGGCGCGTCGGCGCTAGCCGCAGCGCTTCGATCCACATGCTCACGGCGGTGAAATGCGCGGCGAGGATCAATCCCGACGGCCGCGTCCGCTCGCTGCGAATGATGGGAAGGAGCGACACCACCATCGGCAAGAGCCGCATTGCGCTAAGACTGACCGCGATCGCCACCTCGAGCGGCGCCGCGCCCGCACCAAGCGCCGTGATCATGATCACCTGCGCGGGCGCTGCCCAGATCAAGAGCGTCGACAGCACGACCCATGGCGCGGAGAAGCCGAGGTCATGGGCGAGCGAGCCGATGCTGACGAAGGTGCCGAACAGGACGAGCTGAAAGACCGAAGTGAAGCCCGCCTTCAAGCCACGGAGAAATCCATCCAACGGATTTGCCGAGCCGGGCTCGATCTTTGGCGGCGCCATGGTCGCTCTGTCCCACAGCGCGTTCGATGGCGCAACCGCCTTACGGGAAAACGACAGTTCAGCGCCGCCGACGGGAAATCACCGCTGCGGGAAAAATGCGAGGACTAGACGAGTCCTAATGCCGCCCTGGAGCGGGCGCGGAGACGATCGGTCCGCTTGCTCTCCGCCAAGCCTCGAGCCCGCCCTCGATGTGGCACGCCGAAGAGAGTCCGGCGTCCTGCGCCGCCTGCACCGCCATGGCCGACCGCTCGCCGAAGGCGCAGAAGAAGACGATCCGCTTCCCCGTCGCCAGCGCAAGCTCGTGCAGCATGCCGCCGGGGCAAATATTCATGAGCAGGTCGGCGTACGGCGCATGCAGCGAACCGGGAATCGCCCCGTGCTTGTCCCGTTCCTCCGCCTCGCGCAAATCGACAAGCGCCACATCGGACCGTCCGACCAGTGAGAGCGCCTCACTCGCCGTAATTGCCCAGCCCCGCCGCGCCACCTCACTCCGCCCGAAACCAATTCGCAGGTTGGCGGGAACAGCGACATCCATCATCTTGGGATTGGGCAGATCGAGGTTATTCATGAGATCGACGTATTCATCCACCGACTTTACTTGCAGACGCGGATTGAACGCTTTTTCTTCCCCGATCGTACTGACCGTATCGCCCTTATAATCATGGGCGGGGAACACGAAGGTCTCATCCGGCAATTTCAGCAGCCTCCCGAATAGCGACTCGAATTGCGCGCGGGGATCCCCATTCTGGAAATCGGTGCGCCCGGTGCCGCGGATCAGAAGCGTATCGCCGGTGAAAACCCTGTCAGGCATCACGAAACTATACGAATCATCAGTATGGCCCGGCGTGTAGATCGCCTGCAGGCTTATCCCCTCGACCCGAACCTGATCGCCGTCGGCGACCCGCACCGACACGACATCTACCTTGCTCTGCTCGCCCATGACGGTGATGCAGTGGGTGCGGTCGCGGAGCGCGCCGAGCCCAGTGATATGATCGGCGTGCAAGTGGGTATCGACCGCCTTGACGAGTCTGAGATCCAGCTCGCTCAACAGCTTGATATAGCGCTCAACCTTTTCAAGCACCGGATCAATGATGAGCGCTTCGCCGCCGTGGCGGCTTGCGAGGAGATAGCTGTACGTTCCCGATACGCTGTCGAACATCTGGCGGAAGATCATGCGATCCCCCTTTGAAATTTCACCGCTGGGGCCACAACGGTCGATAAATCAGCCGCGTCTTATAGAGCGGCATTTTCGCATATTTGCCCCGCGGCGTACGTGCGTCGCTGCGTCACCCGTGAGGCGCCCGCTTACCCCCGCAATAACATCATCGCCCACCGCGGCTTGCGCGGAGCGACCAAGAAAAAACGGCCGGGACGAGCCCGGCCGCGCCTGTTGAATGTTGCAAAGCGACGCCGGTCGCCATTACGCCTTGACGAGCGGCACTTTGGGCACCGACCCGCGTCCTGAGGAAGGGCCGCCCGCGCCTTTCGGGCCAGACGGCGGTTTGCCGCGGCGCGGACCGCCGCCGCGCCGGCGTTTGATCCCCGCCCGCGGCTGCGGCAGCTTTTCGGGCTTGGGCGTGACCGGCCCGTCGAGGAATTCGAAGCCGAGCTTGTCGTCGCCTGCCTCGTCCTTGACGACGATCACGCGCACGTGGCCGCCGTTCTTAAGCTTGCCGAACAGCACTTCGTCAGCGAGCGGCTTCTTGATGAACTCCTGAATCACCCGCGCCATCGGCCGCGCGCCCATCTGCTGGTCGTAGCCGCGCACGATCAGCCACTTGGTCGCCTCGTCCGACAACTCGATCGTCACGTCGCGATCGGCGAGCTGCGCCTCGAGTTGCAGCACGAACTTCTCCACCACCTTGGCGATGATGTCCTCGGTGAGGTGGTTGAAGGTGACAATGGCGTCGAGGCGGTTGCGGAATTCCGGAGCGAACAGCCGGTTGATCGCCTCGACATCGTCCCCCTCGCGCTTGGCGCGGTGGAAGCCATAGGCCGACTTGGCGAGGTCGGCGGCTCCCGCATTGGTCGTCATGATCAGGATGACGTTGCGGAAATCGACCTGCTTGCCGTTGTGATCGGTCAGCTTGCCGTGATCCATGATCTGCAGGAGCACGTTGAAGAGATCGGGATGCGCCTTTTCGACCTCGTCGAGCAGCAGCACGCTGTGCGGGTGCTGGTCGATCGAATCGGTCAACAGACCGCCCTGGTCGAAACCGACATAACCGGGGGGCGCACCGATCAACCGGGAAACGGTATGGCGCTCCATGTATTCCGACATGTCGAAGCGGATGAGCTCGACCCCGAGCGTCACCGCGAGTTGCTTCGCCACTTCAGTCTTACCGACGCCGGTCGGACCAGAGAATAGGTAGCAGCCGATCGGCTTCTCCGGCTCGCGCAGCCCGGCGCGCGCCAGCTTGATCGCGGCGGCAAGCGCCTCGATCGGCTTGTCCTGGCCATACACCACGCGCTTGAGGTTCTCGTCGAGATGGGCGAGCACGACCGCGTCGTCCTTCGACACGGTCTTCGGCGGGATGCGCGCCATGGTCGCGATCGTGGTCTCGATCTCCTTGAGGCCGATCGTCTTCTTGCGCCGGTGCTCGGGCAGCAGCATCTGCGCCGCTCCCGACTCGTCGATGACGTCGATCGCCTTATCCGGCAGCTTGCGATCGTGGATATAGCGCGCCGACAACTCGACCGCGGCCTTGATCGCGTCATTCGTGTATTTGAGCTTGTGGTAGTCCTCGAAATAGGGCTTGAGACCTTTGAGGATTTCGATGGAATCGGCGACCGTCGGCTCGTTCACGTCGATCTTCTGGAAGCGGCGGACAAGCGCGCGGTCCTTTTCGAAATACTGACGGTACTCCTTATAGGTCGTCGAGCCGATGCAGCGGACGGTGCCGGCCGCCAGCGCCGGCTTCAGCAGATTCGAGGCATCCATCGCGCCGCCGGACGTGGCACCGGCGCCGATCACCGTATGGATCTCGTCGATGAACATGATGGCGTTGGGGTAGGCCTCGATCTCTTTGATGACCTGCTTCAGCCGCTCCTCGAAATCGCCGCGATAGCGCGTGCCCGCGAGCAGCGTGCCCATGTCGAGGGCGAACACCGTCGCGCCCTTGAGCACATCGGGGACTTCGCCGTGGACGATCCGCCGGGCGAGCCCCTCGGCGATGGCGGTCTTGCCGACGCCCGGATCGCCGACGAACAGCGGATTGTTCTTCTGGCGCCGGCACAAGACCTGGATGGTCCGATTGATTTCGATGTCGCGGCCGATCAGCGGATCGATCTTGCCGTCGCGCGCCTTCTTATTGAGGTTGACGCAATAAGCCTCGAGCGCGTCGCCTTTCTTCTTGGTCTCGTCCTGCGACTTGCCGGCGTCGGCGTCGTCGTCGGCGGCGCGCGCCGGACGCGCTTCGGTCAGCCCCGGGCGCTTCGCAATGCCGTGGCTGATATAGTTGACCGCGTCGTAGCGGGTCATCTCCTGCTCTTGCAGGAAATAGGCGGCGTGGCTCTCGCGCTCGGCAAAAATCGCAACGAGCACGTTGGCGCCGGTCACTTCCTCGCGCCCGGAAGACTGCACGTGGATCACCGCGCGCTGGATCACGCGCTGGAACCCGGCGGTCGGCTTTGAATCCTCCGACCCCTCGGTCACCAGGTTTTCCAATTCCGAATCGACATAGGCGATAAGGCTGCGCCGCAACTTCTCGATATCGACATTGCAGGCGCGCATGACGGCGGCGGCATCCTGGTCGTCGACCAGCGCCAGCAGCAGATGCTCAAGGGTCGCATATTCGTGGCGATGTTCATTCGCCAGCGCCAGCGCCCGGTGGAGCGACTGCTCCAGGCTACGCGAGAAGGTGGGCATTATCGTCTATTCCCATTCCTGAGTTGATGCGCCCCCGGATCATTTCTTCTCCATCACGCACTGAAGAGGATGCTGATGTTTGCGCGCAAAGTCCATCACCTGCGTCACTTTGGTCTCAGCCACCTCGTAGGTGAAGACGCCGCATTCGCCGATCCCGTGATGATGGACATGCAGCATGATTCTGGTCGCCGTCTCCCGATCTTTGTTGAAGAAACGCTCCAACACGTGCACGACGAATTCCATCGGCGTGTAGTCATCGTTAAGCAGCAGGACCCGGTAAAGGTTCGGCCGCTTGGTCTGCGGTTTCGTCTTTGTGATCACCGCAGTGCCGGGCCCGCCCTGTTCTTTCGGCCGTTTGCGATCGCCGTCGGCGAGTCGCGGGCGTAACGAATCGTTCGCTGAAGTTGGGCTGATAACGGACGGGGCGTAGCGGCTAGCGATGGTCATGGCTTCGTGACAAATGCGTAGGACCGGACACCTGCCCGGACACGCGCGTCCGCCGTCGTCGCGCAAGCCGAGCGCCAGAGGGGTGCCAAAGTAACAGGCGGCCATTTATTTGGCTACTCAACCCACCGAGTCGAGCCGAGTCCACGCCCTTTGTCCGGTAATGTCTGAGCATCTCCGTGGGTTCCACTGCCCCGCCGATTACGGCCACTACCAGGACACTGAGCGAAATCGGCGAAAGTTCGGCAAGTCTCGTGCCAGAATCGAAGTATCGCAGTCACCTCGCGCAATCTTGTGAATTCGCTGCAGCGCCGCGACGCGCCTGGCGGGCCTCGGTAACCGCACGCGAGCGCCGCGCTGCGTCCTCGTCTTTCATCTAAGGCGGACCGGCTCTGAAGCAAGAGCGACCGACTTCGCGAACGCAGACGGCAAATCGCGCCGGTCCGGCTCTATGCGCAATCCTCTACCGCAGGCGCCGTCGGCGCAATTGCCCGAGCAACAGCGAAGCGAAAATATCATCTGCGACAACGGAGGCGATCGCCGCATGCGGATCGCAGGCGACCGTCGCAAGCTGCTTGCCTCTGACGACGCCGCGTTCCCGCGGCGGCAATCCGGACGTCGCCGCCGCGCCGGCACGGACGCAACCGGCCGCGTGACTCGACGCCGCCGTCACGACGGCGGATCGGAATCCCGGTCGATGCGATCCGCCTAGGCTACTGCAACCTCAGCGCCTGCCCACAGAGAATGCAAAAAAGCCCTCCGCTTCCGGAGGGCTTTTTTTCGTTTACGACGCGCGGGCTCCGAAGCAGCTGCAGCGAGAACGGCAGCCGACGCCGTCACTCGCCGCCACGCAGATGTCGATCAGCTGGTCGCCTGGGTGAAGGGAAGCGCCGGCATCTTGCCGACATAGGCCTCGAAGGGCTTGTAGACTTCCTTCGCGACGTCGGCGCACAACTCGCTGACGCGATTGGACTCGGCGATGAACGACTCATACGCCGCCTTGATGTAATCGGACTGGATCTCCATCGCTTTTTCCAACGAGCGAGCGGCGAGCATCTTCTCAAGCGCCTCGGTGCTCTGCTCGACCGACTTCTTGGAGTAGTCCGCGGCTCCGGAGGCAAGTTCCTGCACTCCCTTGGAGATCACGGTCAGCGATCTCATCGCCGTGTCCATGTTGTTGTATTTCGTCAAATCGTCGAGGATATTGAACATCAGGAATCTCCCGGTTGAGGGACTTCGCACACGATTTTGTGATCACTGTCGTGACCACAACGATGCTGGAGTTAAAAACCAGCATATATTGCATTGCACAAAAAATCAAGAAAGTTTTCTGCACTGCAATGTAATTTCGCTAAAATCAGTAATGATTTCAGTGGTCTGTTAACTTCCAAGCAACCATGGCTTCGTAGTCTACCGTATTGCGGCGTCTCGGTAGCGCCAGAATTCGTCAGTAACGAAACCGTGAGCCGTCGCGAATTTGGCACAAGAGCGGACGGCCCAAAGCGTAACTCGGGGAGATCGGCGCGCGCCAACGCGACCGATCACGAGGGGACAAAATGCTCCGGACATTCGGGGAATCGCGGGGATTTCGCACAGTAGTGGTAGGTTTTCTCGTCGGCGTCGCGGCGCTCGCGCTCGCCGTCGATTCGGCTGACGCAAAAAGCAGACGCCGCTCCAAGAAAACCAGTTCCTACAATCCGCCGTATTCGGCGATCGTGGTCGACGCCAATTCGGGCAAGGTGCTGCACGCCTCCGAAGCCGACGGCATCCGCCATCCGGCTTCTCTCACCAAGATCATGACGCTCTACCTCCTGTTCGAGCGGATGGAGGCGGGCAAGGTCAAGCCGGATACCCTTCTCAAAGTGTCCGCACATGCGGCCGATCAGTCGCCCACCAAGCTTGGACTCAAGGCCGGCGACACCATCAAGGCCGAGGATGCGATTCTTGGCCTCGTGACGAAGTCGGCGAACGACGCGGCAGTTGTAATCGCCGAAGCGCTCGCCGACGACGAAGAAGAATTCGCCAAACTGATGACGCGCAAAGCGCGCGCGCTCGGCATGAGCCGCACGGTCTATATGAACGCGTCCGGCTTGCCCGACCGCGACCAAGTCACGACCGCGCGCGACCAGGCGCTGCTCGGCCGCGCGATCCAAGACCGCTTTCCGCACTATTATCGCTACTTCTCCACGAAGTCGTTCACCTTCCGCGGCAAGACGATGGGCAACCACAACCACCTGCTCGGTTCGGTCCAGGGGGTTGACGGGATCAAGACGGGCTACGTTAACGCGTCTGGCTTCAATCTTGTCGCGTCAATGAAGCGCAACAATCGTCACCTCGTCGCCGTGGTCCTCGGCGGCAGCTCGGGCAGCGCACGCGACGCCCGCATGCGCAGCCTGCTCGATAAATATGTCGTCGAAGCCTCCGCCAGCCGCACCGCGCCGATGATCGCCGAGTCGGGCGACGGCGGCGAAATCGGAGCGGTAAGCGTGGCCTCGGCAGACGACGCTCCGAACGCACCGGCGCCGGCGAAGCCGATCAGTTCAAGCCGGACCGAGTTGAAAGCGGGCCATGCCGCACCGAAGGCCGCCGGCGCCGTCGACCCGATCAAGCCGAATGCGGTTCGGACCATCAAAGTGAAGCTCAACGGCGTGCAGAGCGCCTCCCTGACGCCGCCCCTCGCCCATCTGCCAGTCGTCGCCGTGAAAGACGAGACGGCCGCTGCGCAACGGCTCATCAAGTCACCGCAAGCCGTCGCGATCAAGGCCTCGGTTGAGACCGGTGTCTCGCGTCCGCAGCCTGCCGCGCCGGGAGCACCCGCCGTAGCCGAGCCGGCCAAGTCGGCCGTCCCGTCTGCAACGCCGGTCCATGCGGCCGCCGCGGCCGAGCCGCGACAAGCGGAAGCCGCCCCGATCCAGGTCGCCTCGGCTGAGCCCACAATCGCCATTCCTGCGGCGGCCCCCGCTTCGGCGGAAGCCGCGCAGCCTGCGCCTCGCAAAGTGGTGCACACCGGTTGGATGATCCAGGTCGGCGCCTTCGAGGCCGAGCGCGATGCCCGGGACCGGCTGAGCTCCGCCCAGAGCAAGGCCAAGCACCTTCTCGCCCGCGCGGACGCCTTCACTGAGACCGTCGTGAAGGACAATCGGACCTTCTACCGCGCGCGTTTCGCCGGCTTCGAGAAGGATGAAGCAGAAGCAGCCTGCAAGTATCTCAAGCGCAACGACTTCGCCTGCTTGACGCTGAAGAACTAACAGCTCCTCCGAGGGCGCTGAAACGAGACGCCCTCGCCCCTCCCCGAAGCTCCCCGGCAGCACAGGGCCGAAGGCGCGGACGGGGAAGACAGACCACCCTTCAGGACTCCGCGACGCCCGCGCGTCATCCCGCTTCTCCTCGTGCCAGGGAGGGGCGGGGTGCGCGCGGAGCGCGTTCCGGCCTCGACAACCAAGCGTTAAGGAAATGGGAAGTAATTTCGCCGCATAGGGTTTCGGCAGGTGAATGTGCGCGAACACGCTCGGTCACAGTCAGACCGTTCTCGCGCAGGCCCCGTGGGGCTGGAGTCAAAGATGGCGGCGAAGCAGAATGTCCTTGGCCTGATTGACGCGGGCCGCGAGATACGTCGACCCCCCCTGGTCGGGATGCAGTTTCTTCATGAGGACCCGGTGGGCACGGCCGATTTCCTCCGCGCTCGCCCCCGGCTGAAGGCCAAGGATCTGATAAGCCTCCTCTTCCGTCATTTTGCCGGATCGCGCCGCGCCGCCCTCCCCCGCTGCCGCACCCGACTGTGCGTCCTCACGCCAGCGGGGACTCCGGCGGTCAAGATAAGCGGCTAGCAGCGACCGGCTCTCGTCGTCGATCTCACCCAGCAGCGCAAAAAGCGTCGGCAGATCGAGCGCATCAAGCGAAGCCCCCGCGAGTCGGCCCGCCAACAGACGCCCATTCATGGCGCCGGTGTCGTGATCGAGCTCCATTTCGAGGAAGGCGGAGCGCACCCGCGAAACCTGACCGGCGGTTTTGTTCGCGCGCTGGCCGAACGACGCCGGCCCGAACGGCAGCCAGCCGAGCAGCCCCAATCCGGTCAGGCCGAGCGGAATGCCGATGGACACCTGGCCGCGTGCGACCAGAAACGCCGCACCGCCGAGCGCAGCGACGCCGCCCGCCAGTCGCGCCCCACGCACCAGTCCTTTGGGATCGGCACGCGCCAGCGTCTTGACCGACCACAGCAGGATCAGCAGCACGGCGAGCCCGAGAAGGATCGTCGGCATGGCTATCTCAACTGCTCCAGGAGAAGGAGCGCCTGACTGTTCTTGTCTGCCGCAAGCCGACCGAGCGCGTTGAGGCCGCCGCTTGCATAGGCGGCGACCGCGCGCAGCAATTCGCCGAGCTCGTGCGCCGCACCCCTATTGAACCGGCAATAGGCTCCGCGCGAGAGCCGCGCGATCTCGCGATAGGCGTTCTCGGCGATCGGATCGCCCCCCTCCTGAAACATAAAGGCGGGAATGCCGAGCAGACCCAGTTCTCCGGCCTTGGCGCACAGTTCGTCGATCGACTCTTCCATGGCGTCGCCGACATAGACCAGCGCCTGCACCTTCGTCTTCTCCGTTTCGCGACGGGCGTGCGCGAGCACCTTGGCGATCTGCGTATGACCGCCGCGGCAGTCGATCTTCTCCATCAGGCCGGCAAGCGCCCGCGGGTCGGACACAAAGCGCGAGGCGCGGCACTCGCCTAAACCGCGGAAATAGACGAGCTGAACGTCGAGCCCGCCGACCGACGCCGTCTCGTTGAACATGTCGGCCTGGAGCCGGCAGGCGGTGTCCCAGGTCGGCTGGCGGCTCATGGTCGCGTCGAGCGCAAAGATCAGCCGCCCGCGCCGGCCCGGCTCCTGGGCGACGCTCAGTCCACGCACTTTCTCGATAAAGGCGTCGATCTCGCCCCGGGTCGAGGTCGTCGCGGGCTCCTGGGAGCGGCCGCTCGGGACAGGGGCGCTGTCGGGGGTCTTCGCCATTACGGATCCATGCCTCCTGGTCGTCCCCTAAGGTGGCCGCGCGAGGCGCGCTTCGCAATGGCGGGCGCGAACCGCCGCCCCGCCGCGAGCCCGTCCAAGGTTCGACTTGTTTGCTTAGCGCTCCGCCGACCACGCCCGAATTGGACCGGCATCGCCGTCGTCAGCGAGCACGTCATCGAGCTGCAGCGGCTCGCCGGCGCTCATAAACCATTCGGCGCGCGCCGCGGCGCGCTTGCGGCCACGCTCATTGAGCGGAAGTATCAGGCCGGCGAGTAGGTTTTGCACCTCCGCCCGCGCGGTCATATGCGCCTGGCAGGGCTGAGCCCCTGGCGTGGACTCGTCGATCTCATCGAGCGCGGTCAATCCGCGTGGAAAGAGTTCGCGATACGCCTCACGCTCGGCGAAGCCGTCGATGAAGCGGAAGCCCAGGCGGCCGGCGAGATCGTTCAGTCCGTCGCCGACCAGCTCGCCTTGATGGGAGGGGGCGATCGAGAGGCGGTTGCGGATGACCACCCAGTCGGTCACGCGGCCGTCGACCATGCGGCGCTGGCGGCGTGCTTCGCGCACGAGCTCCGCATAATGGCTGATGCCGGTCGGCTCGAATGTCTCCGCATCGACGTTCGCCAACACATCAAAATCGAGGAAGCTGTCGTTGAGCGGCGTAATCAGCGTGTCGGCCATGGAATGGGCGAGGCGCGTGAGGTAGGCGTCCGTACCCGGGGTATCAATCACGATGAAGTCTTGCCGATGTTCGACCTCGGTGATCGCGCTGGCAAAACGCGTGAACTCGGCGTGTTCGTTCTCATCGCCGCGCGCGCCTTCTCCGCGTGCGACGCAGAAATGTAACGGCAGTTCGAGCGGCAAACCGAACTTCTTCGCCCACCTGCAGCGGCGCTCGACATAGTGCTTAAGTGTCCCCTGACGCGAATCGAGGTCGATGGTCGCGACGCGCTGTCCCGCCTTCAAGAGGGCAATAGCGAGATGCATGGCGGTCGTCGACTTGCCCGACCCGCCCTTCTCGTTCCCAAGCACGATGACATGCGCCGCGTGCGCCTTGCGGCGACTGTCCCTGGACTCGGCATCAACCCACATAGCCGGCCTCCGGACCGACCGATTTTTGTTTTGATGCCCCCTCGCCGTCAAGCTATCTCTCGATCGTCAGTGCTTGATGCAGCGCGCGCGATGGGCGGTATCGATTCGTACGAACGGCCCGCGGAAAGGTTCACGATGCCTCGCCAGCCAATTGTCGCGCACACTCTCACGAAACTCGACCGTGCGACCGCCCGTTTTCGGAGCGAGGTGGGAAAGATCGCGCTCGTCACCACCATGGGGGCGCTGCATGCGGGCCACCTCGCGCTCGTCCGATTTGCACGGACAAAGGCGCGCCGGGTCATTGTTTCGATCTTCGTCAATCCGACTCAATTCGCTCCGCACGAGGACTTTGCGAGCTATCCGCGGACCTTCGAGGCCGACTTTGCCGCGTTGCAAGCGCTCGGCGTCGACCTCGTCTGGGCGCCGGCGGCGGAGGTCATGTACCCGCCGGGATTCGCGACGCGAGTGACGCCGGAAGGCCCGGCCGTCGTCGGGCTCGAAGACAAGTTCAGACCACACCATTTCGGCGGCGTCGCCACCGTGGTCGCCAAGCTGTTCGCCCAGGTGCGCCCGCACATCGCCGTGTTCGGCGAGAAGGACTATCAGCAGCTCAAGGTCGTGACGCGGATGGCCGCCGATCTCGATCTTCGCGTCAATGTCATCGGCGTCCCGACCGTGCGCGAGCCGGACGGGCTCGCCCTCTCCTCGCGCAACGTCTATCTCTCGGGCGAAGAAAGGGCGCGGGCTCCGACCCTGCACCGCGTGCTCAAGGACTGCGCGGCGCGGATTTTAAGCGGCAAGCCCATCGCCGCAGTGACCGCGGACGGGGCCGCCGAGCTCGAACGCACGGGCTTCGTCGTCGATTATCTTGCGGCCCGCCACGCCGAAACGCTGGCGCCGATCGACCGCACGGCCGACGGGCCGATCCGCCTTCTCGTCGCCGCCCGGCTCGGCAAGACGCGGCTAATCGACAATATCGGCGTGTGAGCGCCAGAGCGATTCGTTCCGGCGGAATCGAAAATCGCTCTGGTTATCTCGCATTTTCTTCAGCGAACCGGCTCTCGCTTCGCCGGAAGATGCTCGGATCGCTTTGACGAGGGTTCAAAAAACCCGGCAAAACGTTGGCTCACAGCAATCCAAGGTCACGCAACTCGCGGCGCATCGCTTCCGGCATGTCGGACGCGCCCGGCGCGGCGCGGTCGAGGTCGCGCGGAGCGTCCTTTGCGGCGAGATAGCGCCAGCCCTGGAAGGCGCGGTACGGCCGCGGTTCAACCAGCGTCACCAAAGGCTCCAGCACCAAGGCGCACCGGCGAACGCCATCGCGATCGACCGCGGGGCGAATCGCGAGCAAGCGCTGTCGGCACGAGATCTCGCCGCGAATGACCCAGTAAAGCGATCCGCCGGCGAGCAGCTCGGCGGACCGCTTGGGCATCATCCGCGTCGTATGCACATGCTCCCGCGGGCCCCGTTTGCGCTGGGCTTTCAGCTTGTGGCGGATCCAGGCTTCGAGATCGCTCACGCTGTCGACGCCGACGCATAGCTTGAGGAGGTGAAGCGGCATTGCACGGAGGTCCGCTTCAGTTCCGGCTGGGGGCTGTGGTCGAGGCCGGGCGCTGGGGCGCGATCGAAACGGGCTCGTTCGATGACCGCGGCGCGGGACGCGGCAACGGCGGCGGCGATGCCGGCGTGCGCGCCGTGGGGCTTTCGGCCGCCTGTCTCTCTCCGCCGGAAGGAGCCGGCTCGGGCGGGCGCGGAGGTTCGGGCGCCATGATGCTGACCGGCGGAATCGAGGCCGCCGAGGGAAAGTCCTGGCCCGGCGAGAGCGGCTTGGCGACCAGCGGCGGCCTCGCGCCCGGGACGCCTTTCGGCAGCGTTGCGTCCGCTGTTGCCGGCTTCTCCTCGCCCGACGGCCATCGCTCCGCATGGCGCGCCACGAGGCGCTCGAAGGCGCCCTCGCGCAAATTCGATTTGATGCGGTCGGCGTTCGTAACCAGCGCGAAAGCCCCGCAGCGGTCGACGGTGCAACCGGAATTCGCGGCAAGGACCTGGGCGACGACGCCGAACCGATCGGCTTCGACCCCTCGCCGTAGCGCGGCGAGCGCCGCGCGGGCCTGCTCGGCGCAACCGCCCGCGAGCGCCGCGCCCTCGGAAAGGAGCGCGAGCTTGGCCGCCGTATAGGAGACGGCCGCAGCGATATTTTCCGGACGGCCGAACAGCCGCGCCTCGCACGCAATTTCCACCGTTGCTCCGGCAGACGCATCGAGGCAGGCGAGCAGGGAATTGGGAGCAAGAGCGCGGGCGGCAAGCTCGTCGGCGCGCCGCGCAAAGGCCCGCCCTTCGGACGAACCACGCCCCGGCTGAAGATCGACCAGGATCGCCCCCACGCCGGCCAGCGCGAGCAGAACGCCGACCGCGAGAACCAGCGTCCCCAGCCGTCCACGCCGCCACGCCGCCACGACTACCGCCAAAACGACGGCCGCAATAACTCCCGCCACTAAAGCCAGGACAGAGAGCGATCCGGTCCCGAAATCAAACGCAGCCATACCGCCCTCTCATCTCAGGCGTACACTTCTTTTTTCCACCACCGCCTCCCGCCCCATTATGGCTAAACCGTCCGGCGATCGCCATCCTGCCGCCGCCCACGGACGTCAGCAAGGCCGTGCGCGATGCAGACGCATCCGCCGAGCGTTGCGTTTCGCGCGCGACGTCACAGCTTGCGCTTGGTCGCGCCGGAGGAATTCGTTAGTGTTCCCGAATCCATGTCGATCGACCTCGTTCCGCGCAGGCCTAACGCCAGCATGGGACGACGGCCCGCGCGACGGCCCTGCCCCAAGGGAGGCGTTGTCCCATGAAAGTAGGTCGAACTTGCGTCGCGCTTGCCATCGCGGCCGCCTGCCTGAGCGGGTTTGCCGAGGTCTCGGCCCAGGAAAATAAATCCGAGCCGCTGGTGACCCAAGGGATCGGCGCTTCGAACTGCGCCAAGCTCGCGACTGACCTCAAGCCGGCGGAGGGCCTGAACAACCCGGTCAATCTGATGCTCTATTCGTGGGCGCAGGGCTATGTCAGCGCCGCCAATGTTTCGCTCCTCGAGGCCGGGGGCAAACATGTCGACGTCAATGCGCTCGACGAAGCCAAAGTGTTGAACGGCGTGCTCGATTACTGCAAGGCCAATCCGTCGGGTCGTCCGGTGTCCGCGCTCGATGAGCTGATCCGCAAGGCGAAGAAGCTCAAGGCGAAATGGGACGCCGGCACGATCAGCTGGGACGGCTGAGCATCGAGCAGCGCGTAAAGCGCTCGGCTTCGCGCGCGACTTGGGTTAAGCATTCGGCCGACCATTGCTTTGCTGCTCCGAGCAGCGCCGCCCCTGCGCGCGCTCGCGAGACCTTCATTCCGGCGTTCACGCGTTTTTTCGCCGTCGCTTCCACCCGCGAGTGCCGTCATGCCATTCATCTATATTGTCGCCCTGGTCGGCGCGCTCGGCGGAATGCTGTTCGGCTACGATACGGGCGCCATTTCCGGAGCCATCCTTTATCTCAAGCGGGAATTCTCGCTGTCCTCCGGCTTGCAGGAGGTGGTCACCAGCATCGCCCTTGCCGGCGCGGTTGTCGGCGCTGCCGTGGGCGGCCCCCTCGCCGATCGCTACGGCCGCCGCCGGCTCATCGTCGTCACCGCGGCGATGTTCGTGCTTGGCTCGTTTGCCGCCGCCGCAACAGAGTCGGTCGGCTGGCTGATCGCGAGCCGCGTATTCATCGGCGGGGCGATCGGCATCGCCTCCTTCGTCGCGCCGCTCTACCTGTCGGAAATCGCTCCCGCCGCGATCCGCGGCGCGCTCGTCTCGCTGAACCAGGTCGCGGTGACGATTGGGATTCTCGCCTCCTACCTCGTCGATTACGCCTTCGCCTATCCGGGCGGGTGGCGCTGGATGTTCGGCTTGGGCGCGGTCCCCGCCTTCGCCCTCGGCGCCGGCATTCTGTTGATGCCGTCGAGCCCGCGCTGGCTGATGATGCAGGGCCGCCGCGCGGAGGCGCGCTCCGCCATGCGGCGCATCTACGGGGCGGCGGACCATAACGTCGATGCCGAACTCGACGACATGGCCGTAAATCTCACCCGCCAGCGGACGGGCTTCGCTGCCCTGCTCCAACGGGAATTCCGCATGCCGCTGATCATCGGCGTCATGCTCGCCGCCTTGCAGCAGGTGACCGGGATCAATACGGTGATCTATTACGCGCCGACGATCTTCCAGTTCGCGGGGCTGGGCTCGGCGGAATCGGCGATCTTCGCCACGCTCGGCGTCGGCATTGTCAATGTGGTGGCGACCCTGGTGGCGCTGTGGCTGATCGACCGCGTCGGCCGGCGTCCGCTGCTGATCGTCGGCGAAACCGGGATGGCGCTGAGCCTGGTCGCGCTCGGCTTCGGATTTTTCTGGCGCGGCGCCCACGGCGCGACCGGTTGGATCACGGCGGCGAGCCTGATGGCCTATGTCGGCTTCTTCGCCGTCGGGCTCGGGCCGGTGTTCTGGTTGATCATCGCCGAAATCTATCCCCAGCGCATCCGCGGCCTCGCCATGAGTCTCGCGACGCTGGTGAACTGGGCCGCCAACCTCCTGGTGGCGCTGACCTTCCTTTCGCTGATCGATCTGATCGGGGCAGCGGCGACGTTCTGGCTTTACGCCGTGCTCGCCGCCGTCGCGCTCCTGTTCACCTGGGCGCTGGTGCCGGAAACCAAGGGCAAGACGCTGGAGGAGATCGAGTCGCACTGGCAGGCCGGCGGCCACCCGCGCACGCTGCAGGCAAAGCCCGCATAGAAGAGACTGGGCGGACAAGCCGAGGCGCAGCTTGAGGTGCGTCGCGCTTCCGCAGGACCTGACATGACCGCTTACGACTGCCCGATCCCGATGCACAAAAGCGCGCCGACCGCGGGCAATTACCACGACATTCCGATCGACGCGCGCGACCCCCGCTACGCCGAGCCGCTGGTCGACGCCCGCGCCTATGGGATTGCCGGCGAGAACTATTACGCCCGCACCGACGCGCGGAACCCGCCCTATCGCGAAGCGGTGCCCGGCGCGGTGCGGGAACTGTGGTGCCGGGAATCGCTGGTGGACATGCTGCTCGCGGTCAACGTGCGGCTCGCCGAATAC